>CAZKLE010000091.1:0-10290 GCA_964553415.1 uncultured Myxococcales bacterium
GTTTCGATCCGCCGTGGAACGCCGCCGCGAACGATCCCGGAGGACGATAGGGACTGTGGGGATCAATGAGGTGCAGAAACCAGAATCCGGAGTCGTGTTCTCGGCCAAAAGAAGCGAGCATCGCGTTCACGCTTTGATGTGCGCGGCGTTCGAAATTAGGGCGGTTTTTCTCTCGATCCGGCATGCGATCGTTCCACTCGCCGAAGCCTTGGTCCAGGCTCGAGAGTCTTGCGATCATGACCGTGCTCGACACGAAGGCGTGAGAAGGGCGACCGGCATTGCTCAGCATTTCGGCCAACGTTACATTGTCGTCGGCCAAGCCCTGTCCGAGGGTCCTCAGGCCGTGGCGGTACGGATACACGCCGGTAAGCATCGAAGCATACGACGGCGTGGTCTTGCCGCGCGGTGTATAGGCGTGGAGAAACACCGTGCCGTCATCGGCAAGCCTCGCCAGGTTGGGATCGGTCTTGCGGTGGTAGCCATACACGGAAAGGTGATCGGCACGAAGGGTGTCGACCGTGAGCAGATACACCGGAATCGTACGCGTACACGCCGGCACCAACGACAGGATGGCGACGCACGCCGAAGTGAAAACGCTCAGCCGAGTTCGGATGGTTCGCCCTGCCGGTCCTTCTTGGCGACAGCACGGACGGAGGTGTCGAGGACACGCAAAACGACACCGTCATCGGAACGAATGGTCAAAATACGGCCGTTGACGTTCATCGAGGGGCGAGGCTCGATTCTCAGAACCTCGAAGCGGCCCGGGTGGCTCTGATGTACGACCTCGTCTCCGATTTCTATCCTATGCGTCTTCATTCCGTCATCTCGCTGAGATCCCGGCGCAGCGCCGACCAAGCGCGATCAACCCAGGAAGATCGACACCCGCTTGGCCAATGCACGATCGACCAGGGTCTGGACATCGCCCCGCAACCTGTCGGCCATCGCCGCAAAGTCCTTGCCTGACCGACCCCGGAAACGAGCCTCCCGATAAAGATAGATCGGCGATCCGAAGACGATAGTCCACTTGCTCGGCAAAGGAATCAAGCCGAGCAAGCCGAAGAAGGGGAAGAACGGCGTGATCGGCACATAGGGGACCCCCAACGCCTTACCCATTTGCGTCGAGCGACCGATCATAGGGTAGATTTCTTCGGCACCGATGACCGCGAAGGGAACGATGGGAACCCGGTGCTTGAAGCTGAGCCGCGCCGCCGAGGTTGCAAACGGACGCAAGCGATACCGCTGATCGTAGAGCTTGGCCGTTCCGTGGGTCCCTTCGGGAAAAATCGTCACTAGTTCGTCACGGCAGAGCAACTCATCGGCGATCGCGTAACGAGCCGGTACGCCGCCGCACTTCCGGTAGAATGACGCGATGAGCGGTAGCCCCTCGACGAACTTGTCGTAGAGGAGCCGTGCGACGCGCGCGGGCCTACGTCGTTCGGATAACGCGAACGCCACCATCGTGGCGTCAAAGGGAATGCCCCCGGAGTGATTGCCGACCAGGATGGCGCCCCCGTGCGGAGGAACACTCTCCATGCCCGATGCATCCACGCGCCAGTAGCTGTCGAAGAGAAACTCGAAGAACGGCGTTGCCGATCGACGAAACGCCGCGTCGAGCCCGTAATCACGTTCCGCAGCCTGTGCGAGCGACTGGGGCTGCGCCGAACGATCCAGGCGAATCTGCAGTGCGTCAAGCTCTTGTTTACGGCGCTCGAGGGAAAGACGCAGCTCGCGGATTCCATCGCGGTGAAGTTCCGCAAACGGCGCCCTCGGCCCATGACTCGGCGCGTAATGCGGATCAAGGGCCGGTTGCACGCTCATCGCCGGCGACTGTATCAAACTGCGTAGCTGCCCTCAACCGAGTTGCGCACTCTCGGGATCCAAGACAGCGAGGCTTTCGTTCTTCGCGTCGCCCCGAGTGCGCGCAATCGTACGTGCGGCTTCGACCACGACGCCGACGGCAAGCGCGAGCAGGATCAACCCCACCCAAAAGAGCATCCACTGTTGCGCTCTCGCAAAACGTCCGAGGTTGGAGACCAGCGCGATGATCGAAGTCACCACCATCAACGCAGCGGGTACGGCGGCAATCCAAAAGTTGCGCCCGCGCCGGTACAAGTACACCGATGCCAACACAAGCGTGAGGCTGGCGATCAGTTGGTTGGTGGTACCGAACAGAGCCCAAAGCGCCAAACCCACCGGCTTGCCGTCGATCTGATAGAACGTAAAAAACGCGATGACTCCGATCGCCAAGGCCGAAGACAAAAACCGGTTTTCGCTTGTGAATCCCATCGTCGAGCCCATCTCCGCGATGTTGTAGCGAAGAAGCCTGGTCGCGGAATCGAGCGTGGTGAGGGCGAAGGAGACCACAACCACGGCAATGAGGGCTTGCGCGAGCCCGAAGGGAATCCCGAGGGCGGCGGTAAACTTCGCACCGCCGTCGATGAATACGCCTATCTTGCCCCCCAATGTGTTCGCCGCACCCCAGCTCGCATAGTGCCGCGCCCATTCCGCATGCGATGAAAAACCCGCTGTGCAGGCCAGCACCGCCATCAAGCCGAGAAGCGATTCGCCGATCATGCCGCCGTAGCCGATCATGCGTGCGTCGCTCTCACGGTCGATCTGCTTTGCCGTCGTACCGGAGCTGACCAAACCGTGAAAGCCGGATACGGCACCGCAGGCGATGACGATGAAGACGAAAGGGAAAATCGGAGGTGCGCCCTCGGGGGCCACCACCAGCATCGGCGAGGAAAAACTCGGCCGCAGGACAAAGAAACCCGCGTACATAAGCCCGACGCCCAGGTACAGAAGCAGCGAATTGATGAAATCGCGAGGTTGCAAAAGCAGCCAAACCGGCAGCACCGATGCCGAAAACGCGTAGACCAAAAGCAGAACGCACCAGGCATCACGGCTGGCCCAGTGGATCGCAAAGGCATCGGATTGCGCAGCCAGCCCCACGCAGACCAAGGTGAGCAGAAACGCCACAGCCGAGGTCCGCATCGCCGAGACGCCGCGGCGATATACCAGAAGGCCGACAGCCACCGCCATGACCATCAAGGCTGCGGAAGGAAAAATCGCCTGGGGGTACGCATCCGGCATGAACAGATCGGCGAGTACGGAGACAAACACGCCCATGGCGAGACCGATGCCGAAAAAAATGATGAGGTGGAACATCGACTTCGCACGGGCGCCGACGATGCCTTCGGCGATCGCACCCACCGAAAGCCCACGCGCGCGCATGGATAGAACAAGTGCGCTGAAGTCGTGCACGCAGCCGATGAAAAGGGCGCCGAGCACAATCCAGATTAGCGCCGGCAGCCATCCCCATATGACCGCGATCGCCGGTCCCAACATGGGAGAGAGTCCCGTGATCGACGCATAGTGGTGTCCAAAGAGGATGTAGCGATTGGTGGGAACGTAATCGATACCGTCGCCGAGAAGGTGACTCGGGGTGGGACGGGCGTCGTCCAAAGAGAAGACGCGCGAGACCAGATAGCGGGAGTAGAAATGGTACCCTACCCAGTAGCCTCCGAGGCAGAGTAAAGTAGCCCAGACAGCCACGGGACTCAGTTCGATCCGTCCGGTTTCTTCTTGGTGGATCGATGCCGACGCCGGCGTTTTCGCTGAGGCTTTATTGACTCGGCCGGCTCTCCCTTCGCAGCCGGCTCAGCAGCCGCGTGCGGGGCGCGACTTTGCACACTGCGACGCTCACCACTCCGACCATCGCGTTCGGAAGAACGACGAGCGGGTTGGCGTCGATCCCCGCCGGCACGACCCCGGCCTTGGGCTCCACGGCGTGGCGGCGGCGGGGCTTTGCTTCTTACCTCCCGCCAACGCTTGCGCATTTCGACAAGCTCTTCCTCGAATTCTTCCTGCGGGACCGTGGCCGGCAGTTTGTGACCTATGTAGGCTTCAATGGCCTCCAGCGAATAGACAAAGTGCTCGCAGGCCAGCGACAAGGCCTTACCCGACAGCCCCGCTCGTGCGGTACGCCCGATGCGATGGACGTAGTCCTCGGCGTCTTGCGGTAGGTCGTAGTTGAACACGTGCGTCACGTGGTCGACGTGTAAGCCGCGAGAAGCCACGTCGGTCGCAACCACCATGTTGATTTCATGGTCTTTGAACCCGCGAATCACCTTCAGACGCTTCTTCTGGTCGACGTCGCCCGCCAGCCCCATCGCCTGGTGACCCATGAGATTGAGCTTACGCGCCAACTCCGAAGCCATGCTGCGGGTGTTGACGAAAATCAGGGCGCTTGCCGGCTTTTCGCGTTCCAGAAGACACAAGAGGGTAGCGAATTTTTCCCGCATTCCGACGTGGTAGAGCCGTTCTTCGATGTTCGCTGCGGTCTTCTGTTCGGGTTCGATAACAACCCGCTCCGGCTCGTGCATATACTCGTATGCGAGTTCCAATACTTTGTACGGCAAGGTCGCCGAATACACGTACGAGGTCCGTTCATTGGGCTTCGACATCTGCCGGATCAGGTAGCGGATGTCATCGATGAAGCCCATGTCGAACATCCGATCGGCCTCATCGATGATCAAAATCTCCGTGTGCCGCACGCTGTAGAGCTTCTGGCGAAAATAGTCGATCAAGCGGCCCGGGGTTCCGATGAGAATATCGACCTGGTCCTGGAAAACGGCCGCTTGTTTCTCGTAATCGACGCCGCCATATACCGCGTGGATGCGGAAATCGCAGTAGCGACCGAGGAGGTCGGCCTCTTCACGGATCTGGATCGCCAATTCCCGAGTGGGAGCGACAATCAGAGTCCTCGGCGTCGTACCCCTGGAAGGCGGCCTCTGCTGGCGAAGCAGGCGCGTGAAGGTCGCGATCAAAAACGCCCCCGTCTTGCCGGTACCGGTCTGTGCCTGCCCCGCTATATCGCGCCCGGCAAGCGAAAAAGGAAGAGTTTCGGCCTGGATCGGCGTGCAATCGACGAATCCCGCCTCGTGGATCCCGCGCCGTACGGGCTCGGGAAGATCAAGTTCTTTGAATTTTATGGAATGTCTCCTTAGGAAGTACCGACGGTCTTATTCGAGTCGTCGGTTTTTCCCACTCTCGTTTGATGCAGTAGCTTGACAAATTCTTCGGGCCCGACAAAACCAATCCGACGCGTGAGTTCCTCGCCGTCGGGACCGAAAAACACGATCGTCGGTGCCCCAAGAACCTCGAAGCTTTGCAGAACTCGCATCAGCTGATCGGTCGAGTGCGTCATGTCGACCGACAACAAGGTGATGCCGGAAGCCTCTTCGACTACTCGCCCGTCCTTGAACGTTTTCTCTTCCATCTCCTGACAAGGCAAACACCACTCAGCGCTGAACTCGACGACAAAAGGGGTACCGCTTCGCTTGGCCGCCAGAAAGCGATCTCCGGAAAAGGCCTGGAACACCAACTGCGCTCGAGCGCCGGTCGCGGGGACATACTCGACCGCAACCAGCACCAGAAGCAACACACCGCCAAGCACGCGTACCAACGCGAAACGACGGTTCGATCTCCCGGCCGGATCGAGAAACGCCAGGTAGCCGATGGCGCCGACAAGGAACAGGGGCATGAGAACGCGCTCGACCGAGTCAGGCAGCACGGGCTCGAGAAAGTAAACGGCCATGCCCAGTAAGACGCAGCCGAAGGTGTGTTCGACCCACTGCAACCAGGCCCCTGAACGCGGCAGACGCGAAATCGACCCCGCAGCCATCGCCAGGATGACGTAAGGAAGACCGAGACCGAGCGCGAGCAAGGAGAACAACTCGACCCCCAGAAGAACGTCGCCACGACTGCCGACAACCAGAAGCATGCCGACCACAAACGGACCGACGCAGGGCGCCGCCACGAGCCCCATCGTTACGCCCATGAACAGAGCACCCATGGCTCCGCCGAAGCTACCCCCCACCTTTGCGGTCACCGATTGGGGCATGTGCAACTGAAACACTCCGAAAGACGACAGCGCCAGCAGAAACATCACTGCTGCGATGCCGACATTGACGAGCGGGTTGCCAAGCGCACTACCGAAATAACTGCCGGAAAGCGCTGCGAACACACCGAGCACCGAAAACGTCACGACGATGCCCAGCGCGTAGGCGGCAGCGAGGTTGATTCTTTTGCTTCGGTTTTGTCCCGCTTGACTGCCGAAATAGGCGAGCGTGACGGAAACCAAAGGGTACACACACGGCGTCAGGTTCAACGCCAAGCCGAACAGAAGCATGGCGGGAATCACCACCCACCAACCGCGGCTGAGGAGCCCGGCAACGTAGTCGGCTGCTTCTTCGTTTACCCCTGCGTAGGCGACGCCCTCGACCATGGACAGCTTGACGTGGACGGGCATGCGCAACGTCTGCGGTGGCAGGCAGAGAGTGTCGTTACACGCCTGGTAATCCAACATGAGTTCGGGTTCGGAGGTCGCGTTGGTAAGTTCCTCATAACGAAGCTTCGTTCTTACGACCGTCTTACCCGTGAACAGCCTCAGTGGTTTCTTGCCGCCGAAACGAAGCGTTTCGGTGATGGGCTTCGGATAGCGAAGATCCACCAACTTCAAGCCCGGCGGAAGCTCGAAACGCACTTTGGTCGGAATGAGAAATTTCTGGCCGGGCTCGTCGCTGTTGATGTGCCAGCCCTCGGCGATGTCGATCGTCAGGTCGACCGCGAGTTCATCGCCCACCGACAACCGTTCGCGACTCACCGTCAGCTGAGCAGTGACCGGATCCTGCACCGCCGCAGCAGGCCAGGCGAGGAACAAGAAGCCTGCGGAGAGTACAAGAAAGGCGCGCCGTAGCTGAGGGCCGGGATGAGCAAACACGTAAGATAAACTACCGGACTGACTAAACATTTGCGAGTCCGTGTTTGCGCGCCCCGGCAAGTGGGAGTAAAAGCCGACGGCGGGACGGTTGCGTCGGTACGAAGGGGGATTGGTGTCGAGGTCGGAGCCCTGAGGGAGCCGAAAAGGAGCGGTCCATGTCCAGATCAAGCAGCCACGGCGCGCTGGCCGGCCGTCGGCGGGGTCGGCCTTGGGTGTCCGCCCTGTTCGTTTGCACAGCAGCGCTGGTATTCGCGCTTCCGTGCCGAACAGCAACGGCGCACGCGGCCTCGCTCGATAACGCCCCGCTACTGGGCTTGGGGTACTCGGACGCGAATACCAACAGCCAGCAACTCTTGACGCTCATGCTCGGCTGGCGGTTCCGCTACGACGCCGGTGACCGCATCAACGGTTTCTTGCGTGACACGCGATGGCGGAGTCTCTTGGTCGTCGAACCGTCGGTCAACCTCATCGGCGGTGATCAAAACACGTTTGAACTGAAAGTATTGCCGATGCTCCATCTGGAACGGCAAAACGATCGTATGCCCGACTTCTACATCGAAGGCGGGATCGGTCTCATCTATTCAGAGATACGTAGGATTGGCCTAGGATCGCAGATCCTGTTCAATAACTCGATAGGCTTCGGCTGGTCGTTCCCGACGGCGGGTGGCCGCTTGTGGAGCATCGGCTACCGTTTCCGCCACATTTCGCACGTCAAACTCTGGGCCAACTCGAATCGTGGTCTCCAAACCCAGTTTCTCACGGTTACGTTTGCACCGGCCCCTAACTAATCGACATCGACGGGGACGGTTTCGACCACTTCGAGGCCGTACGCGGCCAGATTGGGAAGTCGCGGCGAGCCGTTGGTGAGCAGGCGAATTTTCCCGACCCCCAACGCGCGCAGGATCTGCGCGCCGATGCCGTAGTTTTTGAAATTGGCAAGGCGGGCCGACGGATTCGTACTCGCTGAAGCACCCGCATTCCCCGCCAACATCTCCGCGCCGCGACCGGGTCGACGCACATACAGTACGACGCCCACACCGGCAGCGTCGATACTGCGCATCGACGCTTCGAGCACGGCGCTCGTGTTACGGTGCAGCGACGCAAACACATCTCCCGGCATATACTCGGCGTGGGCCCGCACCAGAGTCGGGATCTCGGGGTCGATGTCGCCTTTGACGAGGACAAAGTGCTCGCCTTCTTCTACCTCCGTGCGAAAAACATGCGCGGTGAACTCCCCCGCCACCAGGGTGGGCAAGCGCGCCGTCGCGACCTTTTTGACCAGCGTTTCGTTCTGCAGACGATACTGAATGAGATCGGCGACGGTAGCGATCTTCAGGCCATGATGCGCCGCGAACGGCACGATATCGGGGAAACGCGCCATCGTGCCGTCTTCATTGAGGATCTCGCAAATGACCGATGCCGGCTGTAAACCCGCCAAACGGCAAAGATCGACCGACCCCTCGGTCTGTCCGGTGCGGACAAGCACCCCGCCGTCGCGTGCGCGTAACGGGAAAACGTAGCCCGGCACGATGAAGTCGTCCGGCCCGGCATCCGCGCGCACGGCATCTCGGATGGTGGTAGCGCGGTCGGCTGCCGAGACGCCACCCCCTCCACAGCTGCGTGAATCGATGGATACCGTAAATGCCGTGCCCAACGGAGCCGTATTGTCGGCTACCATCATACGAAGCCCAAGATGCTCCACACGCTGCGCGCTGATCGGCATACACACCAGTCCGCGTGCGTAACGGGTCATGAAATTGATCTGATCGCCCGTGACACTTTCGGCCGCTGCCACCAAGTCGCCCTCGTTTTCGCGATCCTCATCGTCCATCAGAACGATCATTTTTCCGACCCGGAGGTCTTCGACCACGGACTCGATCGAAGAAACCACGGCACTCCCCCGCGAAGGTTTCTTCTTTCGTTGGGGAGCGTCAGCGAACATGGACGTAAATATACCCGCTCGGCGCGACCGTCAAAATCGCCGCTACGCTATTCAACCGTCACGCTCTTGGCCAGGTTGCGCGGCTGGTCGACATCGGTGCCTCGCTCGACAGCGACGTGATAGGCGAGCAATTGCAGGGGAATCGTCAGCAGGACCGGCATCAGCGCCGTATGAATCGGCGGCACCTGGATAACCGCCTCCGCGATAGCGGCCAGTTCGCCGTCCACATGGTCGGTAACGGCAAGGATTCTGCCGCCGCGCGACTCGACTTCCTTGAGGTTCGACAAGGTCTTGCTGTACACCTCGTCCTTGGGAACCAGCACGACGACGGGCACGGTATCGTCGATCAAGGCGATCGGACCGTGCTTCATTTCGCCGGCGGGATAGCCCTCCGCGTGGATGTAGGAAATCTCCTTGAGTTTGAGTGCCCCCTCCAGAGCAATCGGGTAGTTGATACCTCGGCCTAGATAGAGGACATCGCGGGCATCGGCCATGATTTTGGCAGCTCTCGAGATCGCTTCCTCGTTCTTGAGGGCCTCGCCGACGAGCTTTGGAAGCTGCACGAGGGCGTCGATAGCCTCGCTTCTCATGGATGCGTCGATGCGCCCGGTCTTGCGGCCAAGCTCGAGACCCACCAGGTACAGAGCTGTTAGTTGTGTCGTAAAGGCCTTCGTCGATGCAACACTGATCTCGGGCCCGGCATGCGTGTACACGACCGCGTCGGCCTTACGCGCGATCGAGGACTCGACAACGTTGCAAACGGCCAGCACTTTTGCCCCTTTCGCTGCGGCTTCCTCGACAGCGGCCAGGGTATCGGCCGTTTCTCCCGATTGCGAAACGACAATCATCAAGGTGTTGGCATCCATGAGAGGATCGCGGTAGCGAAACTCGCTTCCGTAATCGACCTCGGTCGCCACCCGCGCGAAGCGTTCGAGAATAAACTTGCCGACCAACCCCGCGTGCCATGCCGTTCCACATGCGACGATCACGACGCGCTCGATGGGGGGCGAGTCGCCGAGCAACCCCTCCAACTCGGGCAGTATCACCTCTCCGATGTCCGGCGCGATGCGACCGCGCATTGTATCGATGATCGCTTGCGGTTGCTCGTAAATCTCCTTGAGCAAAAAGTGCTTGTAGCCGCCCTTCTGGGCCATCACGGGATCCCAACGTATATGGGTTCGTTCAGGCTCGTGCGGTGTTCCGTCGAACGCCGACACTTGCACTGAACCGGCCCGGATATCGGCGATTTCACCGTCTTCGAGAAAGATGACTTCGCGCGTACGATCGAGGAGAGCCGGGACGTCGGAAGCAACGAAGTTTTCCCCTTCCCCCAAACCGACCACGACGGGTGTAGCGTTTTTCGCCGCGATCAGGCGATCGGGTTCCTTGCGGCAAAGTACGCAAATGGCGTACGAACCTTCCAATTGTGCGATCGCCCGTCTCGTTGCCTCAAGGATGTCGGCTGCATCCGCGAGTTCGCAATCGGGTAGGTGGGATATCACTTCGGTATCGGTTTCCGAGAGGATCTCGCGGCCCTTGGCCCCGAGACTCTCGAGCAGCGCCC
>CAZKLE010000092.1:0-10265 GCA_964553415.1 uncultured Myxococcales bacterium
GACGCCGAGGTTCTACAGAGTGCGTACGAGTTCCTGCGCAACGCCGAACACGCCGTCCAAGTCGAGGATCACCGTCAGACTCAGAGCCTCCCCACCGATGCGGAATCGCTGCTGAGTTTTGCTCGCCGTCTTGGTTATGGGCGAGGCTGCCGCGGTAAGGCGGCCGGGGGTGACGCCGTGGCTGCTTTTGAAGCCGATTGGCGCTTGCATACCGAGGCTGTGCGTACGGTCTTCGTCAAGTTCATGGAGCTTCGCCCGGGTCGGGAGGGCGGACACCCGAAGCGTGAGGAGGTGTTGGCTGCCACGGTGCTCGATGGTATCGAGCGGGGGGATGTGAGCGCAGCGGCGCCCTCGCTCGAAGCCCTGGGGTTTCCCGACGGCGTAGGCGCGGCCGCCTCGCTGGCGCGAATGTACCGCGGACGTTTCCAGGGGCCGGCCAGTCCCCAGCGCCGGCGCGCGGTGCGCGCCATGGCTCCGGCTCTGTTGCTCGCCGTTGGGAGCTCGTCCGACCCCGATCGGGCGCTGCAACGTTTGGTCGAGTTCCTTGTCCGAACGGGAGCCCATACGAGCTACCTTGCGCTGCTCGGAGGCTCCCCGGCTACCATGGAGACTCTTGTCACCCTCTTTGCCTCCAGCCCTTATCTGGCGGCGCAAATCAGCCGCCGGCCGGAACTCATCGATTCTCTGGTGCGGTCGGATGCCGCGCGGCCTACGCGCAGTCGCGAGCAGTTGGTGGAGGCGCTGAACCTAGGCGAAGCCGGGACGGCGGACGAAGAAACCTTGCTGTCCGTGCTGCGTTGCTTTCGCATTGCCGAACTCATCCGCATCGGCATGGGGGATCTATCCGGCGCGATCCGGCCCGAGCAGGTGCATGGAGAATTGTCGCTGCTGGCCGAAGTGTGCTTGTGTGCTGCGGCCGACGCGGCGCTTTCCCTGGCGGCCTCGAAAGCGGCATCTCAACACGCAGCGGCGCCGCGAGATTTCGAGCCGGCGATCATCGCCATGGGCAAACTGGGAGCCGCAGAGATGACCTACGGGTCGGATCTCGATCTTATTTTCGTCTACGACACGGCGCGCGGTGGATTCGATCCCGACACCCACGCTCTTGCCGCCCGCTGGGCCCAGAAGACCATTGCGATTTTGCAGACGCGGACCAATCAAGGTGTCGTCTACTCGGTCGACACTCGTTTGCGTCCCTCCGGTAACGCCGGGCCGCTGGTGACCTCGCTCGAGCGTTTCGTATCCTACCAAGAGCGAGACGCCGATCTCTGGGAGCGGCAAGCGCTCTTGCGTGCTCGTGCTGTCTACGGTTCCGCGTCTCTGTGCAAGCGGATTGAACACGCGGTGGCCGATTGCGTCTATCGCAAAGGGCTCGATGACGCTGGACTGCGCGAGATCGCGAGCTTGCGAGGTCGTGTCGAGAAGGAACTGGCCCGCGAGGATGCCGGCAAGTTTAATATCAAAACCGGCCGTGGCGGCCTCGTCGACATCGAGTTCATGATGCAGGCCCTGCAGCTGCGTCACGGAAAGGATTGTCCCGCGTTACGCAAGCGAGCGACGCTCGAGGTGCTCGAGGCTGCGGGTGCGAACGGGTACCTCGACGAGGCCGACGTCAAGACGCTTGCGGATGACTATCGGTTTTTGCGGCGGCTCGAGGCACGTATGCGTCTGGAGCGCGACAGACCGGTCGAGGAGTTGGAGGCTGACCCACGGCGGCTCGTGCCGCTGGCCAAGCGTATGGGTTTCGCCGGAGAAGCTGCGGGCGAGCGGTTGACGGCGCGCTATCGTGCGGTCCGCGAACAGGTGCGAGGCCTGTACGAACACTACGTAGCTCGGTCTTGAGCGGCGGCCGGTGCTGCGCAGGCCGCGTTGACGTGGAGTTCTTGGCCATGTACGAGAGTTGAGATGGAAAAAGCCGACTATATCTGGATGGATGGAGAGCTCGTGCCCTGGGACGAGGCGAAAGTGCATGTGCTTTCCCATACCTTGCACTACGGGCTCGGTGCCTTTGAAGGGATCCGCTGCTACCTCTGTAGCGACGGCCGGTCGGCGGTTTTCCGTCTCCGCGAACATATCCGCCGGCTTCGCCAATCCGTGCACATTCTCGGGATTGTCAGCCCCTACGACGAAGACACGATCATGGAAGCATGTTTGCAGACCATTCGTGCCAACCATCTCAAGGAATGCTACATCCGGCCGCTCATTTATGTGGCCGAAGGGGAAATGGGTCTGGCGGCCACCAGCAATCCCGTTCGTCTCAGTGTCGCGACCTGGCCGTGGGGGTCCTACCTCGGAGAAGAGGGCCTGGCCAACGGAATTCGCGTGACCACTTCCTCGTTCCAGCGTTTCCATATCAACACGTTGATGACCAAGGCGAAAGCGGTGGGCCATTACGTCAATTCCATCCTGGCCAGCATCGAAGCCCGTAATGCCGGGTACGATGAAGCCTTGATGCTCGATGTCGATGGTTATGCAGCCGAGGGCTGCGGTGAGAATCTGTTCGTCGTGCGCGATGGGGCCGTCAAAACGCCGCCGATCGCCACGGTGTTAGAAGGTATTACGCGCAACACCGCACTCGTGCTTCTGCGTGAGTCCGGATACGAAGCGACCGAGCAGCGTTTTACGCGTGATGAAGTCTACATTGCCGATGAGGCGTTCTTCACGGGAACGGCGGCCGAAGTTACACCGATTCAGTCTCTCGACGATCGGCGCATCGGCAGCGATGGCCCCGGGCCAATCAGCAAACAACTGCAGCAGAACTACTTCGCCGTGACCAAGGGCGAGCGAGCCGAGCACTCCGAGTGGCTCACCTACGTCTGATGCCGGGATTCCACGATCGGGCGGGCCGTTTGTGAGCCGCTCCGGATGGCGGGGCGGTTTTCGCCCCGGCGGTTACGGACGCGGACTCAGTTTCCGTTTGGGTCCGAGCGGTCCTGTGCCGCCGGCGGTAAAAGGGCTCATCATCGCCAACGTCGCTGTCTATCTGATGCAGCTCTTCGGCGGTCGCGGCGCTCTGATCGCGAATTTCTCTCTGATTCCCTCGTTGGTTGTGCAGGGAGAGATCTGGCGCCTTTTTACCTATCAGTTTTTGCACGGCGGAGTCTGGCACATCGGCATGAACATGCTCATGTTGTGGATGTTCGGTTGCGAGCTCGAGCAGCGATGGGGGCAACGCTTCTTTCTCAAATACTATTTCCTATGCGCCGTAGGCGGTGGCGGCGCGTTTACCACCGCCATGTACCTGGCCGGTCAGCCCAATGTCCCCAGCATCGGGGCCTCGGCGGGGATCTACGGCATCTTGATGGCCTACGGGATGTGGTTTCCCAACCGGAAGGTCTTTATCTGGTTCCTTTTCCCGATCGCCATCCGCTATCTGGTCGTCTTCCTGATCGCCCTCGAATTCGTTCAGTCGATCGAGGCTTCGGGCGGCGGCATCGCCCACGCCGCGCATTTCGGCGGTATGGTGTTCGGCTATCTCTATCTGCGCTGGTGGGGGGCGAGCGGCTTGGGGCTGCGGCCGCTGCCGGGGTGGCACGACATCAAGCGATCCTATTACCGATGGCGATTTCGGCGCTTACAGAAAAAGAGACTCGGCGGCGGCCCCAAGGACGGGGGCGGCGTAACCTATCATTGAAAACCACGCCCGAGGCAGGCAGATAGGCCGTGCCGGGCGTGGCAAGCCGCGGCGAGCGTTCACCAGCGGCAGGCGGTCCGGCTCAACTCTGCGGAAAGAGCCAGCCCAGCAATACGAAGGCGGTAACCAGCAGCAATGATTCAGTCACGACAATCTATCCTCATTCCCCTCATGGCGCACGGGTAGTGTTGCCAGAGTATGGGCGTGACGGTCAATCCCCCGGCTGGGTATAATATGTTTATAGGTAATAGAATTAGATTCAGCCTTATAAACAAAGGGTTTTATCATACGAGAGTAGGAGGGGCTACAAAATAAAGATGGCTAAAATGCAATATGAGGAATGCGAATTCGCAGGGGCGGGGGGGTACCCGATCCACCTTCGCTGCTGGCGACCGCAGGGCCCGGCCAAAGCGGCGCTGGTACTGTCGCATGGGCTCGGGGAGCACTGCGGCCGCTACGAACACGTCGCCCGACGACTGGTGCAGGCAGGGCTCACTGTGTACGGGCACGACCACCAGGGCCACGGTAAGTCGGGCGGTACGGTGGGAACCGTCGATCACTTCGAGGATTTCCTCCAGGATCTAGCAACGGTGATCGCCCGTGCGAGAGGGGAGCACGAGGGCAAGAGGCTCTTTTTGCTCGGCCACTCGATGGGGGGCTTGATCGCCACCGCATATGTCTTGGAAAAGCCCGACAAGCCGGACCGTTTGATTCTGTCCGGGCCCGGGATCGTTCCTCTCGTGGCGGCCGGCGAGCGCACGATCGATGCGACCAAGCTCAGCCGCGATCCCGAGATGCAGCAGGCCTACCTGACCGATCCTCTGGTTCTTCGCGAACGGGTCAAGGAGGATCTGTACGGTAAACTGGCCGATGGGCTGGCTTTGTTGCCGGGCCGGGCCGAGGAGATCACCATGCCGATTCTCCTATTGCACGGCGGCGATGATGAGCTGTGCAGTGCCGAGGGCGCCGAGATCTACGTTCGTTCGTCGGGATCCGACGACGTGACCGTGAAGATCTATCCGGGCGGTCGCCACGAAAGTTTCAATGAGATCAACCGCGAGAAGGTTCTGGACGACCTCCTGTCTTGGGTTGAGGAGCGGCTCGTTTAATGGAAGATAAGGTGATGTTCGTGGTCGGTTCTCCGAGATCGGGGTCGACGATGCTCGCGCGGATGATCGGCTCGCATTCGAAGATATTCGGGCGGCCGGAACCGCATCTGATGACCCCGCTCGCTCATCTCGGCTATTATGCCAATGTCCAGAAGGCCCCTTACGACCACGTTCTGGCCGCAGAGTCGCTGCGTGCCTTCGTGGAGGACTTGCCGCGCGGCGAGCAGGATTATCTTGACGCGTGCCGGGCCTATGCCGACACGCTGTATGCGTGCATGCTCGCGACAGCACCCGGGAAGGAACTGTTCCTCGACAAGACCCCCGCCTACAGCCTGGTCTTGGATTTCATCGCCAAGGTCTATCCCACCGCGAAGTATGTCGTGCTCACACGCCATCCCCTAGCGGTGTTCAGCTCGTATGCGGAATCGTTTTTCGCCGGCGATTGGCAGGCCGCCTACGAGTACAATCCGATTCTCTCGCGCTACGTACCGGCTCTGGCAAAGTTTCTGCGTGAAGGTAAAGCGCCGCACTATCACGTTGTTTACGAGAAATTGGTCGCCGATCCTGAGACGGTTCTGCGCGAAGTCTTCGAATTCATCGGCGTGGAGAACGAGCCCGATGCCGTCAATTACGGTGAACATCGCCACGTTGAAAAAGGACTCGGCGACCCAATCGGCGTCGCGAAGCATACACGCCCTTCAACGGAATCGCTGCATACGTGGGTCTCCGAAGTCTCCGCCGACGTGGGCCGAATGAAGTTGTGCAGGTCCATGATCGAAAAACTCGATCCCGCCGATCTCGAGGTTTGGGGACATCCGCTCGAGACCATTTGGCAGCCGCTCGAACAGGCGGGGGGACGTTCCGTCGCGCCGAAAAAGAGACTTTTCGACGGTTATCGCTTACAGAGAAAAACGATCGTGCTCCTGCGCCGTTGGGCGAGCAACAGTCCGCGGCTACGCAAACTCCTCACGACGATGCGTCTTGGTGCAGACGTGCTTCTTCGCGAGTAGCCGGGTTACCGTGGGCAAGGCCGGCTCAGGCTCCGATGAGCCCGGGGAATCGTGTTTTGCAAATGGATAGGAAGCCTTTTTGCGAAGCCGTCGGCGTTTCTCCCGTGCGGCGAATCAGGCCCCACCGCCGGTATACTCGACTCGGCGCTAGAGGTTTGGCGACCAAGGTGTGGTTCTTTACCTGTTCGCGTACCACCCAACCGGCGACGATGGAGACGCCGAGGCCCGCTTCCACCATGCGTTTGACGGCCTCCAGATCGTTGATCTCCATGGCGATCTGCGGAAACACCCCACCTTCCAACAGAAAGCGTTCGAGAAGTTTGAAGGTCTGGCTGTCGCGGTCGTAGGCGACCAGCCGTTGGTTGGAGAAATCTTTCGCACGCACGTGTTCGAGATTTGCCCATGGATGGCCGGCCGGAGCGACGGCGAACAACTCATCACTACCGATCTCGGTGGTTACGAGTTCGGTTTCGTCGACGGGCAGGGGTGCGATTCCCACGTCGACGGTACCGTCGGCCGTGAGTCGGAGGATCTGCGGAGAGAACCCGGAGACGACTTTGATCTCGATTTTTCCGAAGCGTGCCGCGAACTCCTCGAGCAGCTGCGGCAGGATGTGCAAGCATAGGGCTCCACCTGCAGCGATGGCCACCCTGCCTCGTCCCATGCCCTCGAAATCCGAGACCACAGCCAGTGCCTCATCGGCCTTGCTCAGGATCTGCTTGGCGTAGGGGACGAGAACGTTGCCGGCCTGTGTGAGGGTTACCTTGCGTGCATGTCGCGTGAACAAGGACGTGGCGCAAGCCGCTTCGAGCCCGCGGATCTGCTGGCTGACGGCCGATTGGCTTATGCGCCTGCGCTTGCCGGCAGCGGTAAAGCTCCCGGTATCGACGACTGCAAGGAAGGTTCGCAACAAGGGTAGATCCATCGAACGTAGTCTCAACTCCCATCCACTATATATTTGATTCTCTTATCTATGTCGACGTATTTCGTTGTATGCCTACGCGCTAGGCACGGGAGCTGTCGGCGAAAGCAGCAGAAGTCGCCGAGTCCGGCTTAAAACTAAGGACAACAGGCCGAAAAGCGCTGAAACCCACGGGTGGCGGGGACCTTCGGCCGGGCCCGCATTGGCACCGTTTTCGCTTATCTAACCTCATCAACGGACTTGAATCCGTTATCAGAACAGGGAGGACTGATATGCGTAAGAAAATTCTCACGGCGGCAGCCGTGTTGGTGTTGTTGTCTGTGCTATCGAGTACGGCCTCGGCCGGCGAAGGGGTCTCGACCGAGATGTTTACCGTCAACAACCTATGGATGATGATCGCCGCCGCGCTGGTTTTCATCATGCACCTGGGCTTTGCGACTCTCGAGTCCGGACTGACGCGGGCGAAGAACACCACCAATATCCTTTTCAAAAACACCTTCATCGTCTGTGTCGGTATCATCACCTACGCCATCGTGGGTTTTAATCTGATGTACCCGGGGGATTTCAACGGCGTGTTCGGTTTTGCCGGCTTCGGGCTGTCGGTCCCCGCCGGAGGCCTGACCTCGTCATACAATGTCGGCTACACCTACTGGACGGACTTCTTGTTCCAAGCGATGTTCGCCGCGACCTGCGCGACGATCGTTTCAGGGGCGGTGGCGGAACGGGTGAAGCTCAGTTCCTTCATGATCTTTGCGACGATTTTCGTGGGCTTCACCTATCCTTGGGTCGGGTCCTGGAAATGGGGCGGCGGTTGGCTCGACCAGCTCGGCTTCTACGATTTTGCCGGCTCGACCCTCGTTCACTCGGTGGGCGGCTGGGGAGCCTTGGCCGGTGCTCTGATGCTCGGCCCGCGCATGGGCAAGTACTCGAAGGATGGGCGTATGACTCCCATCCCGGGTAGCAACCTGCCGTTGGCGACGATTGGTGTGTTCCTTTTGTGGCTAGGTTGGTTCGGGTTCAACGGCGGCTCGGTGCTGTCGGCCGATCCCGCTGCGGTTTCGCTGACGCTGGTGACTACGTCTCTGGCGGCTTCGGCCGGTGCCATGGGTGCGTTGTTTACCTCATGGATTGTCTCCAAGAAGCCCGATCTGTCGATGACGCTCAACGGAATCTTGGCCGGCTTGGTCGGCATTACGGCGGGTGCCGATCAGATGGCGCTTGGTTCTTCCCTGGCCATTGGAGGGATCGCCGGGGTGATCGTGGTCTTTGCGGTGATGTTCTTCGACCGCATCAAGATCGATGACCCGGTAGGAGCGGTGTCCGTGCACTTGGTGTGCGGTATCTGGGGAACCTTGGCCGTAGGGCTGTTCGGCGCCATGGCGGGGCCCGAGCAACTTTGGTTCCAGTTCGTCGGCGTGGTGGCCTACGGTGCCACGGCGTTCGCCTCGGCGCTGCTACTGTTCGCAATTCTCAAGGTCACCATGGGTATTCGTGTGACACCGGAAGAAGAGTTCGACGGGCTCGACGTCTCCGAGCACGGCATGCACGCCTATCCGGATTTCGCGGGTACGTCGGTCGGTTCGATGCACAGCTGATTGTCGGTTCGAAGCGCGCCGGTGTATCCACACCGGCGCGCTTCCCAGTTCCTCAGCGGCCTTTGAAGTCGGGGCGGCGTTTGTCGAGAAACGAGCGAACAGCTTCCTGAAAGTCGTCGGTTTGTTGCGACAGGATGTATTGATCGGTGTCCATGTGGACCATCGCCGTGTGAGCGTTGGCGACCGCGTTGACCGTCTGCTTGATCATCGAAGCCGTGATGGGAGGAACCTCGGCGGCAATCTCACGTGCCCAGCCGGCGGCTTCGGTCTGTGCTTCTTTGCCGCCTCCCTCGACAATCCGGTTGGCCAGGCCCCAGCTCAAAGCACGCTCGGCGCCGACAAAGCAACGCGTCATGAGCAGCTCTTTGGTGCGCGCCGGTCCGAAGTGTGCGACCATCAGCGGCACCGTTCGCCAGGTCATCGTCATGCCGCGAAGTGCCTCCGGCATACCGAAGGACAGGTCGGAGGCGGCTACGCGCAAGTCGCAGGCGAGGGCGATACAACCGCCTCCTCCCAGGCAATAACCGTGCATGGCGGCGATGGTCGTTTGGGGGAGCTCCTGGATCGTGCGCACGAGCTGCGGTCCGATTTGTAGCAGGCGTCGGCGCCGTCCGATAGGAGCGCGAGCGGTTTCGAGCATGCCGGGATCGGTCAGGTCGACGCCGAGAGAGAAGTCGCTTCCGTCGGCTTGGAACACGATTACGCGGACGGAGTCGTCCTCCTGGTAGCTGCGGCAGGCTTGGATGACGGCCTCGATCAGGTCCCTCGTCAGGGTGTTGCGTTGCTCGGCACGCGAGAGAGTCAGGGTGGCGACGGCGCCGTCTTGATGGAGATTGAGTTCGGATGTCATCATCACATTGTCCGTGAACCGCGGGTTTGATGTAAGCGCCGCCGTGCCGTACAAAGCCGGGTTTGAGTTTTCTTGGGAGGTACCGGATGTCGGAAGGTTCGAACTTCTACCGTTTTCAAGGCACCGAGGGCTATATTGCCTCGGCTCCGCTCGTAGATGCCGTCAACTGTGCGATTGCGCTCGAACGGCCGCTCTTGATCCGCGGCGAACCGGGTACCGGTAAGACCCTGCTCGCCAAACATATTGCCGAGGCTTTGAGCATGCCCATGGAGGCGTGGCACGTGAAATCGACGTCGAAAGCGGCCGACGGCCTGTACGTCTACGATACCGTCCAGAGGCTCAACGATAGCCGCTTTGGCGGCGGCGAGGTCTCCGATATCGAGCGCTATATCAAGCTGGGGCCACTGGGGCGTGTGTTCGCCGCCGATCGTCGGCACGTGCTGCTGATCGACGAGGTCGATAAGGCCGACATCGAGTTTCCCAACGACCTCCTCCACGAACTCGACGAGATGCGCTTCGTGGTTAGCGAAACCGGTCGCGAAGTGGCCGCCGAGCATCGCCCGATCGTGGTGATCACTTCGAACAACGAAAAAGAACTGCCCGATGCCTTTCTGCGCCGCTGTATTTTCCACTACATCGAATTTCCCGGCAGCAGTCTCATGAAAAAGATTGTCGCCGTTCATCACCCCAATCTCGATGTGACCTTGCTCGACCAGGTCCTGATCAAGTTCTATTGGCTCCGCGAGCAGAGCGAGCTGCGGAAAAAGCCGTCGACCTCCGAGTTGATCGACTGGATCTCGGCGCTCCTGCGAAGCGGCCTGAGCGCCGACCAACTCGAATCGCACATACCGTTCATCGGTGCCTTGCTCAAGAAAGAGCAAGATGCGGAGGCGGTGGCCCGTTACGATGAGGAAAGCGGTAGCTACCCGACGAAATGGAGCGAGCTGGGGCCGAGGTACAACCAGTAGGCGGCCACCGCCGGTACCGAGCGGACCGACATGTTCTTAGAATTCTTCTACGCCTTGCGGGAGGCCGGCTTGCCGGTCGGTACCCAAGAGTGGCTGACCTTGATGGACGCGCTCCAACTGGGCCTCCACGGCTCCAGCCTGTTTCGCTTCTATCACTTGGCACGTTCGTGTCTGGTC
>CAZKLE010000093.1:0-10207 GCA_964553415.1 uncultured Myxococcales bacterium
GAATGAAAAAAGCAGACTTCGATAAGCTGGTGTCCAGCGTCAAGGAAGCGGGACGGATCCGCCGTGGTCAGCTTGGTGCTTCACGAACGCGGCAGATTAAGCCGCTCGATATCAAGCGAATCCGCAGTGAACTCGATGTGTCCCAATCCGAGTTCGCGCTTATGATCGGCGTCAGTGTCGCCACTCTGCAGAATTGGGAGCAAGGACGGCGGCGTCCGGAGGGTCCCGCGCAAGCGTTGCTCAAGATCGCGTCTGTCAATCCCAAGGCTGTTGCGGACGCCCTGCACGATGCGCCACGACGAAAGGCCAGCTGACAAGCGGATGGTCTCGGCCGGAATGCGCGGGCCGAACTCAGGGATATCACGCTCGAGATAGGTCCGGGAATCCGCCGTGCAGCCGGAGCCGATCGTGCACCGCGGTGGCCTTGGCGCACGATCGACCGGGAGAGTTCATGCCGGATGCACGGTCCATGGGATTTGCGCCGCGCGTTGTCGCCGGCCCCGTTTGGGGGATGGCAAGGGCGACTTTTCAGTTGACAAGCGACCTCAATCGGCTGTTAGCTGCGAGGGGGTGTTTTCTTGTGCTGCGGATTACTCACATGAGTTGGTGGCATACAGCGATCCTGATCATCTTTTGGTTTCTCGCCGGTAGCGTTCCCTCCGGCGCGCAGACCATCTCGACATCGGACGGCCTGTCGCTAACGATGGATGGAAGCGGCACGATCACGTCGATCGTCGTCGATACCGCGGAGCTCGTCGCCACGGCAGATTCGGCAATCACCGTCCGTGATCTTTCGCTTGCCGGAACCACTTTTGCCCCGAACCTTCTCTACAACGGCGGTTTCGAGGTAGATGACGGTAGCGGCGGTGCCGACGGGTGGTCAGTCTACACGGCGACGAAAGCGAATGTATCGGTCGTCACCGACTTCCAGGCCGAGGGCCAACGCAGCGCTTTCTTCGAAACGGCGCTGAGCGGCCACGCGGATGGCTCGGCTGCATATTTGTCGTCGCCCTTCGGCGTAACGGCGGGGCAGCGATATCGCTTTTCGGCACAACTGCTCGCCCGCGACGGCTACCTGGCCTTGCGGCAGACAGCACCAAGGTGGCAATTGAGGAACTACGGCGACGCCTTGTCCAACGGTCTCCAAGTCGGAGGGATCTACGTCGTCTGGTTCGATCATCCTGCGGCTTCGGGAAATCCCCTCGGTGCAATTCTGGTAGCCCCTATGCACACCAATGCTGCAACATGGAAGCGGATTACAGGCGAGTGGACCGCCCCCGTGGGCAGCGTCAGCGCCCGGGTGGTGGTTGCAGCCAAGCTGCTTGACGGCAAGCAGGAAGGCGACGCGGTTTGGCTCGACGACGTCAGCGTACTCGCCGCACCCGAAGCGGACCTACCCGTGACAGGCACGGTAACTCAAGTGGGTACGGATCTCGTGCTGTCGGGTACTGCGCCGGGAACCGGCCTGGATGTCGAGACAACGTTTCGACCATTCGGGGACCGCATAGAAATTTCCGGTCGGGTCATCGACACCACCGCGAGCCAACGAGCCTTGGAAGTGTCGGTACGGCTTCCCGTAGATCTAGCGGGGTATCGTTGGTGGGATGACATACGAGACACGCGAACCGTCAGCGCGGGAACAGCTTACGCCAATACCATAAGCTCGCTCGTCTCCGGCAACCTACCCCAGTCTCTCTACCCTTTGGCCACGCTCGACGACGGCGGTCACGCAATCTCGATGGCACTTCCGTTGGACCGTCCGCGCGTCGCCGTCTTTGCCTACACCGCGGACGGCACACTGGAAGCTCGATTCCGTTTGGGTATTTCCCCGGCCGCCACTCGACTCAGTGGCGAAGCATCGTTCCTCGTCTACCTGTACCGTTCCGATGCAAACTGGGGATTTCGTGCCGCTTTGGAAAAATACCGCTCGTTTCGGCCCGCCTGGTTCGACACGACCCGTCCCATCTACGACTTCACCGCGACCGCCCAAGGAGCATTTCATGAGAAAAACAGCGGCTGCTTACCCAACTGCACCGGATCGTGCAAGGAGTGTTGTGCAGGAGCCGAACTCGTTGCTTGCTACAACGCAGTCAACATTGCGACGGGCGAGTACACTGCACCGGAAGGACCAATGAACGTCGCACCGGTAACTTCTCCGCCGCCGAGCTACTCCGAAATCCTCGCGCAGTTGCCGACCCCGACGATCGTCAACGTAGATCGTTACCCGGCCCTGGCGGCGAGCATGATCACGGACGGCAACGACGACTTCGTCATCAAACATGTAACCAACCCCAACTGGTCGCCGAACGCCTGGGAAGCAAACTGGGTGCTCAACATGGATCCGGACATCCCCGGAGGATACGCCGAGTGGACCCGTACGGCCAGAGTTGACCCGGCGTTCACCGCTGCCGAGGCGATCGGAGCGCATCTGGACGCGGTCCAATTCGACAACTTCATGAGCGCTCCCGCCATCGACCTCGATCCCACCCATCTTGCCCTTACCGACGACAGCCTCACCTACGATCCCAATACCTATCGCCCCGGGATTCATACGGTGACTTCGACCTATGAATACCTCGTCTGGCTTCGCGCTCACCTAGACGCAAGCTACGCCGGCCGACCCGCTCTGAGCGCGAACACGTGGGGCATCGGCACGTTGAACTTCTTGGCGCCGTTTCTCGACGCAATGGGGAACGAGACCACGGGGGAAGGCGCTTCAAACTGGGGAACCGACCTTCTTAACTACCGGCGCATCACTGCATACCACAAGCGCCTGGGTTCTCCCTGGCAACGAACCGATGTCACCTTGGCCGAGGCTGCCGATTACTCCGACATCACCCTCTTTTACGGGATGGAACCGACGCCGGCCAAGAACGGTACCAACTGGGAAGCGGGCGCCCAAGACATCCTCGCGGCATCGGCAACGCTGCTCTCACGCTTCTGGCAACTTGGATGGGAACCGGCAACGTATGCGTCAACCAATGTCGCCGATGTGTGGGTCGAGCGTTTCGGCTCGGTTCCGACGGCGTTGCGCGACAGCGTCTATTTTACCATTCACAACTGGGGCAACACCTCCAGTACGTATACTCTATCCATCGACACGACGTCTCTCGGGTTGTCGGACCCACCGAGTATTGTCGTAAAGGATATCGGCAACGCCACGACCCTGCCCTACGCGGCGTCGTCCGGCAACATGACCGTCATTCGAGCAATCGGTGCCGGCCGAACAAGCGTCGTACGGCTTATGTCTCCGGGATGCAGCCCGACCAAACTCCGCTCGGCAAAACTCACACTCAAAGACAAGCCGGCCAGTGACAGCCTGCATACCAAGGGAGAGTTCGGTTCGCCCTCTGCACAGCCCGACCTGACGGGCAGCACCGTTCGCTTTGTCTTGTATGACCGCGACGGTGACGTTTACTTCGCGCAAGTACCTGCCGGCGGCTTCTCGGCCAACAAGAGCGGTACAACCTTCCGCTTCAAGGACCATGACGGAACCATCGCCAGCGGTTTGCGTAGCGCCAAGTTCCACCGACGCGGAGATGGTAGCTACCGCTGGTCGGCCAAAGCCAAGGGCGTGGATCTCGCCGGAGCCGATCGACTCTACCTCGACGTCGCCGTCGCGGTAGGCGACGCGTGTTGGGCCGACAGTCGCGATTGCAGGCTGTTGTCGAACGGCCGCAAGCTTTCGTGTCGCCCCTAGAGGATTACATCGGCAGGATAGCTCACGGCCGAAACAGGAAGCCCCGCGCAATCTACGCCGCGAGAGGCTTGACACGAAGCTTCTTGCGCTTTCGTTCGGCCTGCCAGAGATCGTACTGGACCTGCTGGTTCAGCCAGCTCTCGGCGGTTGTATCGAACGCGATCGACAACCGTACTGCCATCTCCGGGCTGATCCCGGCACGGCCGTTCAGGATTGCCGAGAGCGTCTTGCGGCTTACCCCGAGAGCCTCGGCGGCCGCCGTGACCGTGATCTCCATCGGCTCGAGACAGAGTTCTCTCAACACTTCACCCGGGTGCGGAGGGTTATGCATCTTCATGGTTCACCTCAGTGGTAGTCTTCGTAATCAACCTGCTCGACGTCCTTGTCCACGAACCCGAACGTAACCCTCCAGTTTCCGCTGACCTTTACAGACCACCTGCCGCGTTGGGCGCCTTTGAGTGGATGTAAGTTCAAACCGGGGAGGTCCATATCCCTGGGTTCCCCGGCAACGCCTAACCGGCCCAGGATTAAACGTAAGCGTTTGGCCTGGGCCGCCTGGATCCCGGCCTTCCTCCCAGCCGCAAAAAACCGCTCCAACCCTTTGTGCCGGAAGCTCCGGATCGCCACCTCATGAAGTGTAACCTATCCCGTTACGGGTTGCAACCGGGTAAACGACCAGCTCGCTATGAGGCTCAGGCGCCTGTCCCGAGTGCGGCCAGTTCCCGTGCGAGATCGTCCACGGATACCGCTTCAATGTCGGAGGCCGGCGAGTAACGCTCACGGCCGGAGTAGACGACGAAGCATCGCGTCGGGGTCAGGTCGGAGCGGGCTTGATGGAAGCCCTTGCCGAGCTTGGGCGCAAGCCCGCGCTTGATCTCGATGGCCCAGCGGGCGCCGCCGGGGAGATCGAGCACGAGATCGATCTCGGCGCCTGCCGCGGTTCTATAGAAGCTCGCCGCGGTGGACTCGGGCGCGGCTGCAATCAAGTTCTCCACGACGAAGCCTTCCCAACTCGGGCCGACAATGGGGTAACCCAGCAGTGCTTCGCTGTTTCGGATCCCCAGCAACGCGTGCACCACGCCGCTATCGCGAACGTAGACCTTCGGCGCCCTCACGAGCCTCTTACGCGTATTCGCGTGCAACGGCGGGAGTCTGCGGACCAGGAGCAGATCGACCAGCAAATCGAGGTAGCGGGCGACCGTCTTGCCGTCGACCGCAAGCCCGCGGGCGAGGTTCGCAGCATTGAGAAGCCCGCTGTGGGCGTGCGCGAGCATGGTCCAGAATCGGCGTATGGTCTCGGCTGGAATGCGCGGTCCAAACTCAGGGATGTCACGCTCGAGGTAGGTCCGGATGAAGTTGTCGAGCCAGACGAAACTACCGGCATCGTCCGTTGCCAGGAAGCTGTCCGGGAATCCGCCGCGCAGCCAGAGCCGATCCTGCGCCGGGGGGTCGGTCTCCAAGACACCCAGCGGGGTGAGTTCCACATAGGCGATACGTCCGGCAAGGCTCTCGCCGGACTGGCGGAGCAGATCCATCGACGCCGAGCCGAGCAGGAGGAACCTCCCTGACCGGAGCCCCCGCATGCGGCCTTCGTCGATCAGGCCGCGCAGGCTTCCGAAGAGTTCCGGAACTCGGTGCAGCTCGTCGAGAACGACGAGCTTGTCTTCGTGCCGAGACAAGTAGAGCACCGGGTCAGTCAGTCGCGCTCGATCTGCAGGGGCCTCGAGATCGAGATAGATGCTCGAGCGTTGCGCCGCGATAGCCTTCGCAAGAGTCGTCTTGCCAACCTGTCTCGGACCCAGAAGAGCAACGGCGGGAAACTGCTCCAAACGCGACTGGATGACCGGCTGGGCAATGCGATCAATCATCCTTGTAATTATGGACTACAGATCCATAATTACAAGGATAAATTACGGTTCTGCGCGGAAATCCGAGCGAACTCCGATAAATCTACGCCGCGAGAGGCTTGACACGAAGCTTCTTGCGTTTCCGCTCGGCCTGCCAGAGATCGTACTGGACCTGCTGGTGCAGCCAGCTCTCGGCGGCGGCTCAATGGCAGATAAGACTAGACATTTGCCTAGGCATTTTGTACACTGGCCACATGCCCAAGCTGCCGACCAACATCGCCGAAGTGCGCCAACGCTACGGCTGGACCCAGCAGCGTCTGGCCGAGTACCTGGAGGTCGACACAGCGACCGTGTCTCGCTGGGAACGCGGCCTGACGCGACCGCGCCGCGGAGTACGAGCTGCGATCGAGCGTCTACGCACGGGGACGCCGACGGAGGCCGCGAACGACAGCGCCGATCCCTCGATCAACGAGTTGGTACGCATCCTCGGGACCGAGCCCGCGCGCCGCGCACTCAGACGGCTGGTGCTGCAAAAACAGAAGCCGGCACAGGTCGAGTTTCCCGTTGATCCGAGCGCCCGTCTTCACGAACTCGAAACCTTGTTGCGCGAACAATCCGAGCTCATCGCTCGCGCACGCATTCACTGACTGCCGTGGCCAAGCCGAAGGATCGCTCCCCGGTCAGTAGTCGTCTCACCACCGGGCTCAAACGAGCCCATCAAGTACTGAGCAAGGCAGGGCTCGCTCACGCTCTGATCGGCGGCATGGCCGCCAACCTGTACCGCCGCGAGGCGCGTGCAACGCAGGACATAGACTTCGCCGTACGAGCTTCGGCAGCCGAGATTCTCGCATTGATCGACGCCTTTCGCAGCGCAGGTTGGACCCCCGTCGTGCGGACGCCAAAGACCGAAACATTGAGGCTCGCGCACGACGATCTACCACCGATCGACATCCTGATCGCCGGCACGCCGTTCGAGCAGTCGGCGATCGAGCGTGCAAAGACCCTGGACGTCGATGATCGGGAAATGTTGATCGTGACTCCCGAGGACTTGATCGTCTACAAGCTCATTGCCGGCAGGGGCCACGACTACGAAGCCGTCGGCGCGATTCTCAACACCATGCCGAGGCTGGACACCGCATACGTGCAGGGCTGGCTCGAGCAGTTCGACATGGCCGATCGCTGGCCACGAGCCGTTGCGGAGGCACGAATGCTGGCGGAGTCCTAGCTGCTACGTCGGGCGGTCGATCGACAGCATCTCCACGTCCCGGCTTCGTTGCAAAAACGGCGCGAAGCGGCCGCTAAGTTCATGGCGTCGTTAGCGAGCCTTCCGGATCCAGCAACGGAAGAATCCGGGCGACTACTTCGTCCATTAGCTCTTGCGGAACGGCGTCCGACTTCTTTGCCTGACGAACACGCCAATCAAGGCTCTTGAGTTGGTCGCATAGGACGGCTCCCGTTGTCTTCAGACCCGTCGAGAGAACGACTTCGAAGGGATAGCCCTTGATGTTGGAGGTGATCGGGCAAAGCAGAGCCAGTCCGACCTTTCGGTTATAGGCACGCGGCGAGACGACTAGTGCCGGGCGATGGCCCGCTTGTTCGTGCCCGGCTCGAGGGTTGAATTGAAGCCAGACGATGTCACCTCGACTCGGTACGTAACGCTCTGTCACTACCAAGCCTCGCGACCAACGGCGTCCCCGGTCGAGACCTCGTCGTGGCGATTTCCGGCATTGACCTGGCCAAGGAGATTGGCCAGCGAATATTTGGGACGCCGGATGGGCCGGATCACGAGACCGTCACCTTCAATGGCAATATCGACCGTGGAACCTGCTTCAACCGCAGCTTCGGCGGCAAAGGACTTGGGTATGCGCAACCCGAGGCTGTTTCCCCACTTCTGGATCTTGGTCAACATTGGATATCCCCTATGGCTATACAATGAGTATACGGCGTGGTTGGGGTTCCGTCAACTCAGGTCTCTCTAACGGGATGCGAATGAGCGGCCGACGCTGTTCCGAGTTTATTCGCTTGGACTTTCTGACCATGATCCGTCACCGGCGACCGTCGAGGATGCGCAAAGCGAGCAAGAAGCGTCGGACTACAAAGTGGGCACTATGGAGTTCACCAGATTCGCGCGGTTCCTGAGCACCATCGACAAGCCGAGATAACGCGGCCGCGCGATGAGCCAAGCAGTAACAATCCTTCGTGAGGCAACACGACCGGCAAGAACCATTGTCGTCGATCAGTATACATCCTTCCGATGACCGACCTTCACTACAACGACGATAAGTTCATCGTCCACAATACTGTATACAATACGAAATGAACCTTGGCGTATTCGATATTTATCGTGGCCGGATAACTTTTTTGAACCTGGGGGGCGTGGATCTTTAGCAAGTCGGCCGATACGACGGATGATGCGCTGCCGTTCTCTCTTTTGCGGTATAGCCTCGAGTTCTTTTACCGCAGAACGTTTTATGGAAACCTTATATTTTTCCACGCCGTTTCAGATCTTTCACGACGTCTTCATACGGCAAGCTTGGCTCGTTGACTCGATCTTCGAAAGCAGCGAGATCCTCGGCATCTTCGACAAGGCTTATTTGCACAGCCTCGTTGACCAAGTCCGACATAGATCGCTCAGTTTCTGCTGCTTTGAGCCGAAGAGCACGGTGAAGCACCGGGTCAAAATATACTGTTGCTCGTTTGGGATTACCGCTCATAGAGGTACGAATAGCACTATATCGCTATAACGTCAAGACGTTTTGCAAGCCCTCTAATGGATCGCGAATGATCGGCCGGCCCACCGGCAGCGGGCTATTTTCTAACAACAGACGCTGGTCACCCGTACAGCTGCCTGGACGAGGTCGTCGGATACATAGTTCGCTATGTTCTACACCGGTGACCTCTCCACCGAGGTAGTGCGAGGCGGCACGTGCTTGTTAGGTCGCGTCCTCTTGTAGTTCCCGCTTCACACTCCGTGCGAGGAAGAGCTTGATCAGTGATTGATAAGGGATGTCTCGCTTGTGGGCCATCCTCTTGATCTCTTCGAGCATAAAGACCGGGAGTCGCAGGGAGATCGTCTTGAGTGACGGCTTGAGATCGGGAAGGGTGACGCGTTCTGCCTTAGTCCAATCGACTAGCTCCGTAGAATCGTGCTCCGACCAAAACTCGCGCTCTTCTTCCTCGCTCTTGAAACGACGTCGTTTAGCCATAGCTACGGTACACCTCTCGTTCTTTCTTGGTCATGCCGCTAGCGGAAATAACACGGATGAGATCGCCGCGGATCGTGCACACCACGAAGAGCTTCCTCGCGGAGTCGGTCCTACCGAGCACGAGGATTCGATTCTCGTCGTTGGAATGCTCGTCATCGGGTGTGGCCGCCCGTGGCTGGTTGAAAAACACCTGCTCGCACTCACCATCGGTGACGTGATGCCTTTGCCAATTCTTGCCCGAGTTTCCATCGTCCCAATCGAATCCCGTACATCGGCGCAGTTGCTCTACGGGATCCACCGAAGAATATTGTATATGGTATTCATATACATAAGCAAGCATCATCCGGGCTCGAGGTCTGAGCGAGACTAACGATCCAGCTGATCGACGTCACAGTAGCGAACGGAGGTTTTCGATCGACAGCATCTCCACGTCCCGGCTTCGTTCCAAAAACGGCGCGGCGTCGCGCTGCAACTCCTCGTCGGTCAGCGACTCCAGCCGAGCCCGCACGTGCGCCTTCCAGTCGTCGGCACGGAACCTACCGACGCCCTGCGTCTGGTCCAGCGCACCCTGTAGAAGGATCAGGTTGGGGGAGATCGGCGGACGTTTCGCGCGATACCAGGCCAGGTCGTACCAGTCCCGTCCTTTCGGGTAGCTGCGCGTGATGAGGGCGTGGATCTTGCCTGCCATCAGGGAGGGAAGATCGTGATACTGGAGGGCGAAGAGCAGGTGATGATTCACCAACCGTTTCTCGAGAACGGCTCCTGCTGGGGGACGTGTGTCTAGCTCCAGCTTGATGGACAGCTTCTGCTCGATCATGTCGCTGATCCCGGCGTCCCTTAGAATCGCGCCAATCCGGATCCACGCGACGTGCACCGTCTTGCGGTCGTTCCACTTCACGGTGACGTCGAAACCGGCCAGTGACATGTCCCTCTTGATTTTCTCCATCCACTTCACGGGCGTGTAGCCCGCCGGATTCTCCACGGAAAAATCCAGGTCTTCCGAGAACCGGGGCAGCTCGAAGAGGAATCGCAAGGCGGTTCCGCCTACGAACGAGATGCAGCGAAACGCCTCACTCTCGTGAAGCGATCGCAAGACACAAGCCTGGAGGTACTCCCGTAGCAGGTTCAAGCGGTCGGTCGGGTCCTCGAGATTACGCACGAGCGCCAGCGATTCTTCCTTCATAGCTCCACCGTCCCTTCGTTCTCTGCATCCGCCAGCTTGATCCACACCTTCGCTGCACGCCGCAGCCGTGGTGAATCCAAGACTTCGGCGTACTCCTCCAGCCTTCCGGAATCGACGACCTCCCTGTTTTGGAATCGCATTGCACGCATTCGCTCCTCGCTCCATGCTCCCTTTGCGAGATACCATAGGTCCAGGAGCGCCTTTTCCGGTTCGGCCAGCAGGACCTTGCGCCCCACGACCTCGGCGACGCGGTATGCAAAGAAGGCGCTCT
>CAZKLE010000094.1:0-10067 GCA_964553415.1 uncultured Myxococcales bacterium
GTCGCGCAGAACGCGTGTCCTGCCAATTGATCATCGCCGACAACTCGCGGAGGTTTTCGTCCCAGGCGACGATCGACGAACGTTGATTGGTCACCCCGACGGCGGCGAGGTCGCAGGGTTGGATACCGGCATTCGCCAGGGCCTGCGCGTTGGCCTCGCGAACACTTTGCCAGATGCTCGTGGGCGGCTGCTCCACCCAGCCCGGATGAGGATAGACCGTGGCGACTTGGCGAACCGCCCTACCCCTGGGTTCCGCCTTGGCGTCAAAGACCACAGCCTTGACGCCGGTGGTCCCCAGATCGATAGCCAGAACGAACTCAGCCACGTTTGCGGCCTCTCGACCGCCGCCGGTGTCGCTGTTCAGCCTGCATCGACCAGCGCACCGGGGTTGAGAATGTTGCTGGGGTCAAAGGTCCGCTTCAGGGCCACGAGGAGGTCATGCGCAGCGCCGAGTTCTTTCTCGAGCCAGTGTTTGCGCATACGGCCGATGCCGTGATGATGGGCGATGGTACCGCCGAACTCGTGCGTCGTGCTCAGTGTGGTCTCCCAAGCCTGATCATAGAGCTTCAGGCGCTCGGCCATTTCCTGTCTGGCACCGACGAAAGTGAAGTAAATATTGGCACCGTGCGTATAGCAGTGCGAAATATGCCCCGACATGACGATCATGCCTTCCAGCTTGCCGGCGCGCTCGACCACGGCATCCCAGAGCGGAACCAGCTTTTCCCAGGCGGCGGCAATCTCGATCGTGTCAACGACCAACCCTTGGTCGAGGAGACTCTCAAAACTCGGCACGTCGTTGCGGTGACCGAGCCAACTGTCGACCGGCTCCTCACCATGATCCTTGCCCGCGTTCGCCGCGGCAAGCCTCCGCAGTGCCGACTGCTCGGCCTCAACCTTGGCTTCGGGGCCTTCGCTGAGAAGCAAAAGTACCGATTCGCCCTCCGATGCCACCCCGGAGAAATTGCGTCCGGCCTCGCGCGAATCGTACAGCCGGGTCACCGACGGTGTCCAGCCGACACGTAGCGCCGTGCGCAGGACCTCCATTGCCTGACCCAGTTCCGCGAACGAGTAGGCGCGACCGACGCGCGCCTCGGGTTTGGGGTGGATGCGAAACACCAGCTCGCTGAAGATCCCCAACGTGCCTTCGCTACCCATAAAGAGATGACGCAGATCCGGCCCGGTGGCCGAACGGGGAACGGCAGGCAACCGCACGATGCGGCCACCCGCGAGCACGACTTCACAGCCGAGCAGCATGTTCTCGATGTTGCCGTACAGGGTCGAGTGTTGGCCCGAGGCACGCGTCGCGCACCAGCCGCCGACGGTAGACAACTCGATCGACTGCGGGAAGTGACCCATCGTATAGCCGCGTTGTTCGAGCTCGGCTTCAAACGTAGAACCGCGCATACCGGCCTGTACGACCACCGTCAACGAGGTTTCGTTGAGGTCGAGGATACGATCCATAGCGCTGACGTCGACGACGACCTGATCGCGCTCGGCCAGCACGGCTCCACACACCCCCGAGCCGAGCCCGAAAGGAACGACCGCGGTCTTACTCGCCTCGGCCCAGGCCAGCACCGCCGAGATTTCCTCTGTGTTCTTGGGCCGTACAACAGCCCGGGCATGCTGCTCGATGCCCATGCGCCGTTGCAACAACGAGCGCATCCAATAGTCGTGGCTCTTTTCCGCTACAGCCGCATCGTCGTCGACGACTTCGAGGCCGGGCACGGCCTCACGCAGCTCGCGGACCGCATTGTCTTGCTCTTTGGACACCGGCATACCTCCTACTCCGTCCCTCGCACGGCGGAAAGCTCGGACCCCACGAAACCCCGGAAGGATTCCGCTTCCTCACGCTCGCGCTCCCGATTCCACCCCAGCAGCCGTCCCATGCACGCAGCCACATCCGCGGCCGCGTCACAGGCGGCGACACCGTCGAACATGGCCACCCGCGAACGGCGCCTGAGCATATCGTCCAGGGTCACCACCATCTCGGCCTGAACGGCGTGTTCCACCTCGGCAGTGGTGAGCTCCTCGAGGCCTCCCAACGGCTCGCCGGCCGACGGTTGCTCGGCTATACGCCGTGCAATTCCACAAGCCGCAGCCCCATAGGTGGCCCAAAGGCGGTCCACGAGCGCCGGATCCTCGAGCGCCGGGGCATCCCGGCGCGCCTGCGTCTGCTCGCGCACCCCGCCACCGGCCAAGGGCCGTTCGGAAGAATCTCCCCGACTGCGCGGCGGACAGCCGATCATTCGGGAAACATGCTCGAGAACTCGCTCCGCCATACGCCTATAGGTCGTCAATTTGCCACCCGCAATCGACACCATCGGACCGGGTCCCTCGAGAATCTCGTCACGACGAGAGATCTCCGAGGGGGCCTTACCCGCTTGCGCCAGCAGCGGGCGTACTCCCGACCAGGTCCCGACGATGTCGTCAGCCGAAGGGGCGTCGTCGAAAGTCGACGCAGCCGATTCGAGTAGGTAATCGGCGTCCATACTCGATACGCCGGGCTCTTCCCGCCCGCCGTGATAGTGGGTATCCGTAGTTCCCAGGTAGGCATAGCGGCCGGCCGGCACCACGAAAGTGGAACGTCCATCGGGCGCGCGCAAAACGACGATGTGTTTCACCGGCAAACGTTCACGTTTGACCACCAGATGGATACCACGGGTCAATTGCAGCAAGCCTCGTTGCTGTTCGGAAGCCAGCGTGCGAACCGCTTCCATCCACGGACCCCCTGCGTTGACCAAACAGCGGCAGCGTACCACCAAATCTTCACCGCCTACGCAGTCACGCAGCGAAACGCGGAGACCTTGGGGGTCGGACTCGATTGACTGCACACACGAATAGTTCGCGGCCATCGCCCCTTCGGCGACCGCCGACTGGATGGTCTCGAGAACCAAGCGCGCATCGTTGGTGAGGTACTCGGTAAAAACCACCGAGCCGCTCAGACGATCGGCCCGTCGCAGTCGCGGTTCCGCCTTCCGCGTCTGCACTCGGCTGAGCACACGATGGCGGTCGGAGGGATCGCCGGCGAGACGGTCGAAGGTCCAGAGTCCAGCGGCAACTTTCAGCAATCCTCCGCGCGAAGCGGTGGGAATCATCATGGAAACCGGTCGTGCCAGATGCGGCGCCATGCGATGCAATCGGCCTCGTTCCCGCGCGGCTTCGCGCACCAGGCCGATATCTCCCTGTTGCAGATAGCGCACGCCACCGTGGATCAGCTTGGAAGATCGGCTGCTGGTACCGGAAGCAAAGTCGCCCTTGTCGACCAGTGCGGTGGAAAAACCCGCCAATGCGGCTTCACGCGCAACGCCGGCGCCGGTGATACCGCCTCCGACGACGAGGATATCGAGAACCGATTCCGCGGCTCTCTGTAAACAAAAGCGGCGGCTCTGCAGGTTGAACTCCATGAGGATTCGAAACGGGCGAAACTTCCTGCCTGTTGTTTGTTCGACAAACTCCGCCAGAGCAAAGGGACCGTCCGTATGGACCCCCAAACGGGGGGCAAGAAAACTCTTGACAGCTGCGCCTTCGCTCTAGTATAAACAAAGCAGTTCGTAAGTGGATAGTCGCACTTTCTACTTATGATTGTGAGCCAGACGCAAATGCCTCCTCCGATCGACAAGCACAACCTGTACAAGATCTCCGACCTCGCGCGCGAAACCGGTGTGTCGACTGCGACGATCAAGTTTTATATGCGCGAGGGCTTACTCCCCAAACCGACGCTGAAAACCGGCCGCAACATGGCCTACTACGATCGCGGGTTCATTAATCGCATCCGTGTCATCAAGGAGCTGCAACAGAAGCGTTATCTGCCCCTCGAAGTGATCCGCGCGATTATCGATCACGACTCCAGCGTCATCAGTCAACGAGAGGTTGACACCCTGCTTTCCGTCGAGGGCACGTTCTATGAGGCCATCAACTACGCGCCCGGGCGTGCTCCGGTCCGTCGTGAGGATGCGATCGAGAAATTCGGCCTCGATCCGCAGGAACTCGACTACACGATCGACCTTGGCGTGATCGACCCGGTCGTGCGCGATGGCGTTCAATACTTCGAGGGCGACGACCTGCAATTGCTGGAGGTCTTCTCGAAGCTCGAGGAAGCCGGTTTCAACACGGAGCTTATCCCACATCAGGTGACCCTACCCATCTACGTGAAAGCCATCGATCGGTTGGCCGCCGATGAATTGAAACTATTTACGCGTGCGGTGACCGACAAGGTGGGCGAGGATCAGGTACCTGACATGGCCCTGGCAGGCGTTAAGTTGGTGGAGCAATTCATTGTCTTGTTGAGACGGAAACGGCTTCTCAAAGCGATCCAAGGGCTGCGTCAGGAAACCAAATCGACTGGGACCCACGACTAAGGAGACGGAGAAACTTATGGCCAAGGATCTTATCGCGAAATCGTTCGAGAGCATCGAAACCACATACGATGCTTCCTTCCTGGCCGATTACCAGCATATCCGCGGCGATCTTGCCCGCCTCTACCAGCTGGCCAAGGACAACCAATGGGACGGGGCCCATCACCCCGACATCGACTGGTCCAGGAAAGTCGATCCCGAGAAACCTTTTTTCCCGGAAGAACGCTCGGCGATCTACGGGACCAAACACTGGAACAAGATGACGCCGAAAGAGCGCCAGCGATTCGGCCACGAATACATGGCTTGGACCCTTTCGCAGTTCCTGCACGGCGAGCAGGGGGCGTTGCTGGCGACCTGCCAGATTGTCGACGCGGTGCCCAACATCGATGCCAAGCTCTATGGTGCCACCCAAGTCGTCGACGAGGCGCGTCATGTGGAGGTCTACGACCGCTATCTCCACGAGAGTCTTGAGATCGTCTATCCGATCAACGGCGAACTCAAGACCCTGTTGGACCAGATTCTCACCGATTCACGCTGGGACATGAAGTATCTCGGGATGCAAATTCTTGTGGAGGGTCTTGCGCTGGCCGCGTTCCAGATGATACGCGATACGGTCGAGGAGCCGTTGATCCGAGAGATCACCAGAATGGTCATGAAAGACGAAACGAGACACGTGGCCTTCGGGGTCTTGAGCCTCAAGGACTACTACACGCAGCTCACTGCCGCAGAAATCAGTGAACGCGTCGAGTTCACCTACGAGGCTTCGCGCCTAATGCGCGATCGTCTACTCGGACGCGATGTCTACGAGAAACTCGGCATGGACGTGGACGCCTGTATAGAGCTCGAGCGCTACGATGAGATGCAACTGGAATTTCGCCAGATCCTGTTCGCGAAGATCGTACCCAACGTCAAAAAACTCGGGCTTCTCACGCCCGAGCTGCGCAAGGGCTTCGAAGAATTGGGCGTGCTGCAATACGAGCACTTGCCTTCCTCCGAAGAAGAGTTGTTCAAGCCCGGAGGCGGTCTCGAAGGCCTCGACGACAGCGACAAGAAGGCGGGCACGCCCATGCAAATGGCGAGCTGAAGGACCGGCCGGCCGATGAAATCCATCCTAAAGGGGGTACAACCCATGAACCAATCTCAGCCCGATACTCAGGAAAAGAGAAAATCCAAGACCGTGTGCGTCGAGGATCCGGCGTTGACTATGGTAGAGCCCGACACCGTCACGCCGGCGCAATTCTTCGACAAGGGCTTGGCTGATTGCAGCCTCGTACCCGAGAAGCGCCTGATGCTCGCGGTGCTCGAAGATGCGATTGCCTCGTTCCAGCGCAACACGATCCAGGAAAAGAAAACGGCCGATGCGAGCGAGGAACTCGACGTCGATGCCTGGCTCGATTCCGACGACATGACATGGCCCTTCTCGTTTATGTCGATTTGCCAGGCCTTGAACATGGAGCCCGAGTATCTGCGCAAGGGGCTGTCAAACTGGCGTGACCGTGCGGCGACCCAGAAAAGCGCGGGGCAGGTCTATCGCTTTCCGTTCCGCCGCGTGAACGGGCGCCGCCATTCGATCAACGCCAAACGCGAGCGCAAGAGAGTTCGCAACTTGGCCTGAGGCCGCGCCGCCACAGACAACGGTTCAGCGAGCCCTGGGCAGGCCGAGCACGCGTTCGGCGATGATCGAACGCTGAATCTCGGAGCTGCCGGCTGCAATCGTGCGGCCCCGCGAGTACAGATACAGATGCGGCCAACGGCCGCTCATGGGTGCAACAGGATCACCGGGCGCAAGAACGGAAAACGATCCGAGCATCGCCATCGCCGTTTCCATCATGCGCTGGAACATCTCGCTCCAGAACAGTTTCTCCATCGAGCCTTCGGGCCCGGGCGGATCCCCATGCAACTGTTTGGTAAGGTGCCGCAGCGACGTCAGCCTCAGCGCTTCACTCTCGATATGGAGTTGCGCCAGGCGCTGGCGAAACAGGGGGTCGTCGGCCGCGCGTGAACCGTCGGGACGGGTCTCTCGTGCCAATCCGAGCATTTCATCGAAAGCGACACGCGACTGCAGTTGACGCTGGAAGGTCAAAGTCGCCCTCTCGTACATCAGCATCGCGACCGCCATCGTCCAGCCCTCGCCTGGGCGGCCTATGACGCTTGCCTTGGGAACCCGGACGTCTTCGAAGAAAACCTCGTTGAACTCGGCGTCACCGTTCATCTGCATCAGCGGCCGGGTTTCCACGCCCGGGCTGCGCATATCGACAATCAGAAGCGTCAAGCCTTTGTGCTTGGCAGCATCCGGATCGCTGCGCGCGAGCAGAATGCACAGGTCGGCGTACTGCGCATAGCTGGTCCAGACTTTCTGACCGTTGATCACAAACTCGTCGCCGTCGAGTATCGCGCTTGTCTGCACCGAGGCTAGATCGGATCCCGCTCCGGGCTCAGAGTAGCCCTGACACCAGATCTCGTCGGCGGTCAAGATGTTTTTCAGATAGCGTGTCTTTTGCGCGTCGCTACCATGGTCGATGATCAACGGCCCAACCATCGACAAGGCGAGAAGATTGATGAGCTGGGGGGATCCCACACGTGCCAGTTCTTCCTGAAAGATGATTTGTTCGATGACGCCGGCGCCCTGCCCCCCGTATTGCGCCGGCCAGGGCAGCCCGCACCAACCGGCTTCGTAGAGAAGTCGCTGCCAGCGCTTTCCCGAGTCGACCATTTCGTCGAGTGAGCGCGGCTCTCCGGATCCGATATTACCGGCACGACGCTGCTCCGCGAGCCATGCAATCAGCCGCCGGCGAAACTCGTTTTGCTCGGGCGTGTAGGAAAAATCCATGGTTTCCATCTCCGGGTACCGACATACGACCCGGGACCCTCGCTTGCTAACACTTGCCCACCGCCGATTCTACGCTTGCAACCGATGCGGCCAATCGGTTAAATCCTGGCCAGTCGATGAACGACCCTGACCCACCTCCGTCCGGAAACGATCCGGACCGTTCCCCCGCCCGATCGGTTGCAGCTAAGTGAGCACCGGTCTCGCACTGGCCATCGCCGGAATCCTGGTCCTGGTGAACGCGTGCTTTGTTGCCGCCGAATTCGCCACCGTATCGGTGCGTCGATCGCGCATCGAGGTTTTGGCGCGGGCGGGAAACCGGCGGGCGGGGGTGCTGTGTAGAGTACTCGACGCACTGGACGCCCATCTGTCGGCAGGCCAAATCATGATCACGGCCGCCGGTATCGGTATCGGTTGGCTGGGAGAACCGGCGGTGGCGGGTCTCCTCGAGCCGCTGTTCTCAGCCTTGTCGATCGGAGAGGGCGTTTTCGCGCACACCGTGTCGTTCCTGATCGCATTCGTCGCCATTACGCTGGCGACCTTGGTCGCAGGGGAGATTGCGCCCAAGCTCCTGGGCCTACGACGCGCGGAGACGGTCGCGCTGTGGATGGCTATCCCCTTGCACACGATCGAGGTCGTTTCCCGGCCGGTCCCCCGTATGCTCACCGGCGGCGCATCCATGCTGCTCTCGCTCGTCGGCGTCCAGAATTCAGCCGACGAGCGCAGCCTCGAAGCACTCGACCCCGAAGAGCTGCGCGCTTTCGTCCGCCAGTCCTCCACCTTCGGCCGGCTGTCGCTGACCAAACGCAAGCTCATCGAAAATGCCATCGAGTTTACCGAACACACCGCCAAGCAAATCATGGTCGCGCGTAACCACATCGATTATTTGAACCTCGACGACAGCCTCGAAGAAAACCTTCGCGTCGTACACGAAGCGGCGCATACTCGCTATCCCTTGTGCCGTTCCAGCCTCGACACCGTCGTGGGAATGATCCACATCAAAGACCTGTTTCGGCAAAGCCAACAGGTGCAAAACTCGGCCGACCTGCAAAGCATCCAACACGACATGTTGTTCGTTCCCGAAACCCAGCCGATCGATGTCCTGCAACGTACGTTCCAGAATAAACGGGCGCATATGGCGATCGTCGTCGACGAATACGGCGTCCCTGTCGGTCTTGTCACACTCGAAGACGTTCTCGAGGAGTTGGTCGGTGAAATCCGCGATGAGTTCGATGAGGACGAAAAACCTCAGATCACGCGTTCGGCGGGCGGAGTTTCGGTGGATGGCATGCTCCTGATCGAAGACTTGGCCCGGGAACTCGGCATGCAGATCAAACCCGGCGAAGATGATACGGTCGGCGGCTTCGTTACTACGGGACTGGGAAGAATCGCGCGCACCGGCGACGTCTTTCGTCTCGGCGACTACCGAGGCACCGTCACCGAGATGGAAGGTCGGCGCATTGCGCGCGTGCTTCTGCAACGCGCCGACAGCGCCGGACGGGCACAGCGGGCCTCGTAGGGGAAGCGCATCAAGATGACAGACCTCGCTATCAAACGGCATCCGACTTCCCACAATTTCTTCTCGCAGCGGCTGAGGCTGCACTACGTAGACTACGGATCGCCGGACAAACCTCTCATGGTGCTCGTCCACGGGAGCCGCGACCATTGCCGCGCCTGGGACTTGGTCGCCGGTGAACTGGCCTCGAACTATCACTGCATCGCTCCCGACTTGCGGGGTCATGGCGACAGCGCCTGGGCGATCGGCTGTGAATATTCGATGGTCGAATATGTGCTCGACCTCGCGCAACTCCTCCGCCATGTCGGCGAACGGAGCATGACCCTACTCGGCCACTCCCTCGGAGCTGCAACGGTACTGCAATATTCCGGGTTGTTCCCGGAAACGGTCGAGAAAGTGGCCGCCGTCGAGGGCCTCGGGCCCCCACCCGGCCTTGATGTCGATGAAGCGCCACACCAGAGGCTGCAGAATTGGATCGCCGCCATGCAAGGCCTCGCCTCGCGCACTCCACGCCGTTATCCGTCGCTGGAGGCCGCCTGCCGCCGTATGCACGAGGCCAACCCCAATCTGTCGGCTGAGCTTGCTGAGCACCTGACCATCCACGGTACCATGCGCATGGAAGACGGAACCTACACGTGGAAATTCGACAATTACGTGCGCACGTTCGCGCCCTATGCCTACGACCGCGAAGGGACGCAACGATTGTGGCGGCGGATCACCTGTCCGGTTTTTCTTGCCCGCGGCAAGGACAGCTGGTCTCAGAACCCTGTCGACGACGGACGTGCCGACAATTTTACCAATTACCGCTATAGAGAATTCGAGCGTGCCGGGCATTGGGTACACCACGACCGCTTCGAGGCCTTCATGGCGGAACTCGAACAATTCCTGGAGATCAGCTGAATTGCCGCCTGCCGAGCCACCGTCGTCCGTCCTATCGTCCGTCCTATCCGCACTGCTCGCTGAGCGCTCGTACCGCGAAGGCACCTTCACCTTGGCATCGGGCAAACACAGCGACTTCTACGTAGACGTCAAGCAGACCGTTTTCACCGCCCGAGGTGCCGCGGTCGTCGGCCGCCTGCTGCTCGAGCGTCTACGCGCACATTCGATTGCTTGTGTCGGCGGTATGGCGATCGGAGCAGTTCCGCTGGTGGCCGCGGTATTGGTGCAAGCCGAGCACGAGCACTACCCGCTCGAAGGTTTTTTTGTGCGTCGGCAGGTGAAAGACCACGGCACCGAAAGGAAGATCGACGGTTGTTTTGATCCTCGATCGAAAATCGCGCTACTCGAAGACGTCGTCACAACAGGAGCATCGACGATCGAGGCCATCGACCAAGTCGAAGCCTCCGGCGGCAACGTGTGCTTGGTCGTG
>CAZKLE010000095.1:0-10054 GCA_964553415.1 uncultured Myxococcales bacterium
GAATTTACCACATGTGAGAAAACCCTTGACAGAACTTTGTCTCGGGCTCATACAGGGCACTCGACGTCAGACGAAACTCATAACCGAAAATACGCACCGGGGGGGGCGATCTCTTTCAGGAGGGTAAGAACCATGAAACTGAATCTTCACCGGCATCTCGATTTGAGCCGGTTTGGCCGTCTCCCCAGCCCCAGCGCTCTGATCGCTCTCAGTACAATCACCGCAGTCACCGTCGGCCTAGCGATCCTTTCTATGCCGGCTGTGGTCATGGCAGCCACGATAGTCGTGAACCCCGGAGAATCGATCCAGGCGGCGGTCGATGCGGCCTCAGCCGGCGACAAGATCGTCGTCAAGCCGGGTACCTACATGGAGACCCATGGCGGCATCAACGCGGTGACCGTCAACAAGTCCGGTATCAAGCTCATCGCTAAGTCCAACATCAAGAAGGGTAAGAGGGTGATCCTGGTGCCCGGCCCGGGCAACCTGCACGGCATTATCGCCGCACCCGATCCGGGACAGCCCGATCTCGAAAAGTACCTGATCAAGGGTTTCACCGTTCAGGGCTTTCCCAACAACGGCATCAAGCTCGACCATGTCAACAACTTCAAGATTATCGGCAACGAGTCCATCGATAACCTGGAGCATGGTATCCAGCCCGAGCTTTCGGCAAATGGGCTGGTCAAGAAGAACGTCTCCTACGGTTCGCAGGATGCGTCGCTTTGGGTGGAAGGTGTTGAGCACGTCAGGATCTTGAAAAACAGCCTCCACGACAGTCCCACGGGCCTCGAGGTGACGGTGTCCAACGACGTCCTCATCAAGAAAAACGATATCTTCAACAATTCGCTCGGAATCGGTCTGTTCCATCCGTCGGCGGCGCCGAATCCTCCGTTGCCGGTCATGAAGGACTGGAAGGTGCAGAAGAACACCGTGCACGACAACAACATGCCCAACCCGGTTACGACGGGGATGGTCGCCGGCATCCCGGCCGGTGGAGGGATATTGATCTTGGGGGTGGATTTCGCCACCATCGACCGCAACGACGTGCAGAACAACGACTTCTTCGGGGTGGGGATTGTTGATTACTGTCTCGCCAATGCGGGCACGCCGTTCAATTGCACCGACAACCCGCCGGCAGTTGAGCCGGTGCCGAACTTCAATCGGATCTCGAGGAATACGTTCGTGAACAACGGCACCGCGCCCGATCCGACGCATCCACTGGCGCCGTTTGCCGCAGACATGGTGAACATCGTTTTCGATCCATCGCCGGGCAACTGTTTCACGCAGAATACCTTTGCGACCTACGCTTCGTTAACGGGAGGCGGACCGCACCAGTGTCCCTAGCCTGGTAACGCGATTTTACGATTTCGAGATCCCCTCAAAAGAAACGGTGGCGTCCCATGCCACCGTTTTCTTTTGGCGGGAGGGGGGAAGTTGACAATACGGTCTTCAGAAACGGATAATCGAACTCATCGGATTCCAGTGAGTTCTTGCCCCCCCGACAGTATTCGTCGCGTTGCCGGCCCCGAGGCCGACGAGTTGTTTTTCGTTTGCCGTCCCGAGCGCGGCGACGCGGATATGGCCGCTCAGACCGAGGCCGTATACACGTCGATGCTCGACGTGCTGTCTTCCCAGGGCGCGTTACCCGCTTCGATCGCAAGCGAGACGCTGTTTACGAGCCACACGGCGCGGGATCTCGAGGTCGTCCTCGACACGCGTCGGCGGCTGCTCGAGCAGAACGAGTTCGGGACCTGCCGCCCGCTGATGGCCGGCGTCGAGCAGGCGCCGTTGGACGAGGGCACGGGCCTGCTGGAACTCGCGGTCCTTGCCGTGGTTCCCCACCGGCGGCCGTCGAAGCGCGTGTCCGAGGTCTGGATCGCCCCGGCGTGTAGCTGCGAGGACTGCTCGCGTCTGTCCGCCAGGCTCGTCCCCATGGGCGATCAAACCCACCTGCACGCCGGTAATATTTATGGCTGTGGCGAAAACGCCTACGAGGAAGCCTACGCGATGTTCTGCTGCGCGGAAGATTTGCTGCGTGAGGCGGGCATGGACTTCCGTGAAGTAGTGCGCACCTGGATCTACCTGCGCGACATGGATCGTGACTACGCGCAGTTCAACCGGGCGCGCCGCGAGTTCTTCCGCAGCAGGGGCATCGATGATGTGAAGCCCGCCAGTACCGCTGTTGGAGGCGGGCCTTTGGCGAACGCCCACGACTTCTGCATGCGTATTTACGCCGTGAATTCGCCGGACCCGCTACAGCTGGAAGTGATGTCGGCTCCCACCCTGAACGAGGCCTGGATGTACGGCTCGGATTTCTCTCGCGGCTTGAAGGTGGTCGAAGCCAACAAGACTGCGCTCTACGTGTCGGGAACCGCGAGCGTAGACGAAGCCGGCAGCACGGTTCACGTGGGCGACTTAGAGGCCCAGGCGGAGCGCATGCTCGTGAACATCGCAGCCCTGCTCGAGGCGCAGAAAGCTTCGTTCGCGAACTTGGTCTCGGCGGTCGTCTACGTGAAGAATCCGGGCGATGCGTCGCGGCTTCGCCAAATATTCCACAAGCACGGCTTCGAGGGCTTCCCCCGCACTCTCGTCGAGGCCCCCATCTGCCGGCCCGAACTCTTGTGCGAGACCGAAGCCGTCGCGGTTCTGCCGCTACGGAACTCGGGGGGTAAAACATCATGAACAAGACGCGCTATGCTTTGGTAGCCGTTGCCGTTGTCCTCGTTGCTGCTGTCGCGCTTGCGGTTGCCGGCTCGGTCTCGGCCTCGGTCTCGGCCGCGGCCGAGGGCCTGCTCAACATCACCTATCCACAGGAAGGAACGCTGTTTCCGCCCGAGATTGTCGCTCCGACGGTAGTTTGGAAAGACAAATCCGAAGGAGTCGATCGCTGGTCCATCCTGGTCCGTTCCCCGGCCAGCGACCAAGTGCTTCGCTTCTCGACCGATACCGCCCACTGGCGGCCGTCCGAGGACGACTGGAAACGCATCAAGCGCGAGTCGCGCGAAGCCGACGCGGAGATCGTTGTCTCAGGGTTTGATCACGAGGCACCGGCGAAGATTCTGTCCTCGGCCGGCGTCCACATCCGAACCTCGAAGGACCCGGTGGGCGATTCCATCTTCTATCGCGAAGTACCGTTGCCGTTTCTCAAGGCCGTCCAAGATCCCTCGCGCATACGGTGGCGCTTCGGTTCGGTCGACTCGCAGACGGCGCCGCCGATCGTTCTCCACGACCTGCCGGTGTGTGGAAACTGCCACTCGTTTTCGGCGAAGGGAAAGGTTCTGGGCATCGACGTCGACTACGGCAACGACAAGGGCGCCTACGCCATTATCCCGGTGAAGAAACAGATGGTGATGGATGATGCCAAGATCATCACCTGGGCGGACTATAAGAGAGACGACGGCCAACTGACCTTCGGGCTGCTCTCGCAAGTATCGCCCAACGGCCGCTACGTGGTCAGCACGGTCAAAGACCGGTCGGTGTTCGTGGCCATACCGGAGATCACCTTTTCGCAGCTCTTCTTTCCCATCAAGGGGATCCTCGTGGTCTACGACCGGCAGACGAAAACCTTCCGGGCTTTGCCCGGGGCCGACGATCCCGAGTACGTACAGAGCAATCCTTCGTGGAGTCCCGACGGCAAGGAAATCGTGTTCGCCAGGGCGAAGGCCTACAAACTGCCGGACATCGCCGGCAAGAACAGCGTCATCATTGATGAGAAGGACGTTCCCGAGTTCGTAAGCGGAAAAAAACCGTTCCGCTACGACCTCTACAAAATCCCCTTCAATGACGGCAAGGGTGGGGTGGCCAAGCCGCTTGCCGGCGCCTCCGGCAACGGCATGAGCAACTACTTCGCCCAGTACTCGCCGGACGGAAAATGGATCGTCTTTTGCCAGGCTCGGAGCTACATGCTGCTGCAACCCGACAGCGAGCTCTACATCGTACCCACGGCAGGCGGTAAGGCGCGGCGACTACGTTACAACACCTCGCGTATGAACTCGTGGCATAGCTGGTCGTCGAACAGCCGCTGGCTGGTGTTCTCATCGAAGGTCAATACTCCCTACACCCAGTTGTTCCTGACGCACATCGACGAGAACGGACTCGACACGCCGCCGGTATTGCTCGAGCGTTTTACCGGTAGTGACCGCGCCGCCAACATCCCCGTGTTCGTCAATCTGGCTGCCGATGCGATTACGCAGATCCGCGAAGAATTCCTCGACGCGTACTCGTTCCTGCGTGCAGGCATGGCCAACGAGAGGACGGGCGACTACAAAGGAGCGATACGTTCCTATCGCAGGGGTTTGAAGCTCGAGCCCGACAATACAGAGCTGCACAACGCGCTGGGATGGTCCCTGTTCCAGGAAGGCAAGAGCGCGGAAGCGATCGCGGAGTACGAAAACGCGTTGGCCGCCGATCCCAAGAATGTAAAAGCCAACAACAACGTAGCGCTGGCCCTCACCGAGCTGGGACGATTCGATGAAGCGGCCTCGCATTTCAGAAAGTCGATTGCAGCCGAGCCGAAGGCGGAGATCTACAGCGACCTGGGATTCGTTCTCGACCGACAAGGCAAGGGCGAAGAGGCGGTCGAGAACTACCACAAAGCACTGGCGTTGGATCCGCAGTGCGCCTCGGCGCATTTTAACCTGGCGGTGTCCTTGCTGAACCGAAGCAAGTACGCGAAGGCCGCGGTTCACTACCAAGCGGCGCTGGACGTGAAGCCGACTGCGGAAACACACAACGGCCTGGGCTTCGTCCTTTCCAGGCAAGGCAAGCTCGATGAGGCGATCGCACAGTTCCGCGATGCGATTCGTATGAATCCGAAGTACACGGCGGCCTACAACAACATGGCGGGCAGCCTGCTCAAACAGGGAAAACTCGACGAGGCCGCGTCGTATTACCAAACCTCGCTGAGCGTGAAGCCGAGCGCGTCGGTCCATAACCAGCTGGGTGTCGTTCTCATGCGACTGAGTCGAAGCGACGACGCCGAGCAGCAGTTCCGCAAGGCGCTCGCAATGAATCCGGGCTATGCTGAAGCGCGCAGGAATCTGGCGGCGCTTCGCGAGAGCCGCGGACACTAGACGGAGAACCGGCGGTGAATGATAAAGATTCGGTTCGCCCCGTCGGCGTGGACTTGTTGCGCTATATGCGGGAGATCTCGCTGCGCGAGCCCGACGTATTGACCCGCTTGCGTGCGGCGACGGCCTTGTTGCCCGAGGCGGGCTGGGAAACGCTTCCCGAGCAGGGGCAACTGCTGGCTTTCCTGGTCGATCTGATCGGCGCGCGCCGAGTGCTCGAGATCGGTACCTTCACGGGCTACGGAACACTATGGATGGCCCTCGCGCTGCCCGCCGATGGAAAGATCATCACCCTGGACCAGGCCGACGACTTCCCGTCCGTGGGCAGGCCGTTCTGGCAAGAGGCCGGCGTTGCCGATCGCATCGAGCTTCGCCTGGCGCCGGCGGCCGACAGTCTGCGCGAGTTCGTTGCCGCCGAGCAGGCCGACAGCTTCGATTTTGCTTTCGTGGATGCCAACAAGAAGGACTACGACACGTATTTCGAACACGCCGTGACCCTCGTGCGCACAGGCGGCCTGATCGTGATCGACAACGTGTTTTGGCACGGCAGCGTTCTCGACCCGGCCGACAAGCGCAAGTCGACGAAGGCGATTCGTGCGTTGAACAAGAAGCTGCGCGACGACGAACGCTTCACCCTGACCGTACTTCCCCTCGACGACGGCTTTACCGTTGTACGCAAGCGCGGCTGATGAGCCGGGTCGCCGGGGCCGGGCTTGCGTGTAGCCTGTGCTTTTTACTGCCCGCCTGCACGCACGTTGATAACCGCGTGACACGGCCGCTCGAGTCGCGTGCAAATCTTATCCTCGAGCCTGCGCAAGTGGGCACCGACACACGTCTCGTCCTTCATATCAGCGCCAACGAGCGTGGCATTCGTAGGCTGCGCCTCGGACGGCTTGCGGCCGGAGAACTGCGTACCTTTTTGGCCGTGGAGCCGGCTTCGCAGGGCTTTGCTCTCGCCGAGCTGCGTTTGCAGGGCCAAGGATTGGTCGCACGTTTGCTGGCCGATGAGCCGGCGCTGTGCCGGCAGTCGTGGAACCCGCCGTCCGACTCGCAGCTCTGGCGCGAATGCCGGCTGAAGATCCCGCGCGACTACCCCTCGGCGGAGCTTACCATTCGCTTCGAAGCTAGCGCACAGACCGGCCTCATGCTGTCGTCGCCGGTGATCGTGCCTGCACGGGCATCGGTCAGGCCGCCGGTGTTCGTGCTCTTGATCGACAGCGTACGCCGCGATGTCTTGCGCAGCTTTGATCCGTCGCGGCTTACGGGCAAGGCCCTGGATCGTCTGGCGCGCGATTCGATCGTCTTCGATGACCTGCGTACGCCCTCGTCGTCGACCCGTACGTCGGTGGCAAGCCTGATGACCGGTGTGTTGCCGGGTCGTCACAAGGTATACGACCGCCTCGATGTGCTCTCGAGCAAGCTGCCAACCCTGCAGTCGTTCCTACAACACGCGGGCTACTATACGACGGCTTGGTCGACCGACCCGAACATTTTGCCCTTGTGGGGTTTCGCGCGCGGGTTCGACCGCTTCGTCGATGTCGGTTTGTATGCGTGGGCGAAGAATAAAGCCGATTCCAACGAGGTATTCACCTTGGTCAAGAAGGCGGTGCTCGCCGACCCGGCCCTGCCGGGCATGTTCTACATTCATTTGATGGATGCGCATTCCCCCTACGCGCCACCGGCCAAACTGCTGGCGGCGGTCAAGGGCGATGCTTCTTTGCTCGGGAAGTTTCCGCTTGCGATTGGTCAGCCGGATGTGGCGGAGGTGTGGTTTTCCTACCAACGCTACGTTGCCGAGGTGCGCGACCTAGACGATCAAATCGGCGCCTTCGTCGACTTCCTCAAGGGATCCGGCCTGTATGATGGCTCGCTGATCTTGGTCGTCGCCGATCACGGTGAGGAGTTCCTGGATCACTACGGTGTCCACCACGGCAAAACACTCTACGACGAGGTGATTCGCGCGCCCGCCTTTTTGAAGCTGCCCTCGGAGCGCTTTGCCGGCACGCATTTGACGGGTGCAACGGAACTGACCGACATGTTTCCGACCATCGCCGAGGCCCTCGGGCTTGCGGCACCCGAAGGTTTGCAAGGGCGAAGCGCTTTCGCGTTTTCCGACCAGCTGCGCCCGCAGCTCGCCGAGCTTATCTTGGACGGGCATAGACTGGGGGCGGTGACCTTCGAGGGTTGGAAACTGATCGTCGATTACGCCGACGGCCGCAAGCGTTTGTTCGATCTTGGCAAAGACCCCGGCGAACTTCACGATCGCGCCTCCAGGGAGCCCGATCGCGTGCGCAAGCTCGGCGCCATGCTCGATGTCCTGACCTTCCGCCACCGGCCCGGCTGGCACCTGCGGGCTTGCGGTTGCGGCGATCGCCGCCGGCTGAGCCTACACCTGACGGCTCACGGCGGAACCCCGCGTTCGGTTAGCCTCGAAGCCGGCGATACAATAAACGCCGTGGGAGACGATGGCTACGACATCGATCTGGATCTCAAACCGACCCCGGCCCGTCGCGAGGCCCTCGGTGCCCTGATCGCCGTGCCTGTGTTCGATGAGGATGAATTCATGGTTGGGTCCGGCACCGCCAGGTCCGGCAATGCCCGCTCGGGCAACGCGAAAGCCTTGCATGTTTCGCTTGCTGCGCAGGGCTCGGACCTAGCGCTCGACTATGCCGTGGGCACGGGCAACGTCGAACAAATACGCGGCCCACTCTCTTTGGACGGTCTGCGCGAGAGCGCGCGGGTGGCCGGCAGCCGGCCACCCGATTGCCGGCCTGGTGGGCCCGCGGAACCGACCTGCAGCCCGTTCGTTCGAATCTGGTACGTGGATGCCCCGGAATCCTTGCCGGCCGCCGCCGTCGACCCCGCTGTGGCCGAGAGGCTGCGAGCCTTGGGATACGCATGGTAGCTGAGACCACGAGCGAAGCTCGTAGGGCTTTCGAACAGTGGTCGGCACTGTTACCGGGCTTGGCGCTGCGCGCGCTCGAGCCGCGTGCGGGTGCAGCAACGGCCGATCCGCCGACTGCTACCGTCGCTGCGATGACTTCTACGCTGGCCCGCGCGGGACTCGGCGAAGCGTTGAGCGAAACCGTGAAAGCCGGCGAGGGTGTGACGATCGTGGTCAACGACGGCCACCGTTTTACCGATACGCGTTCTTTTTTGGATGCATTTTTTGTCGTGCTTGATCGGCGGTCACCGCAGCCGGCTTGCCGTCCCCGTCTTCTTGTTGCCGCCGGCAGTCATCGATCGAGCGCGGCTGAACGTGCGGAGCACGAAGCAAACATTCTCGGACCGCATCGTAGGCGTTTTGCCGCCATCGCCTGGCACGATGCCCGCGGTGGCGGCGGCCTGGAGCGCCTCGGTTCGGTAGAGTTGCACCGCTGGATGGCGCGCGGCGGGCTGTTTGTGGCCTGCGGCAGCGTCGAGCCGCATTACTTTGCCGGTGCGACCGGAGCGCACAAGACGCTGACCGTCGGGGTCATGTCGATGGACAGTCTGGCGGCCAACCACGAAGGCGCCCTGTCGCCGACAAGCGGCGGCTTTCGCCTGCAAGGCAATCCCGTGCACGAAGGTGTGTGCGATGCTCTCTCCGAGTTGGAAGACAGTGGCGCGCGTCTGTTCGTGCTCAACCAGATCGTTGTCGACGGCAACGCGGTCGCCTGCGCCGCCGGTTCGCCCTTGGGCGCGCTCGAGCAACTGCTGCCACGCGCTCGCGAGGTTTTCGGTGCCTCGGTCGCCGAGCCGGTCGATCTCGTGATTGCGCGTGTCGCTCCGCCTCTGGACCGTGATCTTTACCAAGCCGACAAGGGTATCAAGAACACCGAGGCCGCCGTATGCGACGGCGGCGTTCTCGTTCTCGAAGCCGAGTGCGAGGGCGGCATCGGCATCGATCATTTCATGGAGCTGCTGCGCGCCGCTCCGACCTATCAGGCGGCCGCTGAAATCGTCGCCGAGCGCGGCTACCGGCTCGGCGATCACAAGGCCGTCCGCCTGCGTCAGCTGACCGATACCCGGTCGGTGTCGCTGGCGGTCGTTAGCGCGTCACTCGATCCCGCCCTCGGCGAGCCGCTGGGCGCGGCGGTGTTTGCCGATCGCATCAGCGCAGCCGCCTGGATCCTCGGCAAGCTCGGAAAACCCTCGGGCAAGCACGGCCTTGTGGTCAACGACGCCGGCAACCTGACGCTCGAACTCCAGCCCGCGCCCGCCGGCGGCTGACCGCCGTTTCACTCAGCGGGGTTACGGGACTACAAGCCTTAGCCGTCGCAGGGTCCGGCAGGTTCGGCGCCGTGGCCGGGTCGGCGGCAGGCAGGTGGATCATGTTGGCGAAGCGCCTACACCGGCACGCCGAGTCCGCGGTCTTCCTAGACGGCGCTCGGCGTAGGACCGAAGAGCTGCTGGAAATTGCCGGCGTCCGAGCCGACGGCAAGCAGCCCTGGGACCCCCGCATCCACGACCGGCGTTTTTATCATCGCGTATTGGCCCAAGGCACGCTCGGCCTCGGCGAGTCCTACATGGACGGCTGGTGGGACTGCCCGCAGCTCGATGAGTTCATTGCCCGTGTGGTTCGCGCCCGCCTCGGTGCTCACATCAAGGGTTGGGTCGACTACCTACGGGTGCTCCAAGCGCGGTTGTTCAATCTGCAAAACCCCGCGCGCGCGATGATCATCGGGCAGCGGCACTACGACGTCGGCAACGAGTTGTACGAACTCATGCTCGGCCGGTCTATGATCTACAGTTGCGGCTACTGGGAGCAAGCCGACACGCTCGAAGAGGCCCAGGAAGCCAAGCTCGACCTGGTTTGCCGTAAGCTCGAGTTGCAGCCGGGGATGCGCGTGCTCGATATCGGCTGCGGTTGGGGCGGCGCCGCCAAGTTTGCCGCCGAGCGCTACGGCGTGGAGGTCGTCGGCATTACGGTTTCCGAAGAGCAGGCGTCCTACGCCGAGAAACTTTGCGCCGGCCTGCCCATAGACATCCGCCTATGCGATTACCGG
>CAZKLE010000096.1:0-10016 GCA_964553415.1 uncultured Myxococcales bacterium
TTCGAACCGTCTGCAAACTCGACCGATGATCCGTAGAGCCCCTTCAGCGGCGGTCCGATCACCGAGGATGCGATCGCGGCCTCGAGAGGGCCGTTGCCGGTCCTGTGGCAGGTGACGCAGCCCTGTTTCTCGAATACGATACGACCGAGGTCGGCGGTCGAGGTCGCTTTCGCCCCTCCGGCTCCGGCGCCGTACTTGAGCCAAGCCTGGTAGTCGGCCGGTTCCATCACGATCACCTTTCCGATCATCAAGGAATGCTCGGTGCCGCAATACTCGGCGCAGAAGAGGTGGTAGGTCCCTACTTTCGTTGCTTGGAACCACAGCGTTGTAAAACGGTCGGGCAGCACGTCGGCTTTCACACGAAAGGCCGGAACGTAAAAGCTATGGATGACGTCTTCGGAAGTCATCGTCAGCTTGACCGGCTGATTGATCGGTACGTGCAGTTCGTCGATCTCCCGGTTGCCCTCGACGTGCTGAATTTTCCACATCCACTGCTTGGCGACGACGAACACGTCCATCGCATTGTCGGGCGGGCGGGCCATCGCAAAGTACACCTTGGCACCCCACACGAACATCGTCATGGCGATCGCGAAAGGAATGATCGTCCATAGTCCTTCGAGCAGTAGAGAGCCTTTGATCTGAGGCGCGCGTTCGTTGCCCTTGCGGGCTCGATAACGAATGACGAAGTACCCTAAGGTGGCGGCGATGAGGATCACGAAGACGAGGCTGACACCGATCAGGTATGCGTACAGGGCATCGACCTGAGGGGCGAGCGTTGATGCTTGGACAGGGAGGAGTCCGAGACGTTTGAGCATGGCTAAGCCCTACGCTCCTTTCTGAGGCGATTGAGGATCCAGCCGGCGAGCACAACCAGGGTGATCGCACCGCCGGCTCGCATGAGATTCAGAGTCATGACGGTATACTGTCCATTCGACGGGTCGTAGTGGTAGCAAAGCAGCAACAGCTGATCTACCAGCGAACCGATGCGCCCCTCCGATGCTTCCACCAGCGCCAGACGGACATCTTTCGAGGAGTACTCTATGCCGAAGAAGTATCGGGACAGACGGCCTGCGGGGGTAACCACGGTGATGAAGGCGGCGTGCGCGTATTCGTCGCGTTTGGCGTCGTAGGCGTAGCCGAATCCGATGGTATCGGCAAGACGCTTGATCTGCGGCTCCTTGCCCGTAAGAAAGTGCCAGCCGTCGGGAGATCCGTTGTGGTAGGTTTCGAGTAGGCTCTTTTTCTTCTGCGCCGCGAGTTGCGGGGTCTCTCCCGGGTCGATGCTCACGATGACGACGTCGAAGTCCTTACCGCTTCTGAAGGGGACGGCGCGCAGGCTCTTGACCAATCCGTTGAGGACCAGGGTGCACAACATCGGACACTCGTAGTACACCATCGCGAGAATGACCGGCTTCTTGTCGAAGTATGTGCTCAGTTGCACGGCCGCACCGGTCTCATCGCGGAACTCGAGATCGAGGGGGATTTGCTGGTCGAGTTTCTGCTTGACGTCGACTCGTTTGAGCAGTGCGTCGCTGCCCGACGGTGCGGCGCTTGCCGTCGAGCCGTCGGTGGGGGCTGCGGTATCGGCACGAGCCTGGAGGGGAAATCCCTGCACGGCGAATGCCGCCGCCAAGAGTATTGCCGTCCTTCTATTCATCGTTTGCGCCTTGGGCCGCCTCGTCGGCCTTGGCTTCTTGGGCGTAGCGCTGTACGAGCAACGACATGGCTCGTTCGATGGGGATACGAATGACGCCATTGCTTCGGTCGACCCAGCCGTACGTTTCGAGCATCGCGTTTTCGTGATGGTGTAATTCGGCCAGACGCATGGGTAAATTCGGTTCCAATCGCGGCAGCGGGGGTAATCGCCGCCCGTCGGCTTCGCTCAACGGACTGGCCGGACTCGAGAGTCCCGTCTGATGTTCGGCCAAGCGCCCGAACAGAACCCACATCAAGAGGAAGAACGCTAGGACCGCCACTCCGAGGCCGACGCCGAACGCAGCCAGGCGGCCTACGGCAATGTCTTGCTGCTCGTAGCCCCGGGAGACCGAGGTCTGCGTTTGCCTTGGGGTCGAAGTTTCGCTCACGCGGGGTCCTCCGCGTACGGCAGAATCGGTTCGCCGATCGGCACCAGTGGCCGCTTCGAGAGTTGGTGGACGAAGACGTAGATCCATAGCCCGCCGATCGCCGTGAAACTAACCAAATCCAGGACGTGCGCGCTGAGCCGACCGGGCGAGAAGGCCGGGGTAATGAGCCAGGCCAAGTCGACGTAACGCATGACGAGGAGCGCAATTGCCACGATGGCGAGCAGGCGGGGGTCCCTTTTGACGGGGCGCGATAGGAGTACAAGAAACGGTACGGCGAAATGAAAAGCGATCAACGCGAAGGCCAACCATTGCCAGCCCCCCGCCGTGCGAGCCAGATACCAGGGGGTTTCGTTGGCGACATTGCCCGACCAGATGATGATGTATTGCGAAAAGGCGAAATAGGCCCAGAGCATGACGAAGGCCAGCATCAATTTGCCGAGGTCGTGAAACTGATCCGCACCGATCACCCGTGCCACGGGGTCGATCTTCTTCAACGTTGCGGCGACGACGATCGCAAAAGTAAAACCGCTGAGAATCTGACCGCCTAGGACCATGATCCCGTAGATGGTCGAGAACCAGTGCGGCTCCAGGGACATCATCCAGTCGATGGAGGCGAAGGTCATCGTCAAAGCGTAGAGCAACAGCCCGCCGCGCCCGAGGAATTGCAGGCGGGTTTCGTTGGCGGGGTTGTAGCTGCCGTCAGGTTCGGAGCCCCAGCGGCTGAGAAAAAACTCCAGGATGAGCCACACGGCAAAATAGAAAACGGCACGCGCGAGGAAGAAAGGCACGTTTAAATAGAACATCTTTTGTTGCAAAATCGGGTCGCCGGCGACGGTTGCGGGCTGCGCCCAGGCGAAAAGATCGCCGAGTCTCAGCGCCAACGGGATAAAGAGCACCGCGAGCAGCGGAATGGTTCCCGCAGCTGCCTCGAGTACGCGCCGAAGCACCGCACCCCAGCGACCGCCGGTGATGTATTGGAGCAAGAGGATCCCCATCGAGCCGAGGGCGATCCCGAGCCAAAACATGTACGCGATCAGATACCCGCGTAGGAATACCTTGGGGACGGCCGAAAATGCGACGGCCGAGGCGATGAGCGCGGCGATGCCTAGGTAAGCGCCGTAACGCTGGTAGGTCCGCAGCGGATGATCGCTGGGCAGCTGGAAGTCGGCGGGATTCAGCCTCACGTCACTCACCGGAGCCCTCCAATGCGTGCCGTTCGGTTTCCGGCGCGTCACTCAGGCTCGCGTGCTGACTGAGTTGCAGAGCCTGGACGTAGGCTGCGATGGCCCAGCGGTCTGCGGGTTCAATCTGAATGTTGTAAGCCGGCATGCGTCCCTGTCCGAAGGCCATGGTGTGCACGAGATAGCCTGGCGTCGCCTCACGGAGCCGTTGTTCGTGCAGATTCGGAGGCTTGGGGAAGCCGCGTTGTACGATCATGCCGTTGCCTTCGCCGCTACGGTCGTGGCAGGGCGTACAGTAAATGTCGTAACGTTCGTGTCCCCGCTCGAGTAGTTTGCCGGTTACAGGCATAGGGAATTGCTTGGCATAGCCTTCCTTGCCACGGCCGCTCGTGTAGGCACGGTTCTCTTTGAGATGTCCGCGTGCGACGGTGCCGCGCACAAGCGGGCGTGATGCGCGGCCGTCGGCGAAAAACGTGCTGTGTTCCATAGGCTGTAACTTCGGCTGGTCGTGCATGTCCTGCCGGCAACCGGGCGCAAGGGCCAGCACCGCAAAAGCCAACAAGAAAGCGCTCAGACTTCTACGCCTCACGGTTCCACCTCGGAGACGCGAAGTGGCTGAAACCGTTGTAGGAAGCGAGCGGTTCCGTCGGCGTCGAACATCGGGTCCTCGCTCTCGATGAGCAGGAAAAACCGATCGCGCGTGGCAAGCGCGAAGTCGGGTGTATTGAAGACGGGGTGGTAGGGCATGGGTAGGCCGTTCAATGCGAACATGCCGAGTACGGCGGTGAGGGCTGCAAACAGGACGGTGGTTTCGAAGGTAACGGGGATGAAAGCCGGCCAACTGTTGAGCGGCTTGCCTCCGATATTGAGAGGATAGGCGACGACCGAAACCCAATACTGGAAGGCGAAACCGGCCAGACCGCCGATGATGCCGCCTATCAGGACGAGCAGCGGCAGCGGCCCCCTTCCTAGGTCCATGGATTCGGAAAGTTCTTCGATCGGGAAGGGGGTAAACGCGTCGACTTTTGTATAGCCGGCGCCCCGTGTTTCCCGCATAGCGGTGACGAGACCTTTCGCCGTGTCGAACTCGGCCATCAGGCCGTAGGTGCCGGGAGCCGTATTCACGAGGCGTCCTCCTCGACCTCGGCTTCCGGTAGCAATGTGCGTACCTCAAAGATCGATATCATCGGCAGAAAGCGTACGAACAAGAACAAAAGGGTGGCGAACAGCCCCATCGTTCCTATGAACAAGGCCCAATCCCAGACGGTACCCGAATACATCCCCCACGAGGACGGCAGGAAGTCTCTATGCAGACTGGTCACCACGATGATGAAACGCTCCAGCCACATGCCGATGCTGACAACAATCGAAATCACGAACAGCGTCGGGATACTTCGACGTACGCGCTTGAACCAGAGAAGATTCGGAACCACGCCGTTACAGAAGATAAGACTCCAGTAGAAGGGCGCATACGGGCCCACGAAGCGATTGGTCGCGGTGTAAATCTCAAAGGGGCTGGCGCTGTAGTACGCCATGAAGGCTTCGATCATGTAGCCGTACGCGACGAACATGCTGGTTGCCAACATGACGCGGGCCATGTAGTCGAGATGGCGCATCGTGACCAAGCCTTCGAGGTGGTAGAATTTCCGCAGAGGGATGGCGATGATCATCACCATAGCGAATCCCTGGTAGACGGCGCCGGCGACGAAATAGGGAGGGAAGATGGTCGAGTGCCAACCGGGTGTCTGGCCGACCGCAAAGTCGAGGCTCACGATCGAATGGACGGATACGACCAAGGGGGTCGAGAGCCCTGCAAGCAGCAGGTAGGCCGTTTCGTGGCGGCGCCAGTGGCGCGCTGAACCACGCCATCCCATGGCGAGAAAGCCGTAGATAATTTGCCCGATGCGGCTCTTCGACCGGTCGCGGAGTGTGGCCATGTCGGGCACCAAGCCGACGTACCAGAACAAGGCCGATACCGTCGCGTAGGTCGAGACGGCAAACACGTCCCAAATGAGCGGGCTGCGAAACTGCGGCCAGAGACCCATGGTGTTGGGATAGGGGAAAAGCCAGTACGCGAGCCAGGGCCGCCCGACGTGCAAGAGGGGAAACAAGCCGGCGCAGGCCACGGCGAACAACGTCATAGCCTCGGCAAAGCGGTTGATCGATGTGCGCCACTCCTGGTGCAGCAATAAAAGGATCGCCGAAATCAGCGTCCCCGCGTGTCCGATGCCGATCCACCAGACGAAGTTGATGATTGCGAAGCCCCAACCGACGGGGATGTTCAGTCCCCAGATTCCGGTCCCCACCACGACGAGTTCGGTGATGGCGACGAGCATGACCATCAACAGCGTAAAAGAGATGGCGAAGCCGATGAACCAGCCTTTCGGCGTGCTGCGGCTGAGAACCGAACTCGCGATTTTGTCTTCGACCGACTCGAAGGTGTAGCCGGGCGCGATGACGGGAGGCAGGGGCGCGTTACGGTCCTTGCTTGGCGGCTTCATGCGTGGCCCTTGCGGTGGAGGTCGCCGCGTTGGTTGCCGGCGAGCTTCTCGTTGGGATTGCGGATCTCGGCGAGGTAGGTGGTGCGGGGCTTGGTGTTCAACTCCGTGAGTAGCCCGTACTCACGCTCGTTTTTCTTGAGCTGCGCGACGCGCGAAGAGGGGTCGTTGATGTCGCCGAAGACGATGGCCTCGGAGGGACAAACCTGCTGGCACGCAGTCAAGATCTCGCCGTCGGCGATCGCCCGTCCCTCGCGTTTCGCGGCGATTTTGGCCTCGTTGATGCGTTGGACACAGTAGGTGCATTTTTCCATCACCCCTCGGCTGCGCACGCTGACGTCGGGGTTGCGCTGGAGCTTGAATGTCTCGGTGCTCCAGTCGGCGTAGAGATAGAAGTTGAAACGGCGGACCTTGTACGGACAGTTGTTGGAGCAGTAGCGAGTCCCGACGCAGCGATTGTAGATCATCTGGTTGAGGCCTTCGCTGCTGTGCATGGTGGCGCCCACGGGGCAGACCACCTCGCAAGGTGCGTCTTCGCAGTGCATACAGAGGACCGGTTGGTGATGAACGTCGGGGGTGTCGATATCGCCTTCGAAATAGCGATCGATGCGGATCCAGTGCATGACCCGGCCGCGTGAGACTTGGTCTTTGCCGACCACCGAGATGTTGTTTTCGGCTTGGCACGCGATGGTGCAGGCGTTGCATGCTGTGCACGCCGATAGGTCGACGACCATTCCCCAAGCGTGGCCCTCGTAGGGGTAAGGGGGATACATCGATGTATTTTGCCCGCTCTCTTCGTCGAATTTTTTCGCGAACTCGGGATCGCGTCGGTATTGTTCGAAGGTCGCCGATCGGATGAGGTGACGGCCTTCCATGCTGTGATGGTGTTGAGTGACGGCCAGAGAGTGACGTCGGTTCGTCTTGCGTACGGTCACGGCGGCGATCGCCCATGGCGACTCGCTGGTTCGCAGCCGGTAGGCGTCGAATCCGACTCCGTTGCCGATTTTTCCGGCACGTCGTCGGCCGTAGCCGAGATGGAGTGTAACGGAATCTTCGGGTTGCCCGGGCTGAACCCAGACCGGCGCTTCGAGGGATCGCCCCTCGTGCTCGAGGACGATCACGTCCTCGCTGGTCAGGCCGAGACGTTGCGCCGTCGCCGGGGCCATCATGGCCGCGTTGTCCCATGTGAGCTTCGTCAACGGCCGTGGAAGTTCCTGAAGCCAGCCGTTGTTGGCGAAACGACCGTCGTATACGCACGCGTCGGGGCGGAACACCAATTCCACCGAGTTTCCCGACGGCGGCTTATCGGCGGGACGGCGCAGCGTGGCCGCCGAGGATGCCCAGTCGGCCGCCAGCGACGGAGCAGCGAGCGGGCTGCCCTGGTTTTCGATGAAACCGTCGTGGAGAGCGCGGCGCCAGAACTCGTCGAAACCCGCCTTGCCGTGCTGCGAGCTCCAGTAGTGGTTGACGAGGCTGTGTGCGCTCTTCCTTTTGCCCGACATCGCGGCGACGAGTTCGTGCAGTGTTTTGCCGTCGTACATGGGCGCGATCAATGGCTGAATCATCGACAGGGTGCCGTCGTAGGAGCGGGCGTCCCCCCAAGCCTCCAAAGGGTGGGCTTCGGGGATGTGCCAGTGGCAGCGCTCGGAGGTCTCGTCTGTGTGGAGCCCGAGTCGAATCCGTAGAGGTACACGGTCGAGTTTGGCCGCGAAATCAAGATCGGCGGGCGCATCATAGACCGGGTTGGCACCCGCGATGAAGAGCACATCGACCTTGCCGGCGTCAATGTCGGCTGCGAGTCGTTTCAGCGCGGCCGTGTGCGGCTCGGGCGAAACTTCGATGGGTTGCATGTACTCGACGGTCTTGCCGGCGTTGCCGAGCGCATCGTTGATTGCGTGCGCCAACAGGTGGACGACGGGTGGCTGCGAAGCGCCGACGACCACGAGGCTGTGGCCGGCGTGTGCTCGTAGATCCTCGGCAATGGCTCGAGCCCAACGGCGCTGACGGCTGGAGACCGTGCCGCTGCGGACGGCAAGCCCCAGGTCCGCCGCGAGGGCGAAGGCAAAACTCTCGACTTCCACGTGACGCAACCCCAGCCGCTGGTCGGCATAGGCTCCGGTGAGAGTCGCTGAGGCCTCGACCACGTACAGTCGATTCATCGAGGCCTCATTCCCCTGCGTGTGCGACGCCAGACGCCGTGAACGGGTCCAATCGCGCGTGTAGCGGACTGCGCCGGGACCAAAGCCGAGCAGGTCGTCATCGAGGCTGAGTACGACTTCGCTTTGATCGAGTCGATAGCGAGCATCGACGATTTCACCGAAAGCCAATTGCGAACCACGACGGGCATAATCCGTGTGCAGGGGCTCGTAGGAGATCCATTGCGCCTGCGGGAAGGTTTTTTGCCAGTCCTCGATCTCGGCGGCAAGAGACGGGGAGGTGATCGAACCCGTGAGCAGCCTGAGGCCCGCTCCTTGGTTCTCCTTTTGTGCCTCCATCGCGCTTGCCAACACGTCGCTGAAAGCATCCCAAGGACGAATCTCGCCGAGGTTGGTGATGACTTGCGCACGGTCGGGGTCGTAGAGGTTGAGTACCGAGGCTTGTGTGAGCGCGGTGCCGGAACCGAGGCTGGACGGATGCTCCGGGTTGCCCTCGATCTTCGTGGGGCGGCCCTCATGGCTTTCGACGAGGATCCCCTCGGCGGTGCCGCCGAGAACGGCCGAGCTGGCAAACCGAAGCGGCCGGCCGGGTATCACCTCTTCGGGAGCCTTGGTGTAAGGGTAGATCTTCTCAGTCGGCTGACGGGTGCAGGCACCGACACCGGCCAGGGCGAGGGAGGCGCCCATCAGTTTGAGAAACTCGCGGCGCCCGACCTGCGCTCCCCAGTCGGCCGCCTGTGAGGGGAACTCGGCGTTCACGAACTGCTGGAATGACTCGTCGCCGGCCAATTCTTCGAGGCTTCGCCAGTACTCCGGCCCGGTGGAGCGGGAGAGACGTTGGCGTAGATCGTCGAGATCCAGCCCTTGCTGTTTACGGTCGCTTGGCAAGATGATTTTCCCCTAAGCCTCTAACGTTTCTCAGCGATGACAGGTCGTGCAGTCCAGGCTGGGGTGTATGTCGTACTTCTGCACGAGGCGGCGGCCCAAGGTCTCCGCATCCATATCGCCCGCGCTCCAGGCCATGTCGAATACATGCTCGCGGGGACGAATGTTGGGTGCCGGATTGCGGTGGCAGCCGACGCACCATTCCATTTGTAAGGAAGGTTTTTGCCAGGTCAGGCTCATGCGGTCGACGCGGCCGTGACACGTGACGCAGGCGACTCCCTGATGGATATGGACGGAGTGGTCGAAGTACACGAAATCGGGCAAGTCGTAGACCTTGATCCAAGGAATGGACTTGCCGGTCTTGTAGCTTGCCCGCACGGGCTCGAGCGTCGGACTGTCGGACCAAATTTTTGAATGACAGTTCATGCAAACCTGGGTTGCGGGAATGCCCGCGTACGAGGACTTTTCTACGCTGGTATGACAGTAGCGGCAGTCCAGGCCGAGACCACCTGCGTGGTGTTTGTGAGAGAAGGGCACGGGTTGTTGGCGGGCAACGTGCGCGAGCGTGACGTAGTCGGAACGGTTGAGAGTGTTGAGGGCGAACAGCGCCGCGACCAGGACGAAAAGACCGCCAAAGATGGTGAGTTTCGCGTAAGTATTCGCGCGACGTTTGAATACCTGCGCCATCCGACGGGGATTCTACCCGGGTACTGAGCATAGGCAAGGGGCTGCTTTAGGCAGCCTAAAATCTCGCGAAAGGACCCCGAATACGACGGGACCGCCGGGCCTGAGTTGCTGCGTTCTGGAAGTTGAGCCGTGTGCGCGTACAATATCGACGGATCGTCTCAGCGTTCCACGTGCAAGCCTCCTCGACCGCTTCGACGGCTCCGGGAGGGCCGAGTTCAACACCGAGGGAGAGATATAGTTCATGAGTAGCGAACCTGCGACCGCATCGTCTGAGGACGCCGCTCGTTTCGGCGCCAATTTGGCCAACGAAATCGGTAAGGTCCTGGTCGGTCAGGAGACCATGGTTTCGCGTATTCTCACCGGTCTTCTGACCCGCGGCCACGTCCTCCTCGAAGGCATGCCGGGGCTGGCGAAAACTCTGACCGTACGCAGCCTTGCGAGCGCCGTCGACAGCGGATTTTCGAGAATCCAGTTCACCCCCGACATGCTGCCGGCCGACGTGGTCGGGACCGAGATTCTCAACCC
>CAZKLE010000097.1:0-9988 GCA_964553415.1 uncultured Myxococcales bacterium
GTTGGTCGTAAACTCATAGAGTCTCAAAAGGTTGATCATCGCTACAGCATTGCCCGAAGGTTCGGCACCGTCGTAGTAGGGTTTGTCGCGGGCCAGAAGGCTTTCGGCATCCGAAGCCGTAAAATAGAAGCCGCCACCGTCGCGATCCCAGAACTTCTCGCGTAGTTCGATATGGAGAGCGATCGCCTCGGACAGCCAACGGGCCTCGTGAGTGGTTTCGTAGAGGTCGAGGAAGCCGGCGGCAAGGAATGCGTAGTCGTCGAGGACGGCGTCGTGTTTCGCTTCGCCCGTCCGCCAACTGCGGTAGAGACGGTTGTCTTTTTTCATGTTCGCGACGAGGAACTCGGCCGCGCGCCGCGCCGCTTCGGCATAGCGATGCTCCCCCAAGATTCGTGCGCCTTTGGACAGCGCCGAAATCATGAGACCGTTCCACGCGGTAATCACCTTCGTGTCCTTGTGGGGTGGCGGCCGCAGCGCACGCGCCCGGTACAGCTGTTCACGGGCTTGGCTCAACTCGGAGGATAGATCCTCGACCGAAACGTCCAAGTCCTTGGCCGCTTTCGCCAAAGGCCGCGCCACGTAGAGGATATTCCTACCCTCGAAGTCGCCCGCCTTGGTCACGCCGTAGACCTCGTCGATCATACGCGCACGCTTTTCGCCGACAACCGAGCGGATTTCGTCGGGGGTCCAGGTAAAAAACCAGCCTTCCTCCTCCTCACCGCCGGGGGTTGGGCTATCGGCGTCGGTCGCCGAATAGAAGCCACCTTGGGGATCGGTCATCTCGCGCAGTACGTAATCGAGCGTCGTGCGTGCCACCTCGGCAAAGTCGCTGCGCGCGGTAACTTGGTAGGCCTCGAGGTATGCATCGGCGAGCTGAGCGTTGTCGTAGAGCATTTTCTCGAAGTGCGGCACCAACCACTTCGAATCGGTCGAATAGCGATGGAATCCCCCACCGATCTGGTCGTGCATGCCGCCGGCAGCCATCTTATCGAGGGTCAGCGTCGCCATATCGAGCGAGGTCTGATCGCCGGTCCGGCGGTAGTAGCGCAGAAGAAACTCGATGATCACGCTGCGTGGAAATTTCGGCGCGTGCCCGAACCCCCCGTAGGTGGTGTCGAAATTCGCCTGCAGCTGGCGAACGCCCAAATCGAACGCTTCCGAACCGGGAATGCCGGCCGCCGGCTGAGGGCTGGCCGAGCGCTCGATGCGTTGCGTCGTTTCCTTGGCCTTATCGAGCAGCGTCTGCCGACTGTTGGTGTACTGGTCGGCAAAATAGCGAAGAATCGTCAGAAATCCCGAATGCGCGCCACGATCACCGTCGCGCGCGGGAAAGTAGGTTCCGCCGAAAAACGGCCGCCGATCCGGAGTCATGATCACCGTCATCGGCCAGCCGCCGCCGCCGCCCGAAAGCATTCGCACGGCATCCATGTAGACCGCATCGATATCCGGCCTTTCCTCGCGGTCCACCTTGATCGGAATAAAATGCGTATTGATGAACGAAGCGATTTCTTGGTCCTCGAAGGACTCGCGTTCCATCACGTGGCACCAGTGGCAGGTCGAATAGCCGACGCTGAGTAGAATAGGTCGATCCAATCGCTTTGCGGCCTCGAAAGCCTCATCACCCCAGGCGTACCAGTTCACCGGATTGTGCGCGTGTTGGAGCAGGTAGGGAGAAGTCTCCAGGATCAGGCGGTTGGTGTACACCGGCGATCCGTCGGCGTTCAGGTGATGCGTACGAGGCTCGTAGCCATCCTCTTTGACCGCCAGAGCATGATGCAATCGTTCACTGAGGTCTTTCCCGTAGGCCTCACCGCCGGGACTCGACGCGGGCACGGCCCAATCACGCCGTTCTATCTGTTGTGTCGACGAACCCACGGCTACGGTTTCGGAGCCCCCGCTACGGCATGCCATCAGGCAACATCCAACACCAAGCAAGAAACAGAAGCTACGCCGCGGATGGTATATCATCTCAGCGGTCGAGTTTGCCGTATGCATCGTTCGGGAGCGAATCAAGGATCACGCCGGATGTTGTGCCGCCCGCCGGATTGCTGCTCAACAGCACGGGCTATCGCTTTCACCGCTCCGTGGACGGGCCCGGAATTGCAGAACCCTTGCACAGAACTTGCAGATGATCCGAGAGCACCATGTCGGCCACCAAGCTAGCGGTACGCCTGTTGGTAGCAGCGGTCGCCCTGGCGACTTCGCTGCTCGTACTCGTGCCGCTTGTGACGCTCAGCTACTGGGCCACACCGCAGTGGATCGACCGCAACCTTTTGCCCCCTATCGAGGCGGTGCTCGGGCGCAACATCTCTTTTCAGGAATTCGACCTCGGCCTCGACGGCATACACCTGGATGGTTTTGCACTTAGCGAAGATCCCGACTTTCCGCGACCGTATCGGGACTTCCTCACCGCCGAACGGGTAGCGGTCAAGCTCGATCTCACGAGCTTGTTTCGGGGCAAGGTCCTGATCGAACGACTCGATCTCAGCGGAGCGATCATCACCGTTCATCGCAACAGCACCGGCCAACTCAATACCGATTCCCTTCTGCCGTGGTATCGTCTTCACATCAGCGGGTACAGCGATTCTTCAATCGCCGAACACGTCATCGTCGAACGACTCGAGGTACGCAACGCAACGATTCAGTATCTCGACGAAGGGCCCGGCAGAGAGATGCCGCTGCGTGTGTTAGCCTCGAAAGTCAACATACGAGCTTCGCACATCGTCGCCAACCGGCCTTTCGACCTACAAATCGGCGGGAGCATCCAACTCGAACGCGCACAGCCAATCCACGTACGCGCTCGCGTCACCTTCACGCCGCACGACGCACCGACCAAGATCGACGCCGAATTCGATCGCATAAACATCGCTGAAATCGTCTATGGAGTTGATCCCAAACCTCTTCCTCTTGCATCGAGAACCACCAACATCCCCGCTTGTCCGTTCGCGATGCCGCACATCGACGCCCGTTTGAGGATCGCAAAACTGGAAACGCTGCGTTCGGTTTTCGAACAAGTCCGAATCAGCGCTGAGTTGCGCAACAATCGTATTGACGGGGCTTCGGCCACCGCCGATCTCGCCGGCGGTTCGGTGTCTGTGAACGGAGATCTCGATTTGACCAAACCCGGCTGGATCTACGGCGGCAACCTCCGCATCCATCAATCCGAGGCTGCGCGCCTCCTGAGCCCCGTTTGGCCGCACGGATTCGGGACTATCAGCGGCGCGATGAGCTGCGACGTTCATTTCAACAGCCGTGGAACCTTGACCAAAAGCTTCCTCGACAACTTGAACCTGTCCGGCAACGTTCGCTTTACCAGCGGCCGCATCCGCAACAACCCGATGCTCGACGGCATCGCAAAACTCACCGGCATGTCGGAGTTTCACGACCTACACATCATGGACTCGGGCGGTAATCTCACCGTTTCCAAACGCACGATTTACACCGACCGCACCGTCGTCGGCGGCCCCGAGGCAAAGCTCATCTTCAGCGGCCGCCTGGGATTCGACGGCGCCTTACAGAGCAGGATGTGGGCGGGCCTTCACCCCGACAAAAGCCGCAAATTGTTCTCTACCGGAATGCTACTCCCATACGTTCGCGACAAAGACGATTGGACCTACATCCCCGTGGTGTTGAGCGGCAACATCCGCCGACCGGAATCGTCCATCGCACCGGGGGCAGTAGCCCAAACCGCTATTCACTTGATTCCCGACGTTACCGAACAACTCCTCAAAGGCGGAGCGCGTACGACGGTCAAGATCATCAAAGGCGGCGCAGGAGCGATCGGCAGCCTATTGCGCGGACTCAAGCACATCACCGGGCTAGGTACCGGTTCAAAAGAAAATAAGGGCAGCGACGACAAGGACGACACACCGCCCCCCGCTCCATAAAGGGAGGCGGGCGTCCGAGATCCCCTCAGCCGGAGACGTATTCGCGCAAGTATCCCGCTTCCGCGCTCGAACGCGCAAGCTCGGCTTTGACGACGTCACCGATCGAAATAATGTCGACGAACTGACCGTCCTGGAGGACGGGAAGGTGGCGGATACGATTCTGCGTCATCGTACGCATGACCGACTCAATGTTATCGTCGGGCGTACAGAAGATCACCTCCTGCGTCATGACGTCGGCAACTTTCAGAGTCTGCATATCCTGCAACGGCTGCATCGCGCACAGACGCAGCACGTCGCGTTCGGTGATGATGCCGAACAATTTCACGCACGATCCGTCGCACACGGGCAAAGCACCGATGTTGTGCTGCACGAGCTTGCGTACGGCATCGAGCACGCTGCGATCGGGTTCGATCGTATACACACTGGCTCGATCCAAACGGGTAAGCTGACTGACTTTCATGGTCATCGACCTCCGGGCCCGACGAGGGCTGCGTACGGCGTAGCGGGTCCGCCGAGGCCACCTTATACACGCCCGTCCCACGAAGGGCCAGAGCAAGATGCTTCCCTTTGACTTTTGCCCCGAGTAGGAAGGGTACGAAAGCATGAAACAGTCCTCCGTCATCCGATCTTCTCCGCCGACGGGATTCGGCGGCCTTCGCATCATCAGTTTGGAAAGCCGTCACTGCGCGGAAACGGTACGCCTGATCGAGAATGCAGGCGGCATAGCAATCGCCGCTCGCTCGATGCGCGAGGTCGCGATCGACGACAGTCCGGCAGCGACACGCTTTGCCGAGCGGCTGTTGCGGGGTGACTACAACATCGTCGTATGCATGACCGGTGTCGGCACCCGCTACCTGTTTGCGGCCATGGAAAACCATCACCAGCGTGCCGAACTCGTCCGTGCTCTGGCCGCAACGACGGTCGTAGCGCGCGGTCCTAAGCCGCTAGCCGCACTTCGTGACTTGGGGGTCCGCGTCTCGATCGTCGTGCCCGAGCCCAACACTTGGCGGGAAATCCTCACCGCCCTACAGGAAGCCGGCGAGGGCATCGAGCTGCGCGGAGCGCAAATCGCCGTGCAAGAATACGGCGTCACCAACCAACGCTTTCTCGACGCCCTCGAGCAAACCGGTGCCGCCGTCGACCCGGTAGAGGTCTACCGCTGGGCATTGCCGCACGATGTCGGCCCTCTCAAAGATGCGATCCGGCAGATCCTCGCGCGCACGGCCGACGCGTTGCTCGTTACCAGCGCCACGCAGGTTCACCACCTGCTCGCCGTCGCACGCGAGCTGGACGAAGAGGAAGCGCTACGCCGAGCACTCGGCGAACTCATAGTGTGCTCGATCGGTCCTGTATCCAGCGAAACCATAGCGATGCTGGACATCGCCGTCGACTTCGAACCCAGCCGGCCCAAGTTGGGCATCCTCGTCCGTGAGGCGAGCGAGCGGGTTCCGGCACTACTGTGCGGCAAACGGGAGAGCCTGCGCAGCGCGCAAGGGCGTGCCGTGCGTGCCCAGCCGAGCCCGGGCGGCGGTAGCGTAGACAAGCCGTCCCCGGGTCAACGACTCGAAAGCAGCGCTTTCATGCTCGCCTGCCGCCACAAACGGGTGCCCTACACACCGGTTTGGCTCATGCGACAGGCCGGACGCTACATGCAGGAATACCGTGAGGTACGCGCACGCGTGCCCTTCATCGAGCTTTGCAAGACGCCGGAGCTGGCCGCCGAGGTGGCGATCACCGCACAACAGCGTATCGGTGCCGATGCCGCCATTGTATTCTCCGACATTTTGCTGATCGTCGAGCCGATGGGACTCGGACTCGAATACGTCGGCGGCGAGGGGCCCAACATTTCACGAACGGTACGCGAAGGCGCCGACGTCGACCGCCTACGGGAAGTCGAGCCGCATGAATCTCTCGACTTCGTCTTCGAGGCTGTCCGCCGCACACGTCGTCAGCTCGACGGCGACGTACCGCTGATCGGATTTAGCGGAGCGCCATTCACGCTGGCTTCCTACATCGTCGAGGGCGGCGGTTCCAAGAACTATATCCAAACCAAGTCCCTGATGTACCGCGACGAAGGCGCATGGAACGAGATGATGTCGATCATCGCGCGGGCGGTATCGCGCTACCTTCTCGGCCAGATCGAAGCCGGAGTCCAAGTTCTGCAACTCTTCGACAGTTGGGTCGGCTGCCTGTCACCGGCTGACTATCAACGCTACGTACTGCCACATACCAAGGCCGTGATCGATGCGCTGCCCGCGGACTGCCCGGTCATTCATTTCGGTACCGACTGCTGTGGCCTGCTCGATCTGCAGGCCGCCACCGGCTGCAGTGTTCTCGGCGTGGATCACCGAGTCGGCCTGGCCGGTGTGTTCGAGCGCTTTCCCGATATAGCCGTACAGGGCAATCTCGACCCGGTCGCACTCTTCGCCGAACCCGCGCACATCATAGAGGCCGCCGGACGTGTTCTCGCAGAAGCCGACGGGCGCTGCGGACATATCTTCAATCTCGGCCACGGCGTCCTGCCCGCCACCCCGGTCGATCACGTCATCGCGCTGATCGACGCGGTTCACGAATTGAGCGCCAACGGATAAGCACCCCGGCGAACTCAGACCTGCGGCAGGATGTCGCGGTGAAAGATTTCCGCCTGCGAGTCGCCGAGGCCGACGGAAGCGATATCCTGAAAAAAGAACACCATGCCGTCACAACCCGCCTGTTTCCACGAACGAATATACTCGGCACACTTTTCCCGTGAACCTTTGCAACTGACGAAGGAAAGCAAGCGCTCGCGATCGAGCTTCTGGGGCGCGATACGTTCGAAGAAGGTTTCAAGCTCGTCCCGGCTCTCGTAGGCAATGCCTCCCGACATCGCCGTCACGCGAATCTCATCAAAATCACGCCCGACATCACGGCAATGCCCTTTGAGGATCTCGACGGTCTCGGCAAGTTCGTTCAGGGGACCGTTGAAGTTCCATACGTCTGCGTAGAGAGCGACCAGGCGTAAGAGGACTTTCGGCCCGCGCCCGCCTATCCAGATCGGAGGATGCGGCTTCTGCAACGGCTTGGGTTCGCACACCGCCTCGCGCAAGCGATAATGCTTGCCATCAAAACTCGCGCTTGCTTCGCTCCATAAAAGACCGAGCACCTGTAGGCTTTCTTCCAAACGGCGAAGGCGCGCACCGGTGGTTCGAAAATCATAGCCGAGGGCTTGGAACTCTTCCTCGTACCACCCCGATCCCAGCCCCACGTTGAGACGTCCGCCGCTGGCTACATCGACACAGGCGGCAACTTTGGCCAAGTAGGCCGGCTCCCGGTACTGAACACACGTCACCAACTGACCCAGCCGCGCACGGCTGGTAATCGCCGCCATCGTCGCCATCATCGTCCAGCATTCGAACGTGGCTTCGACGGTCTTGCGGGGAAAGGTGTGGAAATGATCGTAGACCCACAGCGAGTCCCAACCCGAACGATCGAGTTCCATCGTAACCTCGCGAAAGCGCCGCCATTTTTCGGCATCCCCTTTGACCCCGACCAAATCGAGCCGCCATCCCTGCGGTACCAGTACTCCGAATTCCATAGAGATTCCTCCCGTCGCGATGACCTCAGGTGTAGCCTAGCCGGATCACGGAGCAAGCGCCGAAGCTGCCGCTTTGCGTCACAACCTTTCTCCGCCGTCGGCCTTGCCCGGCAAGGCTTCAACGGTTAGATGTGGACCATGCGATCCGAGATTACCCTCGCGCCCGGACTCCTAATCGCCATGCCGCAACTGGCGGATCCGAACTTTCACCACGGAGTCGTGTTGATACTCGAGCACAGCGAGGGTGGCTCCTTCGGCTTGGTGATCAATCGCCCGGCCGACAACCCCGTTGCCGATCTCCTCGACTCCATCAGCGTCGAATGGAAGGGCGATAGCGAAAGCGTTGCCTGGTTGGGTGGTCCCGTACAGCCGGAGACCGGCTGGGTCCTGCACGAACCCATCGAGGGTATGCCCGAAGACGGCACCTACGAGATCTTGCCGGGCCTGCACCTGACTTCGGGTACGAACTCGCTCAAAGTGCTGGCACGGCAGCCGCCTCGCAGAGTTCGCTTCCTTCTCGGCTACGCCGGTTGGGGACCTAGGCAACTGGAATCCGAACTCAGCCAAGGAAGCTGGGTGAACAGCGACGCCACCGCCGACCTGATCTTTGACACGCCCTCCGAGAACTTGTGGTCGGCGGCAGTGCGACGCTTGGGGATCGAGCCCGACTCCTTGGTGCCGGGTGCCGGCGTTCATTGAGCCCTGCGCAGCGCATTGCTCCAGCGCCTCAGCCTAGCGCCTCAGCCCAAAATTGATGATCCTCTGTAGGAGATCTTCATACGAAATGCCCACCGACTCGGCCGCCGCGGCGAGTTCTTCGTAACGGGCGATCTCCGCGTTCGGGTTGGCCTCGAGCACAAACGGGCGTCCTTCGCCGTCCAGGCGTAGGTCGATTCTCGCGTAGCCGTCCAAACCGAGCATCCGATACACACGCTTGGCGATGCGGTCCAACGAGCGTTGCAGATCGGCTTGCGCGCTGAAGGCCACGATCTCGACGCCGTGCCGCTCTTGATAGTCGGGGTGATGCTTGACGCTTTCCGTGGCAACGAGCGGCTGTTTCGGCCCGCGGTCGGCGATCAGCAGCTCCTGAGCCGGCAGGACGGTGAGACGTTCATTGCCCAACACACCTACATAGATTTCACGGCCTTCAATGAAATGCTCGACGATCGCGTCGGTCTTGATGCGCTCGTGAACCAGACGTACCCGCTCGGCCAAATGGTCATCGTCGTAGACAACCGAAGCTTTCGAAATTCCGAGTGACGATTCTTCGATCTGCGATTTTACGATCAGAGGATATTCGAGCACACGCGGCCGGCGTACTTTCCGGCCTATGCGAAAGACGGCGAATCTCGGCGTCGGGATACGATGGTAGCTGAGCAGTTTCTTGGTGAGCGCTTTATCGCGCGCGATGATCAGGCCGCGTGGGTTACAGCCCGTGTAGGGAATCCCCAGCAATTCCAGATACGCGACCACGTGGTGGTCGTAGGCCGCTTTCCCTTGGAACTCTTCCAAGAGATTGAAAACGATGTCGGGTTTCCATCGTTCGACCGCCCGGCGTATGGGGCGAACCTCATCACTGACGCCGAGGGTCTTGACCTCATGCCCCATCCCGCCCAGAGCGGCGACGACGTCGTATTCCGTCTTGACGTCGAAGATATCCTCTTCGCTGACTCCTTCGAGATCCGCAGGCGGAACGAGCTCTTCGTGAAGCAGAACGAGTACGCGCAACTTCTTCATAGCGCGTGCCACTCACGCCCACGCAACAGATACTCCACCGAACGCGCAGCCAACAGGATGGCGAGGTCGACCAGCAACGCATCGGCGGGAGACGTCGCACGCAAACCCAAGACTCGGCAACGCTGCATCATTTCCTTGATGAGAATATCCAGAGCGTATTCATGGGTGCCCGTTCCACGCGCAACCATGCGGCGAAGCCGCGCACGGTAGCGATGGAGAAACTGCGAAGCTGAAATTCCTTCATCCGTGTCGGCCCTGAACAGGCGCTGTAGATCGCCGTCGTACACGTTGGTCGTAAGCTGCTCAAAGCGGGCGTGTTTGGCGGCATAGTAGTCCCCGAGCGTATCGTCGATCACCGCAAGCCGGTCGACACACGCGCGGCTGTTTACTAACGGACGACGGTCGGCCAACTCCTTCATGAGCTCATCCACGTACTCGAGTTTTCCTACAGCCGGCCACTCGCGGTAGTGCTTGCGCCAGTTCGAGCCCGGCGTGAGCCAGACGGCGAAAGTTTCGGCGAAATCCTCGGCCGGGTGGGCCTGAGCGTACCAGTAGTCCAGGTGCAGCACGTAGCGGCGGCTCGCCGGGTTGGGACGATAGGCCTCCGGGTAGCGGCGCGTGCAACTGCCGAAAACTTTTTGCCAACGTCTTCGGCGCTGCAGACGAAAGGCATGGTGAACGGCGTGGCCGGCCTCATGGCGCAGGAGCGTCAGGCAGTCGGTACGCCGTCGCCCTTCCACGTTGATCATCTGGCACCCTGCCAAGCCCATGATGTGAGGATGTGCGGGGG
>CAZKLE010000098.1:0-9755 GCA_964553415.1 uncultured Myxococcales bacterium
CGGCGCGCACACAGGGACGACGCGCAAGGGCAACCCTACGCCGCCCGGCCAGGTCGTTGCGGATCGAAACATCCCGCCAGCCTCCCGCCTGCAGGCAGGCGACGACGCTGTCGGCTTGGGTTCCCAGTTCCAGCGCCAGCCAGCCGTCTTCGGTGAGATACCCGGCGGCCTGCTCGATGAGGGCGCGGGTCACGCTCATGCCGTCGTCGTCGGAAACCAAGGCCGTACGCGGCTCCCAATCGCGCACCTCGGCACCGAGGCCGACGTGGTCCTGTTCAGCAATGTAGGGGGGATTGGAAACCAGCACATCGAAGCGCCCGTGGTCGGCCAAGGGCTCCAACAGGTTGCCGGCGACAAACTCGATGCGCGAGTCGACTCCGTGCGTGCGTGCGTTCACCGGTGCAACCTCGAGAGATGCCTGGGAACGATCGGTCGCCACCACCCGAAGCTCGGGAATCTCTACCGCCAAAGCGACGGCGATGGCTCCGGAACCGGTACCGATATCGGCGACACGCGGGGAATCCAGCCCCAGTTCGCGTAGCTTGCCTAGAACGGCCTCGACCAGAGTTTCGGTTTCGGGGCGCGGAATCAGCACTCGCCGATCAACGGCAAAGTCGAGCGACCAGAACTCGCGCCGGCCGATGATATAGGAAACCGGCTCAAACGCGGCGCGCCGGCGGATCGCCTCGCGGTAGCGATCCACCTCACTACCGCTAAGCGGACGATCGTAACTCGTGTAGAGCTGCAGCCGATCGAGCCCCAGGACCTCGGCGAGCAGCACCTCGGCATCAAGCCTGGCGGTTTCGATTTCCTTGCCGGCAAGGAAATCGCTGGCGCGCCCGAGAAAGTCGAGCAGCGTCCGAGGCGCGTTTTGTTCGGCCCCGCTCACGACAGACTCGCCCCGCCTTCCAGAGCTTCGGCCCGGGCCTGCGCAATCAAGGAATCGACGACCTCGTCGATCTCTCCGTCGAGGAAACGGTCGAGGCTGTACAGGGTCAGGCCCACGCGGTGATCGCTGACTCGGCCCTGCGGAAAATTGTAGGTGCGGATGCGTTCGGAACGATCGCCGCTTCCCACCATCGATTTGCGCCGGGCAGCCTCCTCGGCGTGGCGTTTGGCTTGCTCGTGTTCGAAAAGACGCGAAAGCAGAATCTTCATCGCCTTGGCTTTGTTCTTGTGCTGGGACTTCTCGTCCTGACAGGAGACCACCAGGCCGGTCGGCACATGAGTAAGGCGAACCGCGGAGTCGGTGGTGTTTACCGACTGCCCTCCCGGCCCTGAGGAACGGAAAACGTCGACGCGTAGATCCTTGTCCTCGATGGTAACATCAAGATCTTCCGCCTCCGGCATCACAGCAACCGTGACTGCCGAGGTGTGAATACGCCCCTGGGCTTCCGTCTCCGGCACCCTCTGCACACGATGCACACCGCCTTCGTAACGCAGGCGCCCGTAAACGCCGCGGCCGGAGATCAATACCACGACCTCCTTGATGCCGTGCATACCACTGGCCGAGAGATTCATGGTTTCCATCTTCCAGCCGCGGGTTTCCGCGTAGCGCGTGTACATGCGCAGCAGGTCGCCGGCAAACAGAGCGGCTTCTTCGCCGCCGGTTCCCGCTCGAATCTCGAGAAAGGCATTACGCGCATCCAGCGGATCCTTGGGCACCAGCAGCGCCTTCAACTCGTCGTCGAGTTCCGCGACGCGTTTTTCGAGCGAGCGAGTCTCTTCAGCGGCCATCTCGCGGATCTGCGGGTCGCTGTCGTCACTGAGCGCGGCGGTCTGCTCGAGTTGTTCGGCCAACTCCCGGCGCGAACGGTAGTTGCGCACGACCTCGATCAACTCCGCATGTTCACGGCCGAGCTGCGCGAAGTGCTCACGATTGCGCGCTACGCCGGGATCTTGAAGCTCGGCCTCGATCTCGAGAAAACGTGCCTCTATCTGAGCCAGTTTGCTCAACATGTCCCAGACCTCGGTGCCGCCTGAAAGACGGGCATCACACCGCCGACGGTCTTTCGCGTAGAAAGCCTATTGACTGAGGCCGTATCTCTTGCGGAAACGCTCGACGCGCCCTTCGGTATCGACCATTTTCTGCTTGCCGGTGTAGAAGGGATGACACGCCGAGCAGATCTCGACGTGGATCTCTTTGGCGGTAGAACGGGTCTTGAAGGTATTGCCGCAGGCGCAAACCACGTCGACTTCGTGGTAGTCAGGATGGATGTCTCGTTTCATACTCGCCTCAAACAAACGTGTACCTATAACAACCCGCCGGTCCGGGTTCAAGCGCCGAGGGCCGGTGAGCATCGCCCACGGCCTCAGGCGATTCGCGAGGAGACCCGCTTGACCGCCGACTGCCAGCCCTGGTACAGAGCCCGCCGCTCGGCGGCGCGCATGCGGGGCTTGAAGAGCTTGTCGGAGCGGCGGGCCTTTTCGACCTCGGATGCACTCCGCCAGATGCCGGCACCGAGCCCGGCCAGGAAGGCGGCGCCGGCCGCGGTGGTCTCGACCACACGCGGGCGATCGACCGTTACGCCGAGAAGATCGGCCTGGAATTGCATGAGAAAGTCGTTGGCCGCCGCTCCGCCGTCGACACGCAGGACGCGTAGCTTACGTTTGGCATCGGCAGCCATGGCCTCGGCGACATCGCGCGACTGGTAGGCCAGGGATTCGAGCGCGGCGCGGATCACGTGGTCGGCACTCACCCCGCGCGTGAGGCCGACAATGGCGCCGCGTGCCTCGGCGTCCCAGTACGGCGCACCCAGACCGGCGAAGGCCGGCACCACGTAACAACCGAGAGTGGAATCGACCCTCCGCGCCGCAGCTTCAGAATCGGCGACGCTGTCGAGAATGCCCAGTCCGTCTCTCAACCACTGGATGGCCGCCCCGGCGATGAAGATCGATCCCTCGAGCGCATACGCGGGCCCTCCGTCGGGGCCACAGGCGATCGTGGTCACCAATTTGTTGCGCGAGGCCATGGCCTTGTCGCCCGTATACATCAAAATGAAACAACCGGTACCGTAGGTGTTCTTGACCATACCCGGCCGAAAGCAGGCTTGTCCAAACAAAGCAGCTTGCTGATCGCCGGCGACACCGGCGATCGCGATCCGGCCGCGTCCGACGACGCCCGGAGCGCTCTCACCGAAGCTCCCCGACGAAGGGCGCACCTCGGGGAGCAATTCCATCGGAACACCGATGGTTCGGCACAGCCCCGCATCCCAGGTACGCCGGCGTATGTCGTAGAGCATCGTGCGCGAAGCATTGGTGTAGTCGGTCGCGTGCACCTCGCCGCGAGTCAGCTTCCAAATCAGCCAGCTGTCGATCGTGCCGAAGGCCAGTTCGCCGCGTAACGCGCGGCGGCGGGCACCGCGTACGTGGTCAAGAATCCATGCGATCTTGGTGCCGGAAAAATACGGGTCGATCACCAGACCGGTTTTGCGACGGACCGTCGAAGTCAAACCGCGGGCGCGAAGCCGATCGCAACGCTCGGAAGTTCGACGGTCCTGCCAAACGATCGCTCGGTGAATCGGTTTGCCGGTCTTCCGGTCCCACACCACCGCCGTCTCGCGTTGGTTGGTAATGCCGATCGCCGCCAGCTTGTCGGGTTTGATACGAGCAGCGGCGCAGGCCTCGGCGATAAGCCCGTGCGTAACCGCCCAAATTTCTTCGGCGTCGTGTTCGACCCAGCCGGGTTTCGGGTAATACTGACGGAACTCCGAGTATGCGCGCGCGCGCACGGCACCGCGATCGTCGAACACCATCACCGTCGATCCCGTGGTTCCTTGATCGATCGCCAAGATGTAACGCGCCATCGTACAACCCTCCTCCCATGTGCCCCAGCCGTCGTCGACGGCCCGTCCCCGTGCTCAACCGCGCAGAATGGAAGCCCGCGAAGCCAGCGATTCCCCCAGCATGGCCTGGATACGCGCGCGCACGGCATCGGCCAGACCGTCTACATCGCCGTCGTTCAGACGCGCGTATTCCACTGCCGACCCGAGCTTGAGGCGCCAGCGTAACGGCAACGGCAACATCCCGGCGAGCCCCAGCCAGGGAAACTGCGGAGTGAGCGGCAACCCGGCCAAGCTGCCGAGCATCGCGTAGCTTTCTTCAGGGCCGACCACCGCCGCCGGCACAATCGCCGCACCCGTGTCGAGGGCAGCCTGAATCAAGTGGGCATCCGAGAAGCGTGCGAGGCGGTAGCGCTGTTCATAGGTCTTGGCCAACGCTGCGCGGCCTTCCGGAAAGGCCAACACGATTCGGCCGCGTTCCAAGAGTGTGCCGCAGCTATCGAGATCGGCAGCGGCAAAACCAATGCGGGAGTAGGCATCTCCGACAAACGGGCCTTCCACGTAGCGGCCGTCCCAGAGAACATGCACCCGCCGCCCTGCGCTATGCTCGGCGAGAATACTCCAAAGCACCAACGCCTCGCCCGGCCAGGGCCAAGCACTGCGATTGGCGAGCACGAGCACGCCGCCTTCGACGGGCAACGGTGAACCTTCCGCGTGCGCAAGCCCGAGCCACACACGTGCAAGAGGCTTGACGACCTCGCGAACCGTCTCGGCCAAATTCCTGTCGACACCAAGCTCGTCGTTCGGAGAGGCAGCGGCAAGCAACGCAAATCGTCTCAGGAGCCCTCCCGGCTCGGAGGACGCCTCGGCCAAGGAGCGCGCCACCATCCACAGCTCGCGTCCGACATCGAGGGCAAACTGTTGAACCGGAGAGGCTGCCTCCACGGGCCGCTTGAGCTCTTCGGCTACGCGGGCCTCGAGTTGGTCCAAACGGGAAAGAAATAAATCCTGGATCCGTGACGGATCCGGCATGGTCTTCCTTGAATTGCCTACAGCCGCCAAGACGATGGGCCCCACTCAGCACCGAAGCTAGTTGCATCCGACCAGGAGGGCAAGTCGCCGAACCTAGGGGCACATTGCGCCCTCCTCTCTCTGCAACTAAGAAAGCGTTCATGGCGAAGACGAACGCGGCGGTTTTCTTCGTCACCGGCAAGGGAGGAGTCGGAAAATCCTACCTTGCCCGGACGCTCGCCTATGGTGCCGCCCGCGGCGGCTTGCGCACCATCTTGGTACGGACTCATTCGCTGCTCGGCGACACCGGAGAGGCAAGCGACCCACATGCCGACGGCAAGGAGGTTGGTGACGGGCCGCAGAGCGTCGACCTCGATGCGCGCAGCAGCCTGCACGCGTTCCTGTCGCGTACACTGCGGTTCCGCTTTCTTTCCGACCGCCTGATGGACAGCAGGACCTTCAGCGCGGTAGCCGCCGCGGCGCCGGGCCTCAGCGATCTGGTGACCCTGTCGGCTATTACCGAACTGGCCCGCGAACGCTCGAAAGCGGCCGATCTGATCGTCGTGGACGCCCCGGCAAGCGGCCACAGTCTGCCGCTGTTGGCGTCGCCGGCACGCATCCTCGACTTGATCCGCATAGGGCCGGTGGCAACCGTGGCGCGGGCGTCGCTCGAAATGATCACCGACGTCGATCGCTGCCGAGCGCTGGTGGCGACCCTGCCCGAAGAGCTGTGTATCAGCGAGGCCGCCTTGCTCACGCGCGACATCCGCGACCTGGGAGTCAAGCTCGCCCCGGCCATCGTCAACGGCGTCTATCCCGAACTGGCCGATAGCGAACAAAGAGCGTGGCTCGAAACCGAGGCACCTTCCGAAGATGCGGCTACGTACTTGCGGACCTGCGCGCGACAGCGCGCATTGATCGAAACCTTTCGCCGCGAGGTCGGCGAGACACTGAGCGTACCATTCTCGTTTTCCGGGCAGCCCGCAGCCGACCTCGACGCCACCGCACTGGTGGCGAAAATCCTGGAAGGTGCGGTATGAAGACGGCCGACGAGCAGCGATTGACCGATAAGAAGCTGGTCGTCTTCGTCGGCGAAGGCGGCGTCGGCAAGACTTCCCTGGCCGCAGCGACCGCACTGGCCGCCGCCGGCCGCGGCCGCCGTGTCGCCGTCCTGACCGTCGACCCGGCGCCACGATTGGGCGACGCGTTGGGTCTGTCGTGCATCGATGCAACAGCGCGCGAAGTACCGCTCCCGCAAGGATGCGTGCCCGGCGGCTCGCTCCGTGCCCAACGCCTGGATACGAAGCACACCTTCGATCGCATGGTCGAGTCGATGTCGCCGAACGCCGAGAGCGCGCGCGTCCTGCTGGCCAACCCCATCTATCAAGCGATCTCGACCTCGCTGGGAGGCAGCGAACACTACATGACGTTTCAGCGACTGTACGAACTGGTCGAAGAAAAGCGCTACGACATGCTGGTCATCGATACGCCGCCCGCCGTGCACGCCACCGATCTGCTGTCGACACCGGTTCGCCTCGGTGCCCTGCTGGAAACCGGAGCGCCGGGCATCCTGGCCGATCCGGCTCGCATTCTCGCTCGAAGCGGCTCACGACTGGCCAAGACCACAGCGCTGGTCCTGATATCGGTGATCGAAAAAGTGAGCGGTCTGACGCTGAGCAGTCAGATCTCCGAGTTCATTACCAACTTCGGAGCGATGCTCGAAGACCTGAGCGGCCGCACCGAGGAAATCAACGCGCTTCTCAAGGCCGACCAGACGGCCTTCTGCCTCGTGACTCGACCGCAAAGCGAGCGTGTGGAGTCGACGCTGGCGTTCGCCTCCGCGCTGGCCGGACACGGTATCGAGCTGGACACCGTATTGATCAACCGCATCACCCCCGCACGCACAGGCGGGGGAGCTGGGGCCGGGAAGCGGGAGCGGCGATCCGTCTATGCAGGCGCACCGGCGGGCACCGAAGAAAGCGTGCACGCCATGGAAAGAGCGGTCGAGGAACTCAGGGCCCACGAAGCCGAAGCGCTGCACGCGCTCGAGGCCGGATTCGCCGAGCGTCACCAAGGTGCCGCGATAGAGAAGGTCGTGTCGCTGGACCGCGACGTCAGTGGAATCGGTGAGCTTGCCGAACTGGCCGTCACCCTGTTCGGCTGAATCCCCGTCGCCCGTTGCAAGCGGGGGTCGAGCCTCAGCGCCTCGGCTTTGACTTGCGCCCGCGTGCTCGGCTCGTACGCGAACCCGAGGAAGCCTTGCCCTGCGATTTGGCCGCCGATTTGCGAGGCGACTTACGGGCCGACGAGGATTTGGCGGCGCTCTTGCGGGCAGCCCCGTTCGCTTTCGCCCGCGTCGAACTCGCCCGTCCGTTGGTCCGCGCGGCGATGTCATGCGTCAGGTGGTCGAGTTTGCGGGTCAGATTCATGAGCGCGCCCTGCAGGGTATCGAGTTTGGTTTGCAGGCTCTGGTAATCCCGCTTGGAGGGGAGGTTGGCCAACGTGAACAACACCTCGATGTTGCGATCAACACGCGCCTTGGTACGGGCGGCGCCCTGCATCGCCTCGCCGAGCACACTGCTCACACGGTCGACGCCTAAATAGGTACCAACGCGGTCAACGCCCACGCGTTCGGCGACATCGGAGACCCAACCGAGCACGGTCTTGTCGCTACTGTGGTTCGTGGTTTGGCTGCTTTGCTTCGCCATGGGATTCCTCCTCGGACCTCCGGTACCGTAACCCGGCCAGACCGCCCCTTGTCTTGCGCCCCTGACATCGTTCACCCTAGCGCAAGCCGCCACCAGGGAGCAAACCCACCCCCTCGGATCCGCGAGCACACCCGGGTACGTGGATGGCCCCTGCGCGGCGGTGCAGAGCCGCAGGGATGGTTGCCCGCCGCCGCCGTGCTTGCTAGATAGGGAGGTCTTGTCCACCCGGGCAAGGCGGCCGGCACTTCAGAGGATCCATGAAAAATACGGCAACTAGGGCCCAACTACCTGTATCTACACTATTTTTTGCCGCTACGGTAGGTCTGGGTCTGGGCCTGGGAACGCCGGCCTGGGGCCAATCGACAAGCTATTTTCAGCGTGACTCTCCCGAATTCCGAGCCAGTGCCGCCGCCGGCAAGAAGATGTTCCAGGCCTACCAATGCGCCAAGTGCCACGCCATTCGCGAAGGCCAGGCGATGAACGACGACATCATCGCTCCCAACTTGATCCTCGCCAAGAAACGCCTACGCCCGCGCTGGATCCTGCAGTGGCTGATCGACCCGCAGACGATCCAGCCGGGGACCAAGATGCCCAACTTCTTCTTCTTCAACGAAGACGACGACGGCAATCCGATCTACAACGATTCGGACGCCCACGACCAGTTCAAGATCATCGTCGCCCTGCGTGACTACCTGATGGTGCTCGGAACCAACGAGGAGCCGGGCGGTCACCTCGCGCCGGTATCCGCCGGTCAATAAGCGAGCTCCGGGTTTCCTCAGAGCCGGACCGCACGATCGCGGATTTCTTCGAGAGCGGCAAGGGCCTGCGACCACATCTCCGCCATGAACAAACCGGCGGCTTCGGGGACCCGGTCGCTCCGGCCTCCGAGTTGCACCCGCAGCGCTTGCGCACGCCCCGCCCATTCCTGTTCCCAGCCGTCCCAAAAGTCGCGGACCGCTTGCGCACGCCGGTCGGGGGCTTGCTCAACCAGAGTCAGCAGATCTTTGAATCGCCACCAGGCACCGCCGGATTCCGCCCCCTCGCCTCCCTGCGATAATTCCTCCGGTAGGCGGCCTTGCGGGAACAACGGGAGAAAGGGGCCGATACAGGGATTGGCCAGCGCCGCCCAGTACAGCGGCAGCGAGCCGGGCACGTCCAATTCCACGACCATCGACGCCGTCGTCGTGCCGACAGGATCGGCGTGCATGCATACGCTGTAGTAGCGTTCGTCGTCCGGGCTGCGTCCCGGGCGGTAAATCGTGCCGCTGTCGTAGTGATCGCGAAGCAAACGCTGCACCGCCGTCCGGTCGACCGCCTGCTCGCCCGCCCGGCAGGTTCGCGCGAAGCGTCCCGAAGAAATCGCCGGCGGCACCAGCGAGAGCTCGCGGTAGGCGGCGGCAAAGTCCAAACGGCCACGCCCGTCCCACCAGCCCTGCTCGCGCGCGTGGCCGCTGCAGTCGGGCGATAGGCGATCCCAGTCCGCGCCGATCACCGTGTGGTTGCTCGCGCTGCCGGCGCCGCGAACCTCGCGCAGAGCCCAATGCCGGGACGAGGCTTCGAGCAGAAAAGCACGCTCCGCGTCGGCGATGAGAAAGGAATTGTTGTAGGGCCAGTGCGTATCCAGGTAGCCCGAGCCGCCTTGGCCGTGCTTTTCGATCAACGAGGTCACGACCTCGACAGCCTCGGCCGCCGAGCAAGCGCGCTCGAGGGCGAGGCGAACCAAATCCATACCCTGCAGGCCTACATCCGCGACCGGATCTTTGGTGAAAATGGTATGGTTGCCGACCGCTACGCCGCATTCGTTGAGACCGTGCTCGAGACCCCAAAGCCAGTACGGAGCGGCGCCAAGTAGCGCGTAGGTGTGGTCAACCTGATCGATCTCGATGTATTGGCACCGCAATCGCTCACCGACCGGCCAATCGGCCGCCGCCATCTGCTTCAAGGGCTGGCATTCGTCGGCCGGTCGGTCACTGTTCTTGGCGAAAATCGTGTGCCCCGAGATCGTCCGTTCGCGTAGGGCGACAAAACTGTCACACGCAACCCGCGGGGCTCTCGTGCTGCCCGCATCTGCGTGGTTTTGATTCACGCGCAACACGGCCTCAGCACGCACCGCAGTTACGGCAGGTGGCTACGTCGCAGGGCTCGGTTTCGCGCTCGGCAAGCGACCGGCGCCGTTCCAACCAAAGATAGCTGCGATCGATGTGATGATCGATGAAGTCCCAAGGGAAACGTGCGTCTTGCGGATAGTCGCGAT
>CAZKLE010000099.1:0-9711 GCA_964553415.1 uncultured Myxococcales bacterium
GAGTGCGCACATCGCCGGCACGAGTTTGGGGTCGACGATGAAGTTTTTGGCGTGCGTAACGGGATCGGAGATGACGGCTACGATGGTTACTTCCGAGCCCGTGCCTGCCGTGGTCGGGATGACGTACAGAGGCATGAGCGGCTTGCGCACACGGAACCAGCCCACGAGCTTGCGTAGAGTTTTGTCGTTGGTGGCCATGGTTGCGATCACCTTGGCGGTGTCCATCGGCGATCCGCCACCGACGGCGACCACCGCCTGCGCACCGGTTTCACGCAGCTTGGCCAGCCCTTGCTCGACCTGGGTAAAGGTCGGGTCGGGCTTGACGCCACTGTAGACGACGGCGTCCACGCCGACCGCTTTCAGGTTGTCGGTAATACGGGCGATCAATCCGAGATCGACAAGTGCCTGGTCGGTAACTACCAAGCACTTGGTCACGCCCGACTGCGCGATCGATCGACAGAGCTCTTTGGCCGAACCCGGCCCCGTCAAGGTCACGGGTGAGCGGTCGGGCATGAGCGGCGAGAACAATCGCGTCAGCGCGATGACGACATTGTGGATGAGTTTTCTTACGGCAGCCATGCCGGGTTATAGCGAGATTTGCCCGACGAAATAAAGGGCGGGACCATTAGGCCCGCGCCCCCACTCAGCCCAAAAACAAGCGATAAGCGGGGTTGCCCGTTTCTTCGACGTAGGGGTAGCCGAGTTCATCGAGAAAGGCTTGGAAGCGCTGCCGGTCGGAGGCCGGCACCTGCATGCCGATCAGTACGCGGCCGTAGTCGGTGCCGTGGTTGCGGTAATGGAACAGGCTGATGTTCCAGCTGTGGCTCATGCGCTCGAGGAATCGCATGAGCGCGCCGGGGCGTTCGGGGAACTCGAAGCGGTAGAGCACTTCGTCGGTGACGCTCGCGGCATGTCCGCCGACCATGTGACGCACGTGGAGCTTGGCCATTTCGTTGCTGCTGAGATCGAGCGTTTCCAGGCCGGCTTTTGACAGCGCGGCGGCCAACGCGCCGGCTTCGTTCTTTGCGCGCAAGCCGACGCCGACGAAGATGTTGGCGCTCTCCTCGCTCGCATAACGATAGTTGAACTCGGTGATGCCGCGTGTCCCGATCAGAGAACAAAACGCTTTCAGGCTGCCGGGTTTTTCCGGAATACGGACGGCGAAGATCGCCTCGCGCTGCTCGCCCAGTTCTGCGCGTTCGGAAACGTGGCGCAGACGATCGAAATTCATGTTGGCGCCCGAGCAGATGGCGATCAAGCTGGCGCTCGAACGCGTGCCCGCAGCCTCGCCTTCACCCTCGCCCGAGCGCGCGGCGTAGACTTTGGCGCCCGCCACAGCCAGCGCGCCGGCGGGTTCGAGGATGGCGCGGGTGTCTTGAAACACATCTTTGATGGCCGCGCAGATGGTATCGGTATCGACGAGGATCATCTCGTCGACCAGCTCCTTGGCCAAACGGAAGGTTTCTTTGCCCACCGATTTGGTGGCCACGCCGTCGGCGAACAATCCGACCTGGTCCAATTCGACGATGCGGCCGGCTTGCAACGACGCGTGCATCGAGGCGGCATCCTCGGGTTCGACGCCGATGATCTTTGTTTGCGGGCGCAGCTTCTTGACGAAGGCCGCTACGCCGGCGATCAATCCGCCGCCGCCCACCGGTACGAAGACGGCATCGATGGGATCGGGGTGTTGGCGCAGGATCTCCATGCCTACCGTGCCCTGACCGGCGATCACGTCGGGATCATCGTAGGGATGGATCAGCGTGCGTCCACTGCGGCCGACCAGAGTCTCGGCATGTGCCTGGGCTTGGTCGTAGGTGTCGCCGTGCAGGATGACTTCGGCGCCCAAGCGATCGACGGCGTCGATCTTGATGCTCGGCGTTGTTCCCGGCATGACGATTTGCGCGTGGATTCCCAGACGCGAGGCCGCCAATGCTACCCCCTGAGCGTGATTGCCCGCCGAAGCGGCCAAGACCCCGCGCGCGCGTTGCTCATCGCTGAGAGCGGCGATCTTGTTGTAGGCGCCGCGGAGTTTGAACGAGAAGATCGGTTGCTCATCTTCTCGTTTGAGGAACAGACTGCAACCCAGGCGCGCCGACAGACCCGCTGCGCGCTGTAGGGGGGTCTCGACGGCAACGGCGTAGACTTGTGCGCGTAGGATCCTTTCCAGGTAATCCCCGCCCGCCACGGTGTTACGACTCAGGGAGCGGATCCGCCCCCGGTCAGGTTGAATGCGGCGGTGTTCGGTCGCGTAGCGCTGAGTGGGCCCGGGCTCGCAGGCTCGGTGCCCGACGGCGGGGCTTCCACTTTCTGCTCCTTGGCTTCCTTCTCACGCAACTGCGTAATGAGGTTTTTCGCACCATGCTTGGAGACGACGTCTTGAAACTGAGAACGGAAGTTTGAAATCATGCTCACGCCCTCGATGACCACGTCGATGATTTTCCAGTTGCCTCGAATCTTGCGCAGGCGGTAATCGACCAAAATGTCGGCGGCGTTCGGGCGCGTGATCTTGCTCATCACGGTGTAATCACCGCGGGCTTCCTTGCGCTCACCGAGTATCTTGACGGCCACTTCGGCGAAGTCGTCGAGGTTTGGATAATTATCGAGGTTGCGCCCGTAGGTAGTGGACAGATGCCGGCAGAACACGTCTTGGAACTCGGTTTGCTCATTCTCGGAAAGCCGTTTCCAATTGCGTGCCAGTACCAGACGGGAAACCGTGTATACGTCGGTGGCCCGCGTGAAGAGCTTCTGCAGTTTGTCTTTTTTCTGATCAGCCGAGGTGGCCTTGTCTTTGACGATGTCGAGTGCTGCGCGGGCCGTCTGCTCGACGACTGCCACCGGCGTGCGGCCGTCCTTGCCGGCGATGGGCTCGGCGTAGCTCGTCAACGGGTGCGTAAGCACGAGCGAGACCGCCAACAGCACGGTGGCAGCGACGGCCGCGGACCCTTTCGCGCGGGTTTGCACGGCGTACTTATTCATCGTCGTTGTCGAAATAATACAACTCATTTTCGCTCTCCGCGGGTGCAGCCTCGCCGTCGCGTACCAGCGATTCGCGACGCTGTAAGTAGAGATTGCGGACAAAAGTATAGTAATCCAGCGAACTCTTCTTTGCATCCTCTACTTCGTTGAGCACGGTGGATCGCCACTGGATGGTTTCCGACAGGCGTTCGCCCGTGTACTCAACGAACTTGACACGATCCGGCCAGATGGCGAGGTAGTAATCAGGGCTCGAAGCTATCGCATCGCGTACGGTGGAGGGACCTAGAATGGGAAGGACGAGGTAGGGACCTGCGGGTACATGCCACGCTGCCAGGGTCTGGCCGAAATCCTCGTCGTTGCGGGGCTGTCCGTCGTTTTCCGTTATATCGATGAAACCACCGAGTCCGAGGCCCGTGTTGACGAAGAAGCGTCCGGTATTGGTGGCGGCCTCGACGAACTTGCCCTGCAATAAGTCGTTGGCGATGACGATCGGTGAGCGAAGATTGGTGAAAAAATTACTGAAGCCTCGACGCACGGCCTCGGGTGCGATTTTGCTCCATCCCCGTGCCACGGGCTCGAGCATGTAGATATCCAGCGTGTCGTTGAACTTGAAGATGGCGCGGTTGATAGGCTCCAGAATATCGCTTTCGGTTCCTGAGGAGGCGGTGTTCGGCGTACGTGGGTTGTCATCGGATGCCGCAGTCTGCGCCCATGACGAAGATGCCGCCGGCGTCAGCAAACAGACGGTCGCTATCGCGGCCGCCATGATCGAGCCCCTTGGTGTTGTGCGCATCACTTGTCCTCTCCGTCATTCTTTCCGTATACGAACTTGCCGATCAGTCGTTCGAGCAAAATGGCCGATTCCGTGAAGGAAAAATCCTCTCCATTCTTCAACGTCGCATCTTCCCCGCCCAAGCTCACCGATAGGTAGCGATCTCCGAGCAGACCCGAAGTGACAATCGATATGGAACTATCGACGGGGATCTCGACGCTCGGGTTAAGATCCATGGTTACCCGCGCACGATAGTCCTTGTTCAGCCCGATCTTTGTTACCGATCCTACTTTTACTCCCGATACTACCACAGGGGCGCGCGCTTTTAGGCCCCCGAGTTCGTCGAAATTGGCGTACAATGTGAGCCCCCTCGGTCCTCCGTAGCTCACCCCGCCCACCGAGATGGACAGGTAGGCGACGGCGCCCAGGCCGATCAATACGAAAACGCCGGCGATAAAGTCTCGAAGCGGATGCCTGTTCATGGACTCACACTCCCCATAGGGCGGTTATGAAATAATCGGAAATCAAGATGCTCACCGAAGCGATGACGACCGTCGATGTGGTGGCCGAGCTGACGCCCGCGGAGGTCGGCCGGCTGGTAAAGCCGCGGTAGGTGGCGATCAAGCCGACCAAGACTCCGAAGACCACTGCTTTGATCAGACTGCCCGCGATGTCGTCGCCGAAAGTGATCGACGATTCCATTGCCGTCATATAGGTACCGCTGTCCACGCCCATCAAAAGGACGCCGATCACCCAGCCGCCGAACAAGCCGCAGCAGATGAACAACGCAGACAGTAGCGGCATGACTGCGATCATGCCGACGGCTTTCGGCATGACGATCAGATGCACCGGGTCGATCGACATCATACGCAGGCCGTCCAGTTGCTCGTCTTTGACCATCGTCGCGATCTCGGCTGCCATGGCCGAACCTGCGCGACCGGTTGCGAGCAGAGCCGTCAGTACCGGTCCCAGCTCTCGAACCAGGCTCAACCCGACAACGGCACCGAGCGATTGTTCGGCCCCGAAGCGAACCAGGGTGTTGTAGCCTTGCAGGCTGAGTACCATGCCCACAGCCAAACCCGAGACGCATATGAGGATAATCGACAGTACGCCCTGATTGAATACTTCTTCGGTGAAGCGACGCGGTCGCAGCGGCGGCGTGAACACCGCCTTGGCGACCGACAGAGAAAACATCGTCAGACGGCCGAGGTCGTATATGGTGCGTAGAACCACCCAGCCGAGTTCTCGTATGAGATCTGCGAGGCGCTTCACGGCTGTGGCCTCGCTTCGGGCTCGAGTTCGTCGATATCGTCGCTGAGTTCGTCGCTCAGCAGATTGTGAATCAGAGGGTGGTGGCTGTTGCGCATTTCCTCGGGGCTCCCCAGGTATGCGCGGGAAGGAGTGAGCACCAGCACGCGGTCGGCCATGCGCAAGGTGGTCGCCACATGATGGGAGACCAGCAGTGTAGTCATGTCAAAGCGTTCGTTGACGTGTACGAGCAAGGCCTCGATGCGTTTCACCGAGATGGGGTCGAGGCCCGAAAACGGCTCGTCGCACAGGAGGATCTTCGGCCGTTGTATGATCGCCCGAGCCAAAGCCGCACGCTTGAGCATGCCGCCGGAAAGCTGGCCGGGTAAGAGATCGTCGGCGTTGGCCAATCCGACGGCTTGGAGCCGGTCGCAAACCTCTTCGTTGATTTCCGCCTCGCTCATGTCTGTGTGTTCGCGTAGGGGAAAAGCCAGGTTGTCGAACACCGAGATCGAATCGAGGAGCGCGCCCTGCTGGAACATCATGCCGATGTTGTTGCGAACCTCGTACATTTCGGCATCGTCGAGTTTGGTGATGTCTTGCCCCTCGACGTAGATCGAGCCCGACTGCGGAACAATGAGGCCGCCGACCAAGCGCAGCAGAGTGGATTTGCCGCTGCCGCTGCCACCCAGGATGACGGTAATCTGCCCGCGCGAAAACGCGCAAGTGAGATGCTTCATTACCTCGCGTCCGTCGAAGGCCATCGATACGTCTTCGAAGGATACGGCAAGGGTATCGTTGGTTTGGCCGGACTTCATGATTCCTTGTGGCTGGACGCGATGCCTCCCCAGGCGCGGAGCTCGTCCAGCCGCGGTTGTTTTAGCAGCGGCTCACGGCAGCGCCAATCCTTGGAGCATGACCCGGGTGGGCAGCAAGTCGACCATGGCCCGGGGACCAACGAATGTCGGATGGAAAGAGGCCGCGAGGCTGAATCGGTCGGGGGCGGCTATGTTGCTGCGAGCCGGATACTCGTAAGCACGCTCGGCAAGGTAGCTCTGTGTCCATTTGCCGAGCAGGAAGCTCAGGGCGCGAAGGGCCTCGCGCTTGCGCGGCGTGCCCTTACGGACGGCGGCGCCCGAAATAAGGAGGACGTTGCCCGCGTCGCCTTCGGCGAAGGAAGACGCCGTTAATGGCATGCCTGGTTTCATCAGATGTTTCATGGCTGCGTAATCCGTCCATCCCACGGCCGTTCGGCCGACTGCGATGGCCTCGAGCAGGTCCGAGTCTTGCTCGTAGGCTAAGGGCTTCAGCTCCTTCATACGTTGTAGCCAGGACCTAGTTTCGGAGTTTCCCCAAAGATGACGCAGCGCGCTAATGTGAGCCACGAAGCCCTCGCTGCCGGGCACCCAGCCCAGGTGCCCTTTCCATTCTTCATCGGCAAGCGCCGCCAGCGAGTCCGGCAGTGTGCCTGCGTCGGCCAGGTTCTTGTTGGCTACGAGCACTCGCATGCGTCCGCTGATGCCCAGCCAGAATCCTTCCCGATCGTGGAAGCGCGGATCGCTGCCGGCCCTCAGTTGCGCCGGTAGCGGCTCGAGCCGCTCGCTGTCGGCAAGCCAAGCAAGGTAGCCGGCATCGCGAAACCAGAGAAGATCGGCCGGGCTGGCCTCGCCTTCAGCGCTCAGGCGACTTTGCAGTTGTGCCGAGCTGGCGTAGCGAAGCTCCGTGTGGATGCCGCTTTGCCGCTCCCACTCGGCGAATACCGGCGCGGCCACGCTCTTACTGCGTCCGCAGTACACGACCAGCCGACCGGCGGACGCCGCCGATGCCGGTGCTGCGCAGGCCGCGAGCAGCGCCGCTGCTGCCAAACTCGAGATTACATAACGCATGGGCTGCCGGACGGGGCGCTTTAGCTATACGCCGGACCGCCGGCTCGGTCATTCCGCCTCGCTGCTTGTAACGTGAAGGTCGTCTGCCACACTGCGGACCGGGCCCGAATGGGCTCGGGACTGTATGACGACATGTTGCTGTGGGGTCAATCATTAGGCGAACTTTTGTCCAAGGGCGGGCCGGTAATGTGGCCGCTACTGGGCTGCTCGGTGATCGGACTGGCGCTGATTGCCGATCGCTCGCTCGTCTATCTACGGATGCATCTTGATTACCGTGCCTTCGTCGCCGCTCTGAAGGACCGTATCGATGCCGGGCGTCTCGATGAGGCTGCGGCCCTTTGCAAGCGCACAACGAGCCCGGTCGCCGTTACCGCCGGCGCGTACCTGGCGGGTCTTGATCTCGACGACGACGCCCGTACATCGGTCGTGCAAAGGGAAGGCGGTCTTGCTTTGCAAGCGGCCGAACGTAGGCTGCGCGCTCTGTCGGCGTTGGCGCATCTGGCGACTTTGCTCGGCTTGCTCGGCACCGTGGCAGGTCTCGTCGGTGCGTTTCACACCATCGAGCTTGCCGGAGGACAAGTGCAGCCGAGCGATCTTGCCTCGGGCATCTGGGAAGCCCTACTCACGACAGTATTCGGTCTGACCATCGCGATACCGTGCTTGGCGGCCTACCACGGTTTCGAAAGCGCGGCCGATCGCATGGCCTTGCGGATGAGCTTCGTCGTCAGTTACCTCGACCAATGGTTGGGCAAGCATAGTCAGGATTAGTTTTGCGTTTCCACCGTATCCGCAAGTCCTCGACGCTGCTCGAGATCAGCCCGCTCATCGATGTTGTTTTGCAGCTCCTCATCTTTTTCATGCTGAGTTCGACGTTCATGACTCCGAGTCTGCGGGTTGATCTCCCCGGAGCGCTCTTGGACGACGGCGCCGGTGATAGTGTTGCCGTGACAGTGACGGCGACCGCCGACGGGCGCATGTTCGTGAACCGAAAGCAGGTCGGCCTGGAAGGACTGTCGGGCGCGCTGCACGACGCGTTGACGACGGCGCAGGACAAGACGGTTACCTTTCGCGGAGACGCTACGGTTTCCTATCAGACCGTAGTCCGTGTTATCGATGCCGCGCGCCGGGCCGGAGCTTCCTCGCTGGACATGGCGCATGCGCCGGACATGTTCGACTCGAAGAATGCAGGTGGCGATGGATCGTAGCTTGCGTTTTCCTCTTTTGCTGGTGGCCTCGCTAGCCTTGCACACCTGGGCGGTGTTCGCACTCCCCGCTACCCGACCGGCGCGACTGTCGGTGCAGCGCGGGCACTTCCGTGTCGCCCTGCGTGCCATTGCGTCACCGTCAAGCCAGCCGGACGCGTCTCACCCGCAAGCAAAACAGCGGACAAGTAAGAACGTCGCGCCGGCGGTTGCCGCTCAGCCGGCCGTCGTGCGTTTGGATTCTCCGCCGCCGCTACGAGCGCGGCTACGTGCGCAGGAGGACGTCCGGCCAAGCGAGCCCGCCGATGCCGATTCCGGCGCCGTGGATGCCCCGCCCGTACCGTGGACCGACAATCCGGCGCCGACGTATCCCGAACAAGCCCGCCGTGACGGCGAACAAGGGATCGTGAGGTTGAAGCTCCTCGTGCTCGTCGACGGCCGTGTCGGCCGTGTGGCGACGCTGGCTTCGTCGGGCTATGACCTGCTCGATGAAGCCGCGCGGCAGGCGGCCGGCCGCTACCGTTTCGAGCCTGCGAGTCGTGCCGGCAAGCCGGTCGAGAACGAAGTCGTCGTGCCTTTCGAGTTCCGTTTGCAGCGAAACCGTTGGGCGTCCGATCGCTGAAGCCGGCGAGTACGCGTGGAGAGCCATGAAACAATACGCCCGCCATTGTGACCGCAACCAAGATGCGATTCTCGCGATTCTGCGCCACGACTTCGCCGATGTTGCGAGCGTGCTCGAGCTGGGCAGCGGCAACGGCCAGCACGCCGCGTACTTCGCCCGCCATTTGCCCCACCTGGTCTGGCAACCCAGCGACCTGATCGACAACCATGCGAGCATTTGCGCTTGGGGCCGGGAAGCCGGCCTCGCCAATCTGATGCCCCCCGTCGAACTCGATGTCGGGCGGCTTCCCTGGCCGGTCGAGGCAGTGGACGCGATCTTTACGGCCAATACTTTTCACATCATGTCCTGGGCTTTGGTCGAATGCGTGTTTCACGGTGTGGCCCAAGTGTTGCCGGCCGGAGGTCTTCTTTGCGTGTACGGCCCGTTTACCTACGGCGGCCGCTTTACTTCCGAGGGCAATCGAGACTTTGATGCGCGTCTGAAAGGCGACGACCCTGCACGCGGCATTCGCGGCTTCGAAGACGTCGATGCCTTGGCGCGGGAGGCCGGCATGTGTTTGTGCGCCGATCACGAAATGCCCGCGAACAACCGTATTCTTGTATGGAAAAACGAATCCGCATAGCGCTGATCGCAATCGCCGCACTGGCGGTGACCCTGCCGGCACGGGCCGGTCACCACGCCGCGCCGGGCCAGGAGTTTTCCGCGACCAGTCACCGCCGTTTCGACGACGTCGAGCGCTGGAGCAAGATCTTCGACGATCCCGCGCGCGACCAGTGGCAAAAACCGGCGGAGGTGGTCGCTGCGCTCGGCCTGAAACCCGCAGACACGGTGGCCGACCTCGGTTCGGGCACCGGCGACTTTCTTGCCTATCTCACTCGCGCCGTCGGTGACGAGGGCGGCGTATTCGCCGTCGAGGGCTAGCCCAATCTGGTGGCGCACCTACGCGAGCTGTCGGAAAAAGTCGGAAGGAAGCAGGGGAACCCGGTGCCCCCCCCCCCCGACGCC
>CAZKLE010000100.1:0-9653 GCA_964553415.1 uncultured Myxococcales bacterium
TGGCACGTGAGCCGCCGATCGACCGGAACAAGGGCTCTTTCTTATACGCGGCAGCAGCATGGGCGACGGCCAGCGAAACCCCGACGATGGCGTTGGCACCCAAGCGCGACTTGTTCGGCGTGCCGTCCAGATCGATCATCGTACGATCGATCTCGGCCTGTTTTCGTACATCCATACCAAGAAGTTGCGGACCGATTTTTCGGTTGACGTTAGCCACAGCGGTGAGAACACCGGCGCCTCCATAGCGCTTGCGGCGAGGGTCGCGCAGTTCAACCGCCTCGTGTTGTCCGGTCGAGGCACCGGAGGGTACAGCCGCTCTTCCGTGCGCACCGCCCCGAACCGAGACCTCGACTTCAACTGTGGGTCGTCCCCGTGAGTCCAAGATTTCGCGCCCGTGGATCGCTTCGATTTTCATGGTTGCGTTGAGTCCTCCCTATTGCCGTTGGATAAGTCGAGCTTTCTCCGCAAAAGAGTGTTCCAACAGACGGCGAGCGCCGATTCGCATCTCCGCGTGTTGGCGGCAGGGCACGCGCCCTGTATCCTGGACCATAGAATGTCACGACGAGGAGACTTCACAAATCGAGGTGCCCACCAGTGGCTATGGAAGCCGACGCTCGCCGCTATGCTCATCCTTTGCTCACTCATCGTCACCGGTCGAAGCGTCAAACGCATGCTCGGGTTGAACTCGTCGCTCGGGGAACTGTCCCGGAAGGTCTACACCGGCATCCAACGCAATCAAAAACTGCGCGACAAACTGTCGGCTCTGAGAAGCGATCAACACTCCTTGGACGCGACGGCGCGATCCACCCTGGGCGTCGTAGGCCCCAACGAGATCGTCTACGTGTTCCCCACTCTTCGACGCGGCGAAAAACGGCCGCCCGCAGGCCGCACGCCGCCACCGTCCGCCCGGGGGGATTGATTCCCCTCGATTGGCTCACGAGCAGCCGCTGGTCTCTCCGCAATTTGTACATTTGTAGCACGCGCCGTTACGAATCATGATCGAGCCGCATGTTGCACATGAGGGTGCGTCCTCCTGGTGCAGGATAAAAGCGCTCACGTTTCCATCGTCAGCTTTGTCCGTCGACGGATCCGAAGCTGCCGAACCCTGCCCTGCCTGCAACGACCGTGCAGAAGAAACCTCGAGATCCATCGGCGAAACGGACGGCTCCGACGCGCCGAAATTCTTTCCCAAATAACGGAAGATATAATCGGTCAGCGATTTGGCTACGGGGATGTCGGGATTCTTGGTAAAGCCGGCAGGCTCGTAACGAACGTGGGCGAACTTATTGACCAAAGCATCCAGGGGTACACGGTATTGCAGGGCCAACGAGGTCAGAGTTGCCAGAGTATCCATTAGGCCGGAGATCGTGCTCCCCTCTTTCGCCATCTTGATAAAGATCTCTCCCGGCTCTCCATTCTCGTAGAAGCCAACGTGGATATAGCCCTCGTGGTTGGCAATCTGGAATTTGTGTCTCTGCGAGACACAATCGACCGGTAGTCGCCTGCGCACCGGCTGGACATCGGCCGCAGTCGCCGAAGACTTCCCCTTCCGACTGTCCTCGCTGCCGCTGCTGAGCGGCTGCGTACGTTTGCAACCGTCTCGATAAATAGCCACAGCCTTGAGTCCCAGTTTCCAGGCATCCATGTAGGCGTGCTCGATATCTTCGACGGTCGCATCCGGGGGCACGTTGATGGTCTTCGAAATCGCTCCCGACAGAAACGGCTGCACCGCCCCCATCATGCATAGGTGGCCGCTCGGAGCGATGCTGCGTACGCCGTTGCGGGCGCGGAAAGCGCAGTCGAACACCGGCAGGTGCTCCTCCTTGAGGTGGGGCGCCCCTTCGATGGTCTCCTGTGCATCCACGTAGTCGGAGATATCCTCGATCTCGGTCGCAGAATAGCCGAGCCGGTCGAGTGCCGGTCGTAGCCTCTGATTGACGTACTTGAGCGTACCGCCGCCGACGAGTTTCTTGTTCTTGACCAGTGCAATGTCAGGCTCCACACCGGTGGTATCGCAATCCATCATGAAGGCGATGGTGCCGGTCGGAGCGAGCACCGTGACTTGCGAGTTCCGGACGCCGTTCTCGCGGCTCAGGCTCGAAGCATCGTCCCAAACCTCCCGGCTCGCCGACAGCAGGTCGAGCGGGACGTAGGCCGAGTCGAGTCGGCGTGAGCAATCGCGGTGCTTGTCGATCACCCTCAGCTGCGGTTCTCGATTCTTCTCGAAGCCGATGTAGGGGCCCATGGTCGCCGCCAAACGCGCCGACTGGCGATAAGCCTCGCCGCACATCAACGAGGTAACCGCTCCGGCATACGCCCGGCCGGCATCCGAGTCGTAGGGAAGCCCCAGCGACATCAACAGAGCACCCAGGTTCGCATAGCCCAGGCCCAGTTGCCGGTACTCGTGGGCGGTGTGACCGATCTGTTCGGTCGGGTAGCTCGAGTTGTCGACCAAAATATCCTGCGCCGTGATCAGCAGGTCGACCGCGTGCTTGAAGCCGTCGATATCGAACTTGCCTCCATCGTCGACGAAGCGCATGAGATTGATCGAAGCGAGATTGCAGGCCGAGTTGTCCAAGTGCATGTACTCGCTGCACGGGTTCGATGCAGTGATCGGGCCGGTGTTCGGGCAGGTGTGCCAATCGTTGATGGTGGTGTCGAACTGCATGCCCGGATCGCCGCATAGGTGAGTATTCTCGGCGATCTTGCGCATAAGATCACGGGCGCGATAGACACGGTCGACTTCTCCGTCGGCCACCTGTCGGGTCGCCCATTCTTTATCGTCGCGAACAGCCTCCATGAAAGCATCGGTGACTCGAACCGAGTTGTTGGCATTTTGGAAAAACACCGACGAATAGGCATCGCCGTCAAGAGAGGAATCGTAGCCGGCATCGATCAGCGTCCACGCCTTCTTCTCCTCGAGGCCCTTGCACTCGATAAAGGTTTCGATGTCGGGGTGATCGGCGTTGAGCACCACCATTTTGGCCGCTCGCCGAGTCTTGCCACCCGATTTGATGACCCCTGCCGACGCGTCTGCGGCACGCATGAACGACACCGGGCCGGAGGCGGTACCACCGCCGGCAAGCGGCTCACGCGAGGAACGGATTCGCGACAGGTTCAGGCCCGAACCGGACCCGCCTTTGAAGATCAAGCCTTCTTTTCTGTACCAATCGAGAATCGATTCCATGGTGTCGTCGACCGAAAGGATGAAGCAGGCCGAGCACTGCGGTTTTTCCTCCACCCCAACGTTGAACCACACCGGGCTGTTGAAGCAGGCCTCTTGACTGAGAAGCAGATGGGTGAGTTCAGCGGAAAAAATCTGCCGGTCGTCCTCGGAGGCAAAGTATCCCTGTTTCCGCCCCCAGTCCGAGACGGTGGTCACGACTCTCGAGATGAGCTGCTTGACGCTCGATTCCCGCCCCGCGGTGCCCAGATGACCGCGAAAGTATTTCGAGGCGACGACGTTGGTCGCAAGCTGAGACCAATCCTCGGGAAATTCCACGTCCAGCTGCTCAAAGACCGCCTTGCCGCCTTCGCCCTGGATCACCGCATCGCGGCGTTCCCACTCCACCGTCGAAAACGGGTCGACACCCGGGCGCGAAAGCCTGCGCGTGAATTCCAGGCCTCGCCCGCCCTCGTTGGTCGTCTCGACACCCTCGTTTTGCGAAATCTCAACCGTATCAACTGCGTCGTCTGCCACGTTCCCCTCCTCCTTCAAACAAGAAAATCAGTCACTTGGCGCCATCGTCTCCGCCTTCGGAAGGCAAAGACCGGCGACCGTCCCGATCTATCTAATACTCTCTATCTTGTACGAGATCATCCTTTCTACCCCAAGATATTGTGGCCCGTCAACTTTTCTCTGCACAAAATCCGACACAGCTTGTGCACACCATACCCGCGCCCATGTACCATTCTATCCTAGGCGAATAAAACACGAAACTCATGCCGACTCCAGCATTGCAAACCCCGGGTTCCTCCGCTTCACTTTGCCGGTGATGGCGGTCCGCGGTTCCACCGGCAAAGCTCTACCCAGCACCATTCGCGAAGTCCTCGAACGCACACTGGCCCGCGTCGGGCTCGACCGGAGACTAGAGGACTACCGGATCTTCGAGGGCTGGGACGAAGTTGTCGGCGCGGCCATTGCGCGTAACGCGCAGCCGAGCCGCCTCGATAACAAACGCCTCGTCGTCGTCGTGCGCAGTTCCACATGGCTGCAGGAACTGGGCATGCTGCGGCGGGATTTATGCGATCGCCTAAACGATTGGATGGGACGCGAAATCATCACCGAGATTTTTCTCGTCGTCGGCAAACTCGAAGCTGAACCCGTACCCGCGCAGCAACCTGGAGTGGCCGGCACACATTCCGCACATTCGGCGCCGCACACGAAACGGCCCGATGACGACGTCGCCACCGAGGGCGCAGCCCCCGCCCACCCCCAAGACGGGGGTGACGACATCGCCGCCGCCTTCGAGCGGCTATGGCAGGCGAAGAATCGACACCGTTAGCGAGCGCGCCTCCGCCACCACGAACATCGACGGATACCCCGCGAGTTAGGCATGTACTTCGTTCCAGTCCCCGGCGATGGTTTCTACATCGACCCTTCGCACAGCGTCCTCGACGAGCCGCTCCCCGTCGAGCAGCGACTCCGCGACCTCGGTCTCCTCGAGGGTCGCGGCTGTCGCAGGGTGTTTGGGAACGAACAGCGTGCAGCAGTCTTGATCGGGAACGATGGATATCTCGTAGGTGCCGATGGTCTTGGCGTAATCGATGATCTCGAGTTTGTCGGCAGCTACCAAGGGCCGCAGCACCGGCAACCGCGAAGCAGCTTCGATCACCCCCAGATTCGCCAGCGTCTGCGATGCGACCTGGCCCAGGCTTTCTCCGGTAACCAGCGCCCCCGCTGCCGTCCGCGCGGCAACGGCACAGGCGATCCGCATCATCAGCCGCCGGTACAGTACGACCCGCAACGGACGCGGCACACAGCGAACGACCTCGCGCTGGGCCTCGCCGAAGGCAACCATGTGCAAGGCAATCGGCCTGTGCCCGCGCGCGAGAACCGAGCACAGCTTGCGGGCCTTGTCCTGACTGGTCCGATCCAGATAGGGGACGCTGTGGAAATGGACGGCATCCAAGCGACAGCCGCGACGCATGACCCGCAGACCGGCCACGGGCGAATCGATACCGCCGGATAACAACAACAGCACGCGGCCGCTCGAACCGACCGGAAGTCCCCCGCAACCCTCCACCCGCTGAAAAGCGACGAACGCTCCTTCGGGAATGATCTCTACATAGACGGTCTCATCCGCGCGGCCGAGATCCACCGGCGCGCCCGTGGCTTCGACGACCTCCGCCCCCAGGCGACGTGCGATTTCGGGTGAAACGAGCGGAAAGGACTTGTCACCGCGCTTGACGCGTACGCGAAACGAGCCGCGGGGACGCCACCCCTGCAGAGCATCGCGCACGTAGCTCTGCAATCGGTCCATGGTCGGCTCGCATCGACCCGCGATCAAGACGTTGGCAACGCCGGCCACCAGAGCGAGTCGCCGGGCGACTTCGACGGCATCGGCGCGGCCGAGATCCACGAGCATGCGGCCGTAGACCGCACGAACCGAGCCGACGGGCAGACCTCGCAAGGCCATCCTCAGGTTCTCGAGTAAGCGGCGCTCGAACATCGGCCGGTGCCCCAGCTTGAGCGCAATCTCTCCATAATGGACGATGACGGTATCGGCGATGGGTAGGGGCACGGACGCAAACTAGCTTTGCGGGGGGCCGAAATCCAAGATTTAGTGTCGGATATGACCGTTTTCCAACGCATCCGAGGCCGACTTCGTGAGCGCAGCCGGAGGGTCATCGATGAAAACAACGCACTCGCCTGCGCGGTGCTCGTCGCTATCGTCGACTCCGACGGCGGCCTCGAGATTCTCTATACGCTGCGCAGCGAGCAGCTTCCCGACCACAAAGGCCAAGTCTCCTTCCCCGGCGGCAAACGCCAAGTCGAAGATGCCGATCTCGAGGCAACCGCAGTGCGCGAGGCGCACGAAGAGATCGGTATCGCAGAAAAGGACCTCGAGGTGCTCGGATTGCTCGACGACGTCACCACGATGCAGGGCATCTACGTCATCACTCCGGTGGTCGCCCGCATGAGAGCCGACGCACCCTTGTCGGCAAACCCCGCCGAGGTGAGCGACACCTTCACGGTTCCCCTCAAAAAGCTCTACGATCCCAGCTACCGAGAGATCGACCACAAGAGTTTCCAAGGCAACACCTACGAGATCGATACGATCACGGCAGGGCCGCACGTGATTTGGGGGGTAACCCACCACATCACCCTCGATCTCCTCGGCCACCTGCGATCGGTAGATTACGAGCCCAGTTCCAAAACCATGCCGTCGTAGGCGCGCTCGACCTCCATCTCACCGGCAGCGCGGACGTCCGCCCCGAGGTGAGTGAGCAGCAGACGAGAGCACTCGAGTTCGTCTTTATGGGCTAGGATGTCCGCGTAGCAGGTATGCAACTCGGTCTGTTTGTCCAACGAGCAACATTCACACAGAAACACATCGGTGCCTCGGCTGCGTGTCACGAACTCCTCGGTCCAGGCCGAGTCGCCCGAGAAAAGCAACGTAGCGCCGCCGACCGAAATACGATAGCCCAGGCAAAACGGCTCGGCCATGTGAGGAACTTCAAAGGCCTCGACTCGTAGCCCCTGCAGCTCGAGATTTTGGTCCGGCGCAACGGTCACTTCGTCGAGCGCGAAAGGCATCTGCTGGAAATGCGATTCTTTATAGAGCCCGGCGTACACCGATCGGACCCGTTCGCGTATACTCGGCGGCCCGGCAACGATGAACGGACGACGGCGGCAGCTCGCGAACAGATAGTCGAGCAACAGGAACGGGATACCGCCGAAATGATCGCCGTGTAGATGCGATACCAGCACCGCGTCAATCTCCAGCGGATCGATCTCGGCTTTTTTGAGGCCGGCCAAAGTCGATGCACCGCACTCCAGAAGGACTTTGCCGCGCTCATGCTCGATCAGGTAGGCACTATGGAGAGCACCGCCAGAATTGAAGGCATCCCCCGAGCCGAGTATACGAAGACGCAACATCCAGCTCCCAGCTAAATGGCCCGACCCAAGCAAGTCAAGGCACGGACCCGGGCGACGCCGCCGAGCAGAGGAACCGCGGCATGAAGCCCGACGAAAGCATCGAACTCAAAGTTGACTCTCTCAGTTACGGGCCTGCGGCGGTTTCGCGGGTCGACGGCCGCGTAATTTTCATCGAGGGCGCCGCTCCCGGCGACCGGGTGCTTGCACGCATCCGCGCCGAGCATCCGTCCTACGACGAAGCCGAGCTGGTCGAGGTAATCCGCGATGGGCCTCACAGAGTCGCCCCTCCCTGCCCGATTGCCGGTCGCTGCGGGGGCTGTCCGTGGCAGCACGTCGACTACAACACCCAGCTGGGGGCCAAGCGCACAGCTCTGGTTGATTGCCTCGAGCGAATCGCCGGAATCGACCGACCGCCGGTAGCCGCCATCGTCGCCTCCCCGCAAACCGAAGGCTATCGTAACCGCATCAAACTGAGGTTCGACGGAACGCGCCTCGGGTTTTACCGGGCCCGTACACATAGCATCGTCGAGGTCACCGACTGCTTGATCGCGGAGCCGGGTATCCGCGCGGCTTTACCGGCGGCAGCCGAAGCCGTGCGTGCTTTGCGCACTCAGGTAACTCGCGTGGAAGTCATCGACCGCGGACTGGCGAACGGCGTGGTCCTTGCCCTCAATGCGCGCGGTCGTCTGCACCCCGGCGACGCGGCTACCATCCAATCGCGTCTTTCCGATGCGGGCAACGACATTCGCGGCCTCACCCTATGGGGCCGGGGCTGGCGCAAGAGCTGGGGCGATCTCGAGCGGCGGATCAAACCCAGCGCCAATTCTCACGCTGTCGATTTCAGCGGCGGTTCGTTCGGCCAAGTCAATACGGACGCCAATCGGCTCTTGGTCGCGGAAGTTCTGTCGTCGGTCGCCGCCGACGCAGACGATGACATCCTGGAGTTGTATGCCGGGTCGGGCAATTTCTCGTTTGCCCTGGCACGTGCGGCGCGCAGCCTGTGCGCGGTGGAGAGCGACCGAGCCGCAGTCACCACCGCGCGCCGGACCATCAAGCGCGAAGACGTCGGCAATATTTCGTTCGTCTCGGCTCGCGTCGAGGACTACCTGGCGCGCGCAGCCGTAGGCGGTCGCGCGCGCATCGAGACACCGGCCGTGGTGGTACTCGACCCTCCGCGCAGCGGCCTCGGTACGGCGGCAAAAGCCGTGGCGAGTATCGGCGCGCCACGCATTGTTTACGTGGCTTGCCAGCCGGCAACTCTGGCTCGGGACCTCAAAGAGATGCTCGAGCGCGGCTACCGCCTCACCCGAGCCGTTCCTCTCGACCTCTTCCCCCACACCTTCCACGTGGAAGCCGTGTGCACGCTCGAGTTGACTTGAGGCAAACCAGTCAATATCTTCGGCGACAGAGGGCGGGAAACGCCACCGTGTCCATGAAAAAGAAGCCCCTGGCAACCAAACAGCAAGTCGGCCGCCGCACAAAGATCACCATCATTCCCGGCAAGGGCGTGTCTCAGGCTATCAACTACCTACTCGAAGATCGCGACGAGTTGGAATGGCTCGTCGCTGTAGGGCGAAACCGAGACGGGGAAATCTTTTTCTACGACACCGGCGGCGACATCATCGAGGATCTCGGGACCCTCGAATACCTAAAAGAGCGGATCGCCCGGGCTCACTTCGGCGAGGACGGCGAGTAACGCCTTTCGAGCAGCCGCCGCGTCTTGCGTACCTTTTTTCTCTTCGTCCTCCTCAACTCGCTCCTCAGAAACCCACTGCTTGCCCTCGTCGCCGTCGGGGCCGTCTTCTATTTCGTCGAGGCGCGTTACCGGGGACGTTATTTCAATCCGGGCAAGGTCTTTTCGAAAAAATCGACGATCCGTGAACTGCAACGACGCATTCAGATCAATCCGTCCGACGTCGATGCGCGCAACGACTTGGGCCGCCTGCTCGTTGGTGAGGGCCGCGCCGCGGAGGCCCGCGAGCAACTCGAAGCGGCCATCAAACGCATGTCCGAGTCGCCGGAGACCCACTACTACCTAGGACTGTCGCAGATCGAGACCGGCAGCAGCGCCGAGGGCGTCGGCAATATCGAGAAAGCCCTCGAGATCAAACCTTCGTTTTTGTATGGTGAACCGCGCGTGGCTCTCGCCCGTCACTTCTTGGGCCAAGGAGACGCCCGCCATGCTGCGGAACAAGCCGAAGCGGCAGTGAGCACCAACACGTCGAGCGTCGAGGGCTGGCTTCTGCTCGGCCAATCGCGCCAAGGACTCGGGCAGAGCGACGGAGCGCGTAAGGCCTATCAACAAGCGGAAGAGGCTTTTGCGCAACTTCCCAAGTACCTGCGTATGGCCAACCGCAGCTGGCGATCACAGGCTCGGCGCGCGGCCAAAGGCCTTCCCTGAGCGGCGCGGCGAAGCAAGGAAAAGCGCTTCACACCACCCGCGGGGCGTAGCGTCACAGCGCGTGAAAGACCAGTCCCGTCAGTAACTTCGGGTAGAAATAGGTCGATTTCTGCGGCATGAGTTCGCCGGCTTCGCATACCTCGGCTAACT
>CAZKLE010000101.1:0-9598 GCA_964553415.1 uncultured Myxococcales bacterium
CTCTGTAGAACCTCGGCGTCGTCAGCCGGCATGAGGCCTCGCTCACGCAAACGCAACAATCCCTCACGAGTGCCCAAAGCCCGCACCGCCGCAACGTGCCCCCCGTGAATGAGCTGCAAGGCCTGCACAACGAACTCGATCTCCCGAATTCCTCCCGCGCCGATCTTGACGTCGCGCTTGCCGACGGCAGCGGCTTCCGCTTCGACGTCGATACGGTGTTTCATGGTGCGCAGGTCTTCGACCGTCAGATAGTCGAGGTGGCGCCGATAGATAAACGGCTCCAGGCCGGCAAGGAAGTTCCGTCCGACTTCGAGATCGCCGGCCACAGGGCGCGCCTTCATCAAGGCGCCGCGCTCCCAGGTGTCGCCCCAGCCCTCGTAGTAGCGCAGCGCATTTTCGACGGAGTTGATGAGCGGACCGTTGAGCCCTTCCGGGCGAAGCCTCAGGTCCACCCGAAAGACGATGCCGTCGGCGGTGGCCTCACCGATCGAGGCGGTAACCGCGCCGGCCAGCTTCGTGAAAAACTCCCTCGCTCGCGGACCGCCATCGGCCGCCTCGTCGGTGTCGTCGGTGTCGTCGGTCTCGTAGAGGTACATGAGGTCGACGTCGGAGCTATAGTTCAGCTCACTGCCACCGAGTTTGCCCAGGCCCAGCACCACAAAACCTACCCGACGGCCGGAGCGAGTTCGCGGCTGCCCGAACTTGGCCGCCAAGACGGCGCGCTCGACGCGCACGGCGGTCTCGAGCGCAACTTCGGCAAGACAGGTGATGGCCTCGAGGGTTTCCGCCAACGAGGCTTCCCCGGCAATGTCGCGAGCGGCGATCCGTAACAATTCGAGATCAGCCATTTCGCGCAACGCACACTGCAAAGAGGAGCGGTCATCGAGCACACGTAGGCCAAAACGGGCCTCGAGTTCACAGCGCCGCGGATTGTCCGTCGAACTGTAGGCCAAGGCCTCCGGCCAGCGCTCGCCGCGCGCTACCAACGAGCGCGTGGGCGCCGGGCCGCAGCCGAGCAGCATCACCAACCGAGTCAGTTGTGGACCACGACAGGCGGCAAGCAACTCGATGCCGCCGGCGTCGGCCAGTCGATCGAGACCCGCGGCCGCGGCCGTCGGCGAAGGAGCGGCCGCCAAAGCGATCGCTGCGGCCGCCTTCCAGCCGGCATCCGCCGAGGCTGCAAAACGTGACGAAAGCTCGAACATCGGCTCAGTGTGTCAGCAATACAAAAAAAAAGCCGCCGGAGCCGCCGTCCGTTCTCGAACGACGCCATCCGGCGGCGGAAATCCCCAGTGTTTCAGGGCCGAGTGTTTTACAGGCCGGTTTTGAGTGCCGGAGCCGGCTTGAAGCCGACGGTTCGGCTCGCGGCGATCTTGATCTCCTCGCCCGTACGCGGATTCCGACCCAGACGCGCTTTCCGTTTACGAACCGTGAAGGTTCCAAAGCCGGACAGAGCCAACCTCTTCTCCTTCTTGATGCCCCTGGACACCTGCGCAATCGTCGCGTCCACCGCTCCGGCCGCGCCACGCTTGGACAATCCGGTCGCCTTGGCTACCGCTTCAATGATATCTGCTTTTGTCATGCCACCCTCCTTCGTCCTTCTTCCGTCTTCATCACCATCTCGGCAACGCTCGTTTCGAGACGCCACCATTGCCCCGATCCACCGAGGCAACGCATCACTATGGGGACGAGGGACCTTGGCTGTCAACAAAATCCGCGACACCCGCTATTTTTTTTCTTGCCCTGCTTGGCCCCTCAGACCAGCTGCGACGAATTCCCAAGCCCAGTCTCATCCATCCATTGCTCCATATGCCGCGATGCGCGACGCCCGAGGGCCGCGCGTTTTTCGCGTCCGCGGACACGGCTCTCTAGAGGAGGAAAGAGTCCATAATTCGCATTCATAGGTTGGAAATGTTTACGCGTAGGTTCAGTAACGTATCTCGTTAGAGCCCCCAAGGCCGTCGTCGAAGGCGGAGAGACCGGAGGCTGCCGTCGAGCCGCCCTTGCAGCGTTGATCCCGCACAGGAGGCCCGTCGCCGCCGATTCTACGTATCCTTCGACGCCCACGAGCTGCCCGCCGACAAATAGGTCCTCACGCCCGCGCACCGCAAGCGCCGTCGTCATGCAACGAGGAGAGTCGATAAACGTGTTGCGATGCAGACTCCCGAGACGGACGAACTCGGCTTGGCCGAGTCCGGGGATCATACGAAAGACCCGGCGCTGTTCGGGGTAGGTCATCTTGGTCTGAAATCCGACCATGCCGTACAAGCGTCCGCCGCGATCGTCCTGTCTCAGCTGTACGACCGCGAACGGGCGCCTTTCGCTACGCGGATCGACGAGACCCACCGGCTTCATAGGGCCGAATGCAAGCGTAAGTCGCCCGCGTCGAGCCAATTCCTCGACCGGCATACATCCTTCAAAATACACGCAGCGTTCAAAGTTCTTCGCCGGCATCTTTTCCGCGCCCGAGATTTCATCCACGAGCCGCCCATACTGCTCCTCGTCGAGGGGACAGTTGATGTAATCGTCGCCACCCTTGCCGTAGCGGGCCGCACGAAACGCGATATCCATGTCGATCGACGCCGCTGTGATGATCGGCGAAATGGCATCGTAGAAATACAGTCGGCCGCAGCCGAGAACGCGCGTCAACGAATCGCAAAGAGTCTCGGAGGTCAGCGGCCCGGTCGCGACAACCGTGATACCCTCGGCGGGCACGTCGACCACCTCTTCGCGGATCAAGCGGATACGACCGACGGCGGCAATTTCCCGCTCGATTCCCTCGGCGAACGCCACCCGATCGACGGCCAACGCCGATCCGGCGGGCACGCTCACCCGATCGGCGACACGCATAACGAGTGAGTCCATCGCGCGCATCTCGGCCTTGAGCAGACCGACGGCCGTTCCCATAGAATTGTCTCGGAACGAATTCGAACAAACCAGTTCCGCCAATCGGTCGGTCTTGTGAGCTTCGGTCCCGCGCTGAGGCCTCATCTCCCACAGGCTGACGTCGACACCACGCCTGCCGAGTTGGTAGGCGGCCTCACACCCCGCGAGTCCGCCGCCGATCACCATCACCGGAAGCGATGCAGTCATGCTTCGATGGATAGGCCTTCGGCGACGCTTTCGCTGTACTCACAGTCCTCGCGGGCGCATTTGCGCACCGTACCGGCACGTTTGGTCGTCTTCTCGACGACGAACGGCGCGTCACACTCAGGACACGGTGAATCGACCGGCTTGTCCCAAATGGCAAACTTGCAGTCGGGGTAGCGATTGCAGCTGTAAAAAATTTTACCGCGGCGCGATATCTTACGCACAATCTCCCCCTCACCACAGCCTCGAGGCTTAGGGGGGCAGGCAATCCCGGTAGGAACGGGCTTATTCAGAGACTTGACGTTCTTGCACTCGGGATAGTTTGAGCAGCCGAGGAACTTCCCGAAACGGCCGAACTTGTACTGCATGTCGGCCCCGCACTTCTCACACTTTTCCTCGGTCGTCTCGGGCTGCTCGATCTCGAGACCACCGTCATCGGTGCGAGTGAAGTTGCAAGTAAACTTACACTCCGGATAGGACGGACAAGCGAGGAATTCGCCGTTCCTGCCCCATTTAACGACCAACTTCTTGCCGCACTTCTCACAAGGAATCTCGGTTTCCTGGACCTCTCCCTTGACGTCGCGCATTTCCTTCTTGGCCCGTTCCAGGTCGGCCCCAAAGGGCGTATAGAAACTCCTGGTCACGTCGAGCCAGCCGCGGGCTCCCGCCTCGATACTGTCGAGGTTGCTTTCGAGACCCGCGGTGAAGTCCACATTCAGGATATCGGGAAACGATTCCACGAGAAGATCGGTCACCAACTCTCCGAGCTGGGTCGGCATCAATCGTTTTTGCTCGTCCTGGCGTACGTACTCCCGGCCGATGATCGTCGACATGATCGAGGCGTAGGTGGAAGGCCGCCCGACGCCGTTCTCTTCGAGTTCACGGATCAGCGACGCCTGTGTGAAACGAGGCGGTGGCTGGGTGAAATGCTGGCTCGGGTCGAGGCCGAGAAGGCCGAGCAGATCGCCCTCGGAAAGGTCGGGAAGCGCATGCGGATCGTCGACCGACTCCGGCGTATCGGAACTCTCCTGATACACGCGAAGAAACCCGTCAAAACGCATTACCTGTCCGTTGGCACGGAACACGCAGTCGTCAGCGCTAATGTCGACCGCAGTTTGGTCATACAGCGCCGGGGCCATCTGGCTGGCGACGAAACGGTTCCACACCAATGCGTAGACCTTGGCCTCGTCGGGCTTGAGGAAGGACTTCACGGCCGAAGGGGGCAAGTCTATGGATGTCGGTCGAATCGCCTCGTGCGCATCCTGCGCGCTCTTCTTGGCCTTGTAGGTATTCGGCTTCTCGGGCCGGTAGTCAGCACCAAAGCTTTTGCCGATCATCTCGCGTACCGAATCGATAGCCTCCGGCGCGACCCGCGTCGAATCGGTACGCATGTACGTGATCAATCCGGTGAGCCCCTGTCCGCCCAACTCGATGCCCTCGTACAAACGTTGCGCCGCGCTCATGGTGCGGCGCGGCTGAAAGCCGTGCTTACGATAGGCCTCCTGCTGCAAGGTCGACGTAATGAACGGCGGCGACGGCTTGCGTTGCCGCTTGCTCTTCTTGACGGCGCTGACCTTCCACGCCTCGACACGGCCGAGACGATCGCACAGATCCGTCGCTTGCGGTTCGCTCTTGATGAAAAAGGCCGAGGCATCGTCCGATTTCAGATTGCGTGTATCGATCTTGTCGTTGCCCACGTGGGTAAGCCGCGCCGCTACCGGAGCAGCACCCTCGGCCTCGAGCCGGGCATCGATGTTCCAGTACTCGACGGACTGGAACTCGCGAATGGCGCGCTCCCGCTCGACGATCAAGCGCACGGCAACCGACTGCACACGGCCGGCGGAAAGTCCGCGCCGAACCTTGTCCCATAGCAGCGGACTGAGCTGGTAACCGACCAAGCGATCGATCACCCGCCGGGCCTGCTGCGCCTCGAACTTACGTGTGTCGATTTCGCCCGGATTGCGCACAGCTTCTTTGACGGCTGCCTTGGTGATCTGGTTGAAAAGTACACGCTTGACGGTGCCTTTGAAGTTCTTTGGAACGACGCGGGCGGCAATGTGGTAGGCAATGGCCTCGCCTTCGCGGTCGGGGTCGGGCCCCAGCAGGATCGTCTCTTTCCCCTTGAGCGCCTTTTTCAGCTCCGTGACGACCTTGCCCTTGCCGTGGATGATTTCGTAGTCGGGTGCAAAATCGTTGTCCAGATCGACCCCGAGCTTGCTCTTGGGGAGGTCGGCGATATGGCCCACCGACGCTTTGACGACATAGTCGCGGCCGAGGTAACGACTCAGCGTTTTGGCTTTGGCCGGCGATTCGACCACGAGAAGATTTTTGGCAGCCATAGGTGAAGATAAGACCGGATCGTTGGTGCGAGTCAAAAATCGGTCTCGACGGCAACGTAGGCACCCGAGGCCGTCCGTTCGGCGAGACCCTCCAGCTCGAGTCCCGTTAACAACTCCAGAACGCGTGCGCCGTCAAGTCGAGTTGCCTCGACGAGGGAGTCCACGGACCTCGGAGCGCTCTCTAGAGCCCGTAAAATCAAGCGCGTGTCCCCTTCCCCTTCGACGGCGTCCGCGCCTCCCTGCAAGGGCCGGCGAGTGCGAACCCGCGCTTGGCCGCGCTCGCGGGGGCTCCGCGAAAGACCCAACGCGGCGTCAAGATCATCGTAGCCGCTAAGCGGGACAGCCCCATCCCGGATCAATGCGTTGGTTCCCCGTGAAACCGGGGAGTCTATGTTGCCCGGGACGGCGTAGACCTCACGGCCCTGGTCCAAGGCGCTATGGGCGCTGACCAGAGAGCCGCTCCGTTCGCCGGCTTCGACGATGATGGTCGCACAGGTCATTCCCGTGATAATGCGGTTGCGCACCGGAAAGTGATGGGGAAGCGGAGGGGTGCCGGGGGCATATTCGCCGAGCACACAAAAGGAGTGTGCTATTTGATCGAGCAAGCGACGATGTTCCTGTGGGTAGACGCGATCGAGACCGCTCGCCACCACGGCTACGGTCGCTCCAGCCTCGAGCGCTCCGGCGTGGGCCGCAGCGTCGATTCCCAGCGCGAGACCACTGACGACGGCGACCCCGCGCGACGCCAGACGACGAGCGTAGCCCCTCGCGATGCGGCGCCCGTAGGCGGTGGCGCGCCGCGAACCGACGATCGCTACAGCAGGCTCGAACAGCGCCGGAGCGCGTCCTCGGTAGTACAACAGCAGCGGCGGATCGCGAATCGAAGCAAGCCCTGTGGGGTAGGCATCATCGGCGGGAGTGGCCAACGCCAAGCCCAAGCCGCGACATCGTTCGCACTCCCGCTGCAAACGCCGCCAGTCGTGGAACGCAGCAAGCCGAGTCCTGGCCGCTTTGCCGAGGCCCAGATTCGTCAACTCCAAGTCGCCGGCAACGAACAGGCCTTGGGCCGAACCGACCGTCGCCGCCGCCCTCAGCCATCCTTCGCTGCCTCTGCGCCCGATTTCGGCAAGGGCCATCCAGGCCAAAAGCTCTCTCGATTCCGCCATCGAAAGATGCCCTAGACTGCCGCCGGCAAAACCTCAATGCCCGCGCTGTAATGGAAGCCCGGCGTCCACGGCGTCTACCATCGCCTTGGAGAGCGCTGACCGCGTCGCTTCGCTCAACGAGAGACCGACAGGCTCGAGCCGCAAAGTCGCACAGGTAGACTCGCCGTCCGGGGTCAGGCCGAACTGCACACGCAGCGTCGTGTAGGCGGCAACCACGCCGTGGTCATCTCGGCGAACGGTGGCCGGCCAATCGCGATCGAGCAGGTGGATACGCCCCTGCTCCAGGCCTGTGAAGCGACGGCTGGCACGGATCATCGTGCCGACAGCCGCAACGCGAAAGCCCTCGTGCCGCAAAACGGCTTCAACCCTGCGGCCGAGCAAATCCGCGCCGTAGCCGAGCAAGCGCCCCGGGCAGCCGGTCGCTACCGGCACCGGCGCGGCACCGGTAGCGACCGCGGCGCACGAGGCTGACAGGCTCGAAAGGGCGCTCACCGCCAGCAGCGCCAACACCAAGACTGTTTTCACGTCGCCAGCGAGCCCAAAAAGTTCGCCAACAGGTGCTTGCCTTCGTCGGTGAGAATCGATTCGGGGTGGAACTGCACACCCTCGACCGCGAGTTCCCTGTGACGTAGTCCCATAATTTCGCCGTCCTCGGTCCACGCACTCCGTTCCAGGACCGGCGGCAGGCTGCCGGCCTCCACCACCAACGAATGATAACGAGTAGCAACAAATCCCTGGGGCAAGCCGCTGAATACACCGCGACCGTCATGCCGGATCTCGGAAGTCTTGCCATGCATGAGACGATCGGCCCGGACGATGCGCGCACCAAAGGCCTGACCGATACACTGGTGGCCCAAACAAACACCCAAAATGGGAATTTCGCCGGCCAAGTCGCGGACCGCGGCAACCGACACCCCCGCCTCGTTGGGGCTACACGGCCCCGGCGATATCACCAGGCAGCTGGGGCACATAGCGCGGATCTCGTCGACGGTGACGGCATCGTTACGCCGCACGACGACCTCGGCCCCCAATTCCCCGAGATACTGCACCAGGTTGTAGGTAAACGAATCGTAGTTGTCGATCATGAGAAGCACACGGGGATCATAGGGACCGCACCCAAAGATACAAGTCCATAACCGGGAAGGCATTGCCGCACGGCACCGCCGGCGGCACACAAGGACCATCTTCGCCGTTACACACAGTTGCGCCCACGAGGGCGTCGGCAGCTACCTGGTCCGCGTCGAAGCACGCACTGCAAACGGCATCCCGCACTTCGTCGTGGTCGGACTACCTGACGCAGCGGTTCGTGAGGGCCGCGAGCGCGTGCGCGCAGCCATCCGTGCAACGGTTCCCGCGTACAAACGCAGAAAGGAACTGGTCAATCTGTCACCCGCACACAGGCGCAAAACCGGCGCGACCTTTGATCTTGCCATCGCCATGGCGCTTCTCAGCGCCTCCGGTCACTGCAAGGCGGACGCCGCTCTAGAGGCGGTGTTTCTCGGCGAACTCGGTCTCGACGGCCGCCTGCGACCCGTAGCCGGAGCCTTGCCGGCCGCCTTGACGGCCGCGCGTTCCGGCCTGAGTCGTCTGGTCGTCCCTACCGAGAATGGTAGCGAAGCCGCCCTGGCCTCCGACATCAAGGTCTACACAGCGGCGTCGCTGGGCGAAGCCGTTCGACTCGTTCAGGACCGTTTTCAGCAGGCCCCCGTCGAGGTCGACGTCGCCGCCGTGTTCGCCGCTCGCCGGCAAGCGAGCGGGCCGGATCTTGCCGAAGTCCGATCGCAACACATCGCCCGCCGGGCACTCGAGATCGCAGCCACAGGAGGCCATCATCTTTTCCTGTGGGGGCCTCCCGGAGCCGGCAAGAGCATGTTGGCCGAACGCTTGCCTTCCATCCTGCCGCCGCTGTCGCTGTCCGAAGCCGTCGCCACCACTTCGATCCACAGCATCGCCGGGCTGGTCCATTCCCGCAAGGGCGGAGCGCTCATTACCCACCGCCCCGCACGATGCCCGCACCACAGCATCTCGGTCGCCGGCATGGTCGGCGGCGGCTACAACCCCCGACCGGGCGAGGTAAGCCTTGCCCACAACGGCATCCTGTTTCTCGACGAAATCGCCGAATTCGCGCCGCAAGTGCTCAACCAACTGCGCGAGCCATTGGAAACCCACCGCTTGACGATCAGTCGTGCCGGCGCAAGTTTGACCTTTCCCGCCGACTTCCTTCTCGTTGCCGCGGCCAACCCTTGCCCCTGCGGGTTTTATGAAACTGAAGCCGGCCGCTGCACCTGTCCTCAGCGCTCCATCGCACGGTATCGGGCACGCCTGAGCGGTCCGCTGCTCGATCGCATTGATTTGCAGGTGGCCGTCCAACGCGTTGCCTTCGACGAGCTTTGCGATAGCGGGGCAAGTGAACCCTCTGCCGATGTGCGGACACGGGTGTTGCGCGCCCGTGCCTTCCGCCACGAACACAACACCCGCGAAGCTTTGCAGACGGATTGCGCCGTTCGAACCCTTTTGGGCCGAGCTGCCGAGAAGCTTCGTCTATCGGCGCGAGAGATTCGACGGGTGCTGGCTGTCGCGCGCACAATCGCCGACCTGGCCGCTTCGCAAACCGTCGAGCCCGCCCATGTGGCCGAAGCCCTCCAGTACCGGCGCTCACCTTGGCGCCGGTACTGAATAGGAAGGACCTTGACAAGAAGGTGACGACAGGTCCAGATAGAGCCGAACCGAGGCCCGAGCGTAGAATCTCGCCCCTCGATTCGCACAATCCCCGCCGTGGCTCAGCAAAACCAAGCCTGCCTGCGATTGGAGCGGCGCCCCTCCCGGCGGCGCCTTTCCGCGATCCGTTCGCTGTCGGCTCTGCTCACCGCGGTCTGCCTCGCGCCAGCCGGTCTTTGTAGTGCAGCGCCGACTTCGCCGGCCGATCTTCTGGCGCGTCCCAGCGTCGTGGAGATAACATTAAAAAGATGTAGATCTGAAGAGCACACGTCTGAACTCCATGCA
>CAZKLE010000102.1:0-9210 GCA_964553415.1 uncultured Myxococcales bacterium
CGTTCCGGGGCCCCCCTCGATCGGCTCGCCGCCTACCCGGCTCGCCTGGAGCCCTCTCCCGCCTAGCCGGCGCGGGGACCGGCCCTCTCAGCCTCGTCCCAGCGCCGTCATCAATGATCCGGAAACGACCAGGCCGGCGCCGACGACGCCGGTGGCTGTAATCGGCTCGGGAACGAGCAAGCTCGGCATCACAGCCTCGGACAGCTTGAGCATCGCCAGAGTGGCCAAGGGCACAATGGCGAGCACGGCGCTGACGCGTGATGCTTCCCAATGGGCCAGAGCTTCGGCAAAGGTTCCGTAGGCCAACAAGGTGTTGAGTACGCAAAACACGAGTGCCGCCAACTGGGCGCCGCTCAATCGGAAAATCTGTGAGGGCGTGGCCATGGGCGTAAAGACGACGGTCGAGCCGACGTAGATGCACAACATGATCGCAGGTGAGGTCATATGGCGCAGGAGTTGTTTTTGCGCCAGCCCGTAGGTCGCCCATGTTACCGCGGCCGTAACCAGGAATGCGATGCCGACGTAATAGACGTGCAGCCCGGCAACCAACTGTCCGATCTGATCGCGCGAAAAGATCACCAGCCCGGTGAGCATGACGGCCAGGCCCACCCATTGGATGAAGCCGAAGCGTTCCTTGAAAACCCAGATGCCGCCGACGGCAAGCAACACCGGCGCCAGTTGAATGACCACCTGCGCGGTGCCGGCGTTGGTATGGTCGAGCCCGAGAATGTAGAGGCCGTAGTTGGCGGCCAGGCAAACGGCGGCGATCGTGAGCAAGCGCCAGGCGCCGACGGGCAAACGGCCGAGACGTGGAAGGCTGCCGCGCGCGGCTAGAATCGGAGCCAGGATGAGCGCGGCGGCGCCGAGGCGGTACCAGGTAATGGTCAGTGGATCCATACCGTCCAGGACGATCTTGAGTCCGATCGGGAGCATGCCCCAGAGCGCAACCGTCGTCAGAGTCAGACCCAAGCCGAGGCCGGCGCGACCGCTCGGGTGATGAAGTCGGTCAACTTCGATTGGCGCGACGGTACCGCCGCCGCCGGGCGTGGGTGCGGGCGCTAGATCAACGTTCGGGGGTGTCGAGTCGTCGTCCTTGCCGCGTTTCGAGCCCGGCCTCGGCGTCACTTGGGTCCGACCATGCGTTCGGGGCGGACGGCCTCGTCGAACTGCTCGGCGCTGCACAGGCCGAGTTCGAGGGCTGCTGCCTTTAACGTACTGCCGGTCTTGAGAGCGTGTTTTGCCACCTTGGCCGAGTTGTCGTAACCGATCACCGGATTGAGGGCGGTTACCAGCATGAGCGAGTTTTCCAGATTCTTCTTGATGCGCTCGCGATTGGCCTCGATGCCGACCACGCAGTGACGTTCCAGACTCTCGCACGCGTCGCCGAGCAAGCGGATCGAGTTGAGTACGTTGAAGATCATCACGGGCTTGAAAACGTTGAGTTCGAAATGGCCGGTGGCGCCGGCCATGTTGACGGCGACGTCGTTGCCCATGACCTGCGCGCACACCATGGTCATGGCTTCGCACTGGGTGGGGTTGACCTTGCCCGGCATGATCGAGCTTCCCGGCTCGTTCTCGGGCAAATGAATCTCTCCGATGCCGCAACGCGGTCCCGAGCCCAGCAGGCGGATGTCGTTGGCGATCTTCATCAAACTGACGGCCACGGTCTTGAGCGCACCGCTCATCTCGACCAAAGCGTCGTGGGCGGCCAGAGCCTCGAACTTGTTCGGAGCCGTTACAAAAGGATGGCCGCTGATCCGGGCGATTTCGGCGGCGACGCCTTCGGCAAAACCCTTAGGTGTATTCAATCCCGTACCTACGGCTGTGCCCCCGAGCGCCAGCGGGAGTAGGGACTTGGATGCCGTTTTGATGCGGCGGATGCCGTTGGTCAGTTGCGCGGTGTAGCCCGAGAACTCCTGCCCGAGTGTCAGGGGAGTGGCGTCTTGCAAATGCGTGCGGCCGATCTTGACGAGGTCGGAGAACTGCTCCGACTTTTTGCTCAATGCATCGCGGAGCCCCGTAAGTTTCGGCAGTAGAGCATCGGCCGTTCGCTCGTAGGCGGCTATGTGCATGGCGGTCGGAAAGGTGTCGTTGGACGATTGGCTTTTGTTGACGTCGTCGTTGGGGTGCACGGGGTCTTTCGAGCCCATTTTGCCACCGGCCATCTCGATGGCCCGGTTGGAAATGACCTCGTTGCTGTTCATGTTCGACTGCGTTCCCGAACCCGTCTGCCAGACAACCAGGGGAAAGTGTTCGTCGAGCTTTCCATCGATCACCTCATCGGCGGCGCGCGCGATGAGGTCGGCTTTCTCTTGTGCGAGGACGCCGAGCTTGACGTTGGTGAGAGCTGCCGCCTTTTTGACGATGCCGAAAGCTCGGATCATCTCTCGTGGAAAACGCTCGCCGCCGATCTTGAAGTTGGCCAGGCTGCGCGCGGTTTGCGCTCCGTAGTAACGGTCGGCGGGGACCTCGACCTTCCCCATGGTGTCGGTTTCAATACGTACGGACATGATTCCTCCAGGAAATGCTGCTCGTTCACGACTAGCGCAAGCAGCGGCGGAAGTCAGCCGTCGGCCAGGCCGGAGTGTCGTAAGAGAGCCTCGGTCGAAGGCTCGCGGCCGCGGAAGGCGGTGAAGACCTCCATGGGTGCGCGGCTGCCGCCGAGCGCCAATACGGTATCGCGATAACGACGGCCGGTGGCCGTCAGAGCGTCGTCGCGATCCAAGCCGGCTTCTTCGAAGGCCGAGAAGGCATCGGCGCTGAGCACCTCGGCCCATTTGTAGCTGTAATAACCCGCCGCATAGCCTCCCGCGAAAATGTGCGCGAAGCTGCAGAGAAAGCGGTCTTCGGGCAGGGGTTTCATGACGGCGGCCAGGTCTGCGACACGGCGTTGTACGTCGGAAGGGCTTTCTCCCCGTCCCGGCCGGTAGCGGTCGTGCAGTTCCAGATCGGTGAGCGAAAAGTACACTTGGCGCAGCATCTGCGAACCCGCGCGGTAGTTGCGTGCACGCAGGATCTTCTCAAACAGCTCGGCGGGCAAGGGCTCGCCGGTCTCGACGTGGGAACTCAAGCTCAGCAGTGTCTCACGGTGGTAACACCAGTTTTCCATGAACTGGCTCGGCAGCTCGACGGCGTCCCACTCGATGCCGCGTATTCCCGACGCCAGACCATAGTCGACGCGTGTGAGCATGTGCTGCAAGGCGTGGCCGAACTCGTGAAACACGGTGCGCAGTTCGGTGAAGTTCATCAAAGCCGGGCGGCCGTCAACGGGTGGTGCTTGGTTGCAGATGACGTAGGCTACAGGCAGCCGCACCGCCTCTCCGTCGATTCGCGAGCGCCCCATGCATTCGTCCATCCAGGCCCCGCCGCGTTTCTCGGCGGGGCGGCTGTAGGGATCGAGATAGAACGCCGCGATGCGCCGGCCGTGCTCGTCGAGAACGTGAAAGAAGCGAACGTCGTCGTGCCAAACCGGCACCTCGCCGTCGGCGGCTTCGATGCGGATAGCGAAGAGCTTGGTCGCCAAGCCGAACAAACCATCGAGTACTTTGGGCAGGGGAAAGTAGGGCCGCAGATCCTCATCGTTGAAGTCGTAACGTTGCTCGCGCAAGCGTTCGGCCCAGAAGGCGATGTCCCAGTGTGCCGGCTCATCGGATCCGTTCGTTCCTTGCGAGGCGGCAAAAGCGCGCACGTCCTCGAGATCGGCCTCGGCGGCTTGGTAGGATGCCGCGCGCAGTTCTTCGAGAAGCCGCTCGGCCTCCGCCACCGATGGCGCCATTTTGGACGCCAGACTGGCTTCGGCAAAACTTGCGAAACCGAGCAGCTCGGCCTGCTCGCGGCGTAGGGCGAGGATGCTGTCGATCAACGGTGTGTTGTCGCACTCGCCGCTGCTCGCGCGGGTGATGTAGGCGCGATAGACGCGCTCGCGCAGGTCGCGCCTGCGGCTGTGCTCGAGAAACGGCACCAAGCTCGGGGCGTCCAGGGTGATGCGCCAGGGCCCTTCGCCTGCGCCGGCGCTTTCGTCGCCGGCCTCGCGCGCCGATTGTGCCGCGGCCGCGAGCAAGCTTTCCGGCAGGCCTTCAACCTCGCCGCGGCTTTCAAGTTTGAGAGAGAAAGCCTTGGTCGCATCGAGAACGTTGTTGCTGAAGCGTGTGTACAATTCGGCAAGCTCGAGTTCGATGGCGTTGAAGCGTGACTTGGCCTCTCCGTCCAGGCCAACCCCGGAGAGCTTGGCGTCGCGCAACAGAGTCTCGACGATGCGCTGTTGAGCGGCATCGAGACCTACCCAACCCGGGCCGTCGTGCAGGCGGCTCAGAGTGTCGAAAATCGGACGGCTTTGCGCCACGCGAGTCGAGAAGCGGACGACGTCAGGCTGCATCTGCTGGTAGGCCTCGCGCAGCTCGGCGCTGTTGCGCACGCCCATCAGGTGTCCGACCACGCCCCACACCGACTCGATGCGATCGCCGATGCGCTCGAGCGGTTCGACCAGACTCGGCCAGCTGATCTCCACGCCGTGCTCGAGGGTGTCGAGTTTGCTCCCCAGTTCGGCGAGCAAAGCCGTTACGGCCGGCTCGACGTGAGAGGGTTCGATCTCGTCGAAACGAGGGTAGGGGGTGGGATGCAATAGGGGGTTGTTGTCGACTTTGTCGGTCACCGAGGTCTCCTTTCAGCTGCCGAAGCGTCCGTGCCGTCCGGCACCGGCGGCGAAACGCCCGGCGCCGGCAGCCGTCTCGCCGCTCTCGATCACGCGTCGGCCGCCGCGATACTCATTGCGGATGGCCTCGTCGATCGATAGCGACTCCTGTTCGTAAGCGCTGCGTCGGTCGGCGCGCATACAGAGTTGCGGGAAGGCGGCGATCTGCCGGGCCAAGGCCTCGGCATGCTCGCGGGCGCCGCCGTCCTCGACGATGCGATCGGCCAGGCCCCAGGCCAGCGCTTCCTCGGCGCCGACCGCACGGCCGGTGAGAATCATGTCCATGGCGCGACCCATGCCGATCGTTCGCGGCAGGCGCACGGTGCCGCCGTCGATGAGCGGAACACCCCAACGGCGGCAGAACACACCAAAGACGGCGCTGCGTTCGGCCACGCGCATGTCGCACCAAAGCGCCAATTCGAGTCCGCCTGCCACCGCGTAGCCCGAGACCGCCGCAATGACGGGCTTGGAAAGCAGCATGCGCGTGGGTCCCATGGGCCCGTCGCCCTCTTCGAGCACGCGGTTGCCTTTGCCCTCGGCGACGCCTTTTAGGTCGGCACCGGCGCAAAAGGTCCCACCGTCTCCACACAGAACCGCGACGGCGGCATTCTGGTCGGCCTCAAACTCTCGGAAAGCGTTCGCCAGCGCCTCTTGATGCTCACGATCGACGGCGTTGCGGCGTTCGTGCCGTGAGAGCACGACGGTGAATACCGGATCATTGCGCTCGATTCGTACGCTCATATCGTTTCGCTCCTAGACTCGCACCGTCCACTCAGTCGCGCAGCACGTCGCGGGCGATGACGAGGCGCTGGATTTCACTGGTGCCTTCGTAGATCTCCGTGATCTTGGCATCGCGGAAGTGCCGCTCCACGTCGTACTCGCGTGAATAACCGTTGCCGCCGTGAACCTGCACGGCCTTGGAGGCGATCCAGTTGGCGGTCTCGGAGGCGAAGACTTTGGCCTTGGCGGCGGCCGATCCGTAGTTGCCCTTACGGTCTTTGAGCTGCGCCGCGCGCAGCGTGAGAAGTCTCGCCGCGTCCAAGCGCGTGGCCATGTCGGCCAAGTAGAACTGTATGGCTTGGAACTGCGAGATCGGCCCCCCGAAGGCCTTGCGTTCCTTGGAATACTCGCGCGCGGCGTGGAAAGCTGCACGAGCGATGCCGAGGGCTTGGGCGGCAATTCCGATGCGGCCGCCGTCCAACGTCGACATGGCGACCTTGAAGCCTTCGTTCTCTTTGCCGAGGACATCGCCGGCCGGCACTTCGCAGTCTTCCAATATTACTTGGCAAGTCCCCGAGCCGCAGATGCCGAGTTTGTCTTCGACGGCGCCCGTCGAATACCCGGCCGCATCCTTGTCGATCAGGAAGGCGGTGATGCCCTTGACGCCGCGAGACGGATCGCTCATCGCGAAAACCAGAGCGGTGTCGGCGAACGGCCCATTGGTGATCCAATTCTTGGTGCCGTTCAGCACCCAGACATCCCCTTTGCGTACGGCGCGTGCCGATTGATTGGCCGCGTCCGATCCCGTTCCCGGCTCCGATAGGCAAAAGCAACCGAGCTTCTCGCCGCTTGCCAACGGGGCGAGCCATTTCTCTTTTTGCTCGTCGCTGCCCATGCGCAGGATGGGGTCGGAGACCAGAGAGTTGTTCACGCTCATGATCACGCCGGTGGTTGCACAGGCGGCCGAGATTTCTTCCATCGCCAGAACGTAGCTGACTACGTCCAGCCCGCTTCCGCCCCACTGCTCGGGGACGAACATGCCCATGAAGCCGAGTTCGGCCATCTTCGGCAGCAGCTCGGTAGGGAAGTAGTGCTCGCGGTCGATCTTGCGGGCCAGAGGTTTGACCTCTTTTTCAGCGAACGAGCGCGCCGTGTCCTGAATCATGCGTTGTGTTTCGGTGAGTTCGAAGTCCATTTTGTGTGTCCTCAGTTGTGCCCGGCGAGCAGGTCGCGGGCGATCGCACTGATCTGAATCTCGTCGGTACCCCCGTAGATTTGCAGGACCTTTGCGTCGCGCGCGAGTTGCTCTACTTGAAACTCGGCCATGTAGCCGTTGCCACCGAAGAGTTGCACGGCCTCCATGCACACGTCCACGCAGGTCTGCGCGGCGTACAGCTTGTAGGCCGACGCTTCGGCGAGCGTGATCGACCTCGCGTTCGCGCGCAGCTCGATTTGGCGGAACACCATGTTTTGCAGATTGACCCGGGCGACTTCCATCTTGGCCAGTTTCAGTTGAATGAGTTGGTATTCGCCGATCGGTTTGCCGAACGCGATGCGTGTCTTGGCGTAGTCGAGGGATAGTTTCAAGCATTGCTCGACGATGCCGAGAGCCATCGCCGCAACGCCGGTGCGTTCTGCGGAAAATGTGTCTTTGGTCCCACGCCGCGAGCCCGAGTCTTCTTTGCCGCCGAGCAAGCGGTCCCTGCCGGCGCGCAGATCTTCGAGAAACAGCTCGCCGGTGGGCGAGGAATGAATGCCCATCTTGCGCATCGGTTTGCTCTGTTCCAGCCCCTGCATGCCCTTGTCCAAGACGAAGGTGACGACCTTGCGCTCTTTGGGGTCGTTGTCTTCGTCGAGTTTACAGATGAAGACGATGGTGTCGGCGTAAGGCCCGTTGGTGATGAAGGTCTTGTTGCCGTTGAGTATGTATCCGTCGCCGTCACGCCGGGCCGTGGCTTTCATGGCGCCGAAGGCATCCGAACCCGAGTCGGGTTCGGTGATGGCCCAGGCTCCGACCTTGTCGAGCGTCATCAGGTCGAGGGCCCAGCGCTCCTTCTGTTCGATCGTTCCCTTAGACAAGATGGCGTTGCTCGTCAGACCCACGCTGACGCCGAGCGCCGTGACCATGCCCGGGCAGTAGCGGCAAAGCTCGATGATGGGGATAATCTGCATGGCGATCTGATCGGCGCGCGCTTCCGGGTCGGCATCGGCTGCGCCGTCGACCGCCCCGGCGCCGTTGCCGGCGGCTTTCTCTTTTTCGATCTGCTTGGCGAAACGCGTGCGCGCCATCTCGTCGATGCCGAAGGTCTTGAACATCTTGCGTAGGATGTCGTAGGGCGGCGTGTCGCCGTGCTCGAGCGCCTCCAGATGGGGGACGACCTCGGCTTCGACGAAGCGCCGCATGGCGTCGATCATCATCTGTTGGTTCTGGCTCCACTCGATCATGCCTTGTACTCCTTTGCGGCGTCGCCGGCCGCGAAACGCACCAGCTTAACCTTCCCCGGCACGCGAACAAAACTCGCCCCACTGTGCTCGTGCGGCTGCGATTGTGCTGTTGTTAGCCGGCTTTTATGGGGTAGCATGAAAACATGCTTGCTCTTCATTGGAAATCTTCGTGCGTTGCCGGCATCCGCGCTTCCGACCATGGCCCGTCCCACTCTGCGTGGCGCTCGTCCCGCGGATGGTTCGCCGTTCCCGTGACCGTGCTTGCTCTGGTGCTCCTGGTCCATGCAACGCCGGCCGTGGCGGGAACCATTGCCACCATGGACGGCCTTTCGCTCACCCTGACCCCGGACGGCCGTGTCTCCGCCGTTGCCGTGGGTGGCGATAATTTGACCGTGCAGCCCTCACCCGCCATTCGCGTTCGCGATCTGAGCAGCGCGGGTACCACCTTTGCACCCAACCTGGTTGCCAACGCGAGTTTCGAGATAGATGCAGACAACAACGGTCTCCCCGACGGGTGGTCTCCACTTCCGTCGAACAACAGCCTCACCATCGGCCAGTCGTCGCTCGAGCGGATCGACGGCAATTTCAGTGTGCTCTTCGACGTGGGCGCAGGCGGTGGCGACACGGTCGGTCTGTCGAGCGATGCGTTTGTCGTCACTCCCGGCCTCACCTATCGCCTGTCGGCACAGGTGAAAGCCGGCGGGGGATATCTGGCTGAACAGCATACCAATCTGGACTGGCAGCGCGATTTCTATCTGGGTACCGTTGCGGCGGCAGCGACCGGTATCTTCGTTAGGTGGTTCGATGGCCAAGGCATGCAGCTTGCCCTTCAGGCGGTTACCCCACTGCACGCCGACGCCAACAACTGGAAACGTATCACCGCGGAGGTCGTGGCGCCGACGAATGCGCATAGCGCTCGGTTCGTGGTGGGCGTGAAGATCCGACGTCGTCCCTCCGGCTCCAACAAGCCCGAGGCCGCCGAGAAGCTCTGGGTCGACGACGTCAGCATGATTGCGGCGCCCGAACTCGACACGACGGTACCCGGCACGGTGAACGCGACGACCTCGACGACTCTGGTCTTTGACGGCGACCTGGCCGCTGCCGGGCTCCACGTGCAGACGACCTACCGTGCCTTGTCTGATCGGTTGGAGATCGACGGTCATGTCGACGACTCGACCGGTGCGGACCGCGCGCTCGAGGTCGTGGTGCGCTTCCCCGCCGACCTCACAGGCTACGACTGGTGGGACGATATCGATACAAAGAGAATCGTTGCCGCGGGACAGGCTTACGGCAACGTCATCTCCGGGACGGTGACGGGGATGCTGCCCATGTCGTTGTACCCACTGGCGGCGCTG
>CAZKLE010000103.1:0-9204 GCA_964553415.1 uncultured Myxococcales bacterium
GGTGGGCGCGATGCGCTGCTCGATCGCCAGGCTGCGGTTTCCGCCCAACGGGGGACACAGCGCGCTTTTTCGCCGCCGACCCTCAACTTTGACGGCCAGGGCAACACCGGTGTGGTACCCCCCGATGCAGTCGGCGACGTCGGCGTCAATTACTATGTCCAGATTACCAACGGGGCTGTCGGCAGTCCGGTCACCATTTACGACAAGGCTACGGGAGCCGTCGTTGCCGGGCCGTTCGTCCTCGAGTCGCTGTGGACGGGCGGCGGCGCCTGCGGCGTGGGCAACGGCGACCCAATTGTTCTTTACGATGCCCTTGCGGGTCGCTGGATGCTCAGTGAGTTCGCCAGCGCCGGCAATCATCTTTGCGTATCCGTATCGCAGACCAACGATCCGGTAGGCGGGGGTTGGTACAATTACGATTTCACGTTGCCGCAGTTCCCCGACTATCCGAAGTACGCGGTGTGGCCCGATGCGTATTATGTATCCAGCAACGAAAGCAGTCCCGCGGCGTACGCGCTCGATCGTACGAGCATGCTGTCGGGGCTGCCGGCGACATTCCAGCGCATGACGGCTAGCCCCCTCGGCGGTTTCGGCTTTCAATCCCTTACGCCGAGTGACGTCGACGGTTCGACATTGCCACCGGCGGGGTCGCCCAACTTTTTCATGCGCCACCGCGACGATGAAGTACACAACCCCGGTCTCAACGATCCGCTACAGGATTTTCTGGAGATCTGGGAGTACCACGTCGATTTCTCCACACCGGCCAATACGACCTTCTCTCTGGCGGCGACCATTCCGGTCTCGGAATTTGAATCCGAGCTTTGCGGCCTGAGTTCCTTTGAATGTTTTCCGCAGCCGGGAACCACACAGCTGCTCGATCCTCTGCGCGAAGTCGTCATGTGGCGCTTGCAGTACCGCAACTTGGGTACGCACCAAACGCTGGTCGGCACCTTCGTGAGCGACGTCGACGGTGGCAGTGCCGACCACGGCGGTTTGCGTTGGTTCGAGTTGCGTAGAACCGGTACCGGGCCGTGGAGTTTGTTTCAAGAGGGTACGTGGGCGCCCGACGCCGATCACCGATGGCTCGGCAGCATCGCCATGGATGGCAGCGGCAACCTGGCGCTTGGCTATAGTATCTCGAGCAACTCGACCTTCCCCGGGATCCGTTACGTGGGTCGTCTCGACGGCGATACGGCGGGCGCAATGACGACCGCCGAGCAGACCATCATCGACGGTTCGGCATCGCAGACCGGCACCGGGCGGTGGGGCGACTATAGTTCGATGAGCGTCGATCCGGTCGACGATTGTACGTTCTGGTATACCAACGAGTATATTCCTGCTTCGGGATCGTGGGCGACGCGCATTGCACGTTTTCGTTTCCCGAGTCCCGATTGTAGCGATGCAGCACCGCCGGTGTGCGGTAACAATCTGCGCGAACTCGCCGAACAGTGCGACGGCAGCGATGATGCGGCCTGTCCCGGTCTGTGCTTGGGCGATTGTAGTTGCCCGCCTCCGCTATGCGGCAACAACCTTCTCGAGTCGGGTGAACAGTGCGACGGTAGTGCCGATGCGGCCTGTCCGGGTCTGTGTCAAGGTGATTGCACGTGTCCGGCGCCGGGATGTGCGTCCTCTCCGGAGCCGCTCTGTTTGAGTGCTGCGGTTGCCAAGCTCGACTACAACGAAGACAAGCCCGGAAAGGAGAAGGTGAAGCTTCAATGGAAGCGCGTCGCCAGTCCGACGAGCCAAGGTGATTTTGGTAATCCCGTCTCCGGCTCGACCAGTGTGGAGCTATGTATCTATGACGATAGCGGTACTCTGGTGCAGGGCTTCTTTGTTGATCGGGCGATGCAGTTCTGCGGCAATCAATTGTGTTGGAAGACCAAGAGCTCCAAGGGCTATCTATACAAGGATAAGGGTACGACGACCGACGGCATAAAAAAGCTCGGCTTCACCTCGGGAGCTGCCGGCAAGGGGAAAGCCGATTCCATAGGCAAGAACAACGCCGGCAAGGGGCAGACGGCTCTGCCGACGGGTGTGGCCTCTGCCTTGTCGGGCAACACAGCCGCGACCATTCAGATGATTACCAGCGATGGATTGTGTGTGGGGGCGACCATGAACGAGGTCAAGATAGACGATGGTTTTCGCTACACCGCCCGGCGCAAATAAAGGACGTGTCGGTGCTGATCCGGGACGCCGCGAGGGCTTCGGGCGGCGGTAGCTGGGCTCCCCGGACACGCCGGCACGCCGGCGTGTCCATTTGACAGGCGCCGGCGAAGATTCGATACGGTGTGCGGACGGGCAGCGATGGTGCAGCGGAGGCCTACTACACGACGGCCCATTCCGGGGGCTGCGCACCCCGGCGTACGTTTAGCTCGCGACGAGCATGGTGTCGTTCACGTAGACGCGGCTGACGTGACCGGTCTGTACTGGGGCATGGGCTACGCGCATGCATTGGATCGCGGCATGCAAATGCTGCTCATGCGCATTATCGGGCAGGGTCGTACGGCCGAGTGCCTGCGCGACTCGGAAGAGATGGTCGAGGTCGACCGATTCTTCCGCCGTATGAACTGGGCCGGCAATACCGAGACCCAGGTAGAGGCGCTGGACCCGGAAACACGCCGTGTGTGCACGGCCTACTGCGAAGGCGTTAACGAGCGCCTGGCGCAACGGACGCCCTGGGAATTCAAGCTCACCGGCTACCGCCCCGGCAACTGGACACTCGCCGACAGCATCCTGATGTCGCGTATGGCCGGCTATCTGACGCTGTCTCAGTCGCAGGCGGAGGTAGAGAGGCTGTTTGTCGAGATCCTGCACACCGTGCTCGACGACAAGTTGATCGAAGCGCTGTTTCCCACCGGACTCGACGGCGCCGACCGCAATCTGATCGCGAAAGTGACGCTTGGCGAACGCGTCGTTCCAAAGGCGATTCCCTGGGCCTGTCCGCCTCCTTGCCTGATGGCTTCGAACAACTGGGTGGTTTCGGGGGCCAAGACCGACTCCGGCGCGGCCATGATGGCCAACGATCCTCATCTGGAAGTCAACCGACTGCCCAACGTCTGGTACGAATGGGTGTTGACGACGGGGAAAAAATTCTTCGCCGGTATGAGCATGCCCGGCATTCCCAGCGGTTTGATCGGTCGTAGCAACACGCTGGCCTGGGGCGCTACCTATACATTCATGGATGCCGTCGACAGTTGGGTGGAGCACTGCCGAGACGAGTGCTGCCGGCGGGGGGAAGATACATGGGAGCCTTTACGAGTTCGCCGTGAGACGATCAGGCGCAAGAAGCACGAGCCCGTGGAAGTCACGTTCTACGAGAACGAACACGGCGTACTCGACGGCGATGCCAAGCGCGAGGGCTATTACTTGGCTACACGCTGGGCGCCGGCGGACTCGGGTGCAGCGTCCTTGAGGGCGGGGCGACGGATCTTCGAGGCTCTCGATGTGCCGCAGGGGATGGAGGCTATCGCCGAACTCGAGACCGCCTTCAATTGGGTTCTTGCCGACAGCGAGGGAAACATCGGCTATCAGATGTCGGGGCTCATGCCGAAACGAGCGCCGGGTTGGTCGGGCTTCGCGCCGCGGCCGGGTTGGGATCCGGCCTTCGACTGGCAAGGTTACGTTCCTGCCGCCGAGTTGCCGGCGTGCATGAATCCCAGTGAGGGGTTTATCGTTACCGCCAACCAGGATCTCAACCACCTGGGCCTAGCGGATCCGATCAACATGCCGATGGGTGACTACCGTGCCCGCCGGATTGCCGAGCTTCTCTCGGAGCGCGATGACCACAACGTAGAGAGTTTTCGCCGGATACAACTCGACGACTATTCTCTCCAGGCGCGGCTCTTTCTCGATATCCTTCTACCCCGTCTCCCGGACGATCCCGCCTCTCAGGTTCTGCGCGACTGGAACGGGCGTTACGATACGGACTCTGTCGGTGCCTCGTTGTTCGAAGACTTCTATGCCGAGTTGCGCTGCGAGGTGTTCGGCAAGGGGGGCTTTGGGGCCAAAGTTCTCGAGCATCTAGCGCGAGACAGCGGCGTGTTCATCGACTTTTACCAGTGTTTTGATCGCGTTCTTCTCGACGCCGGCAATGCTTGGTATGCGAGCAAGAGCCAAGCGGAGTGCTTCCAGGCGGCCTTCGAGCGCGCGGCGGCAAAGCCGCGCGAGCGCTGGGGCGAACGCAATCAGGTGGTCATGAACAACATCTTCTTTGACGGGCAACTTCCCGACTTGCTTGGCTTTGATGTTGGGTCCATCTCTTTGCCCGGGGGCCGGGCCACTCCCCAGCAGGGGCAGGTGTATCGCAGTGCCGGCCGCGTCACGAGTTTTGCGCCTTCCGTGCGCCTCATCGCCGATCTTTCCGAGAATGTCCTGCATACCAGCATGGCGGGAGGCCCCTCGGACCGGCGCCTGTCGAAGTGGTACAAATCCGGCGTGCCCGACTGGATCGCGGGCCGATTGAAAACGGTCAAACCCTGAAACGAGAGAAAGACGCGACGGCGGCCGGCGGCTGCGTGCGTTGGCCGCAGCTCTGACGCTCTTCTATGGTCGGCGGCATGGAACGAAAGATTATCAATCCTTGGAGTTGGCAAGACGCGTTCGGCTTCGTGCAGGCCAACGAGCTGAGCGGCGTTACGCGGACGCTGGTTTGCGCCGGACAGGTCTCAGTCGACGAGAACGGCGTGCCGATGCACACCGGCGACATGATCGCCCAGGTCGATCAGGCGCTTGACAACCTGGAGACTGTCCTCACGCAGGCGGGATTCAAGCTGTCGGACGTCGCACGGCTCACCTACTATACGACCGACGTCGATGCGTTCGTCGCCGCCGCCGGTGAGGGTGGGCATCGCCTGGCCAAAGCGGGTTGTCATCCGGCTTCGACGCTGCTGGGGGTGGCCCGGCTGTTCCATCCCGATATCCTCGTCGAGATCGAAGCGACGGCGATGGCCTGAGCGAGAGGGGCGCCTCCCATTGCGCCGGCCGGTGGCTCCCGACATGCTCGGTGCGGATGCACGGCGGCGACAAAGAGTTCGAGCGTTACAAGCTTCTCTACGATCTCGGATGCGCGTTCAGCACGAGGCTCGAGCTGGATGAGCTGATTCCGACGGTTGTCGAACGCTGCCGCGCCGTGCTGGGAGCCGAAGGCGCCTCCGTCTTGCTACTCGACCGCGAGCGCGACGAGTTGTACTTCCCCTACGTTGCCGAGAACGACGCGGAAGTGGCCCGTCGTCTCGAAGGCATGCGTTTCCCTGCCGGCGAAGGGGTTGCGGGTTCGGTTCTTGTCAGCGGTAAGGCTAAACGGATCGGCGATGCACGCTCCGAGCCCACTTTTTACGATAAGGTAGATGCCGTCACGGGCATGCGGACGGATCAGATTCTGGCGGCCCCCTTGCAGTCCGTGCACGGCCCGATCGGCGTGCTCGAAGTCATCAATCCGGTAGACGGAAGGACATTCGGGGACGACGACCTAGCCTTTCTCGAAGCTTTGGCGGGCAGCGTCGCCGTTGCGCTGGACAACGCCCGCATGCATGGCGAACTGCGTGAGCGCGAGGAGCGTCTGCGCAGTCAGGTCGGTGTGCTGCGTCGCGATCTTGCACGAAGGCAACACTTCGGCCGCCTGGTCGGCAGCGGATCGGCTATGCGCGAGGTGTTTCGCCTGATGGAAAGCGCGGCGGCTTCGCAGATCGCCGTCCTGGTTCAAGGAGAAACAGGCACGGGGAAAGAGTTGGTCGCACGCGCGATTCACGAGTCCGGTGAGCGCGCTGACGGACCCTTCGTGGCGGTCAATATCGCCGCGCTGTCGGTCGAGCTTCTCGAGAGCGAATTATTCGGACACGTGCGTGGGGCGTTCACCGGCGCTTTGCGCGATCGCATCGGGCTGTTCGAGGCGGCCGGTGGCGGCACTCTGCTGCTCGACGAGGTCGGCGAGCTTCCGCCGGCGATGCAGGTGCGGCTGTTGCGGGTGCTCCAGGAAGGCGAGGTCACCCCCGTTGGTTCCAATGCCACCCGTCGAGTCGACATCCGTGTAATCGCAGCCACCAACAGGGACCTCGCCCGTGCGATGCAAGACGGGAAGTTTCGCGATGATCTCTATTATCGCCTGTCGGCGTTCCCGTTGACGTTGCCGGCGCTTCGCGAGCGCAAAGAAGATCTACCCGCGTTGATCGACCATTTTGTGGCCGCCGCGGCCGAAGCTCACGGAAAACGGATTGCCGGTTTGGAACCGGCGGCTTTTACCCTGCTCGACGGCTACGACTGGCCGGGCAACGTGCGCGAACTCGAGAACGAGATCGACCGCGCGGTGGCCTTGACGGTTGAGGGATCGGTGATTGCCGCGGCTACTTTGTCGCCAAAGCTGCGCAGACCGGTGCGCGCGGCGGCCGGCGCTTCCTTGTACGGTCCAACGCCGACGGAGCGTCCCGCGACCGAAGGGCCCGCTCCGGCGAGCGGCGCATCCCCATCTGCCTCCGCGACGGCATTATCACGCGGCGACCCGGTGCCGCTGCGTGCCGCACGTGCCGAGTTCGAGTCGCGTTTTATCGCGGACGCCTTAGCGGCCAACGGGGGAAACGTCTCGCGGACGGCGCGGGCTCTCGGGCTGTCTCGTGTGACGCTGCAGAAAAAGCTCAAAACCTTGGGTCTCCGTTAGCCGAGCTGCCGGCGGCGAGCGCCAACAAAAGGCAACACCTGTAGTCTAGGCTGAACACTCGGCCTTAGAAGGGTGTATCGAAAACCTACAATCGGACGGCCTACGCGTCGACTACTCGTTCCCTGGGTGAACCGACGGCGCACAGATTCCCGTTGCCGGCACTACGAATCCGGGGTTTGCAGAGTTCGCGCTGCGCTTTGCCGTGTTCTTTGGCACGACCTTTGGATGGCTACTGCCGTACGCCGATGAAATCAGCTCGAGCAAGCACAGACAGGCAGCAGGCCCGTAGGTCCGGAGTTCCTCCCGAGGCCGATGTGGCTACGTCCGTGCGCGGGATGGCGACTCGCATGCTCGGACTGGTTCGCGGTGGACCGTCCGGCAATCCCAAGCCGCAAGAGTCGGCGGAGGTCGAGATGAGCGCTTCCGAATGGGTCGGATCGTTGTTGACCTCCGCCGGTCTCCCCACAACGGTGGAGGCCGTCGAGTCGAGGTCCGGCCTAGGCGTTGATCTCAGCCGCCGGATGCTGGCGCTCGCGTTGGCACGTTCGCAGATGCGGCATAGCGGATAGCGGACCCTTTTCAGCTCATTGTGTGCGCGAGGCGCCCACAACTATCCCTATTCTTTGTGCGTGGGGTGGCTTTTGTGCTTTTCGATAGGCCTCGATATGAGCATCCTTCATCTTTCGGGAAACGCTGAACACGGAAGTCATCACCGCTGCCGCTGCTGCGGGGGAAACCCTGCAGCGATTTTTAGCCCGCCTGACGAGCTGTTACCGGGCTCGGCAGCAAGAGGGCCGAGACGGAGCTGAACGCCTCGGCACTCTCGCCATCGCGCGGGGCGGTTTGCGTTCGCTCGACGCTACGAACCATCCCTTTCAGGTTGCCGTCATCGGGCCGACGCAGGTGGGCAAGAGCACGATCGTCAATTCGCTTCTCGGGACGGAGTCTGCCGAGGCGGGGCCCCTGGCGGGTCTCACCACACGACCACAAAGCTTCGAATGGAACACCGAAGCGGGAACGGCACTCTTATGGGACACACCCGATTTCGATTCGCTCGCCAGCGCTTCGTATCGAGACAGCGCTCTGGAGGTTCTCGGAGCCGCCGATTTGCTGGTGCTGGTCCTCAGCCCCGAGAAGTACGCCGATCTCAGCGTATGGAAGCTCCTGCGTAGCATAGAACCGTTGCGTCGACCACTGCTGGTCTGTCTGAACAAAGTGACCGAGGAAGCCGAGAGCGCGCTGCGCGAATCATTGCGTCACTACCTAGGCGAGGTTTTCGCGGATTTTGCCGACGGCGATCTCGTCGGCGTGCTGCGCTGGGAGCCGAGCGACGTGTGGCTTGACGTCGCAGCTTCGGGGCGGATCGAGGCTCTGCGTGCCCGTGTGATCGAGCGACTGTTCGGGGTAGCCGATCCCGGCCGGCGCAGAAGCGGTGTGCAGGGGTTTTTGCAGAGTTGTTGGCCGGAGTGGGTGCAGCCTGTCGTTGCCGAACATGCAGCACACGATGAATGGGACCAACGTGTGCGGGCTGTCTTGGTAGAAGCGGCGCGCGGCTATGAGCGGGAGTTTCTCGAGCATCCTCGTCGTTACGATATCTTCCGTAGAGCGACCGCCGAGTTGTTGAGCCTTCTCGAGGTGCCGGGACTCGCCGGCACCGTCGGCCGTGTTCGCGGCGCAGTCACCTATCCCGCCCGGCGCTTGTTGGAAGCGGGACGATTGCTTTGGCGCGGTGCCGGCAGCGCGGAGGATTCCCCGGTGCATGGGGAAGGAAGTGAGCAGACGGTACTGTTCGATCTCGTTGACCGAATCCTCAGCACGCTGGCTCGGGATGCGGCGCGAAAGGAGGCTGCCGCGGGCCTCGGGATGACTGTTTGGCGCGCGCTCGGCAGGCGCCTTATGGAAAATGAGGATGTCATGCGAATCGAATTCCGTGAGGTCGCACGCGTGAGCTGTGACGCTTTTGAACCGGAAATCGAGGCCACCGCCGACCGACTGTTCGAGAGACTCAAAGAGCGGCCGGCCGTGCTCAACGCCCTGCGAACGATGCGCGCATCGACCGACCTTGCCGGCCTGGCGTTCGCCGTCCATAGCGGCGGTGCGCCTCTGGATGATTTGTTGTTTGCTCCGGCTATGTTCGCCGTAACTTCGATGCTGACCGAAGGTGCACTTGGTACGTACATGACCGGGATCGCCGCCGATTTGAAGCTGAAGCGAAAAAAAGCTGTCGCCGACGACCTGTTCGAAGGCGCACTTGTGAGTAGGCTGCAGGCGCTTACCGAGAAGCTCGACGATGATGGGTTGTTTGCGATCGAGGTTGAAGCCCTGCAGGAGGCGCACCGTGCCATGGACGCGTTAGCCGTCGGGGAGGGGGTGTGAATCCGTTCGATGAGGCCCGCCGGTGGTGCCGGCGCAGCTACGCAGGCGGCTGGATCGATGACGATGCGCGGGGCAACTTCGAGGGACTGGAACGCTCGGGAGCTGCCGAGTTGTTCGACAAACCTGCGCGGCCGTTGGTGGTGGGCCTGTTTGGAGGAACCGGGGTCGGCAAGTCGAGT
>CAZKLE010000104.1:0-9077 GCA_964553415.1 uncultured Myxococcales bacterium
CTTATTCGAGTTTCCCGTGAAAGCAGCGACGACAATCTCGTCTTTTTCGACCGGCAAGTAAGGCCGAACAAACTGTTTCGGACGCCGCCTGCCGATTGCCTCACGTAATTCCATATCCTAACTCCTATCGACTCCCGCTTCCGCGCATGCGGTATGGCTTGGCGTCACAGTTTCTCGGCCGCGTGCAGCGACAGAACGTCGTTGCTGCCGTCCTCGATCATCGAAGCACGGGCATCACGCAAGACCTTCTCGACCGGATACTCACGGCTGAGCCCGTTTCCGCCATATACCTGCAGGGCATCGCTGGCGACATCAAAGGCAGTCTGCGTCGAGGTCACCTTCGAAGCAATAGCATACTGCACAGCTGGGAATGCCCCCTCCGGCGCACCGAGGAAAGGATTGTTGACGACGTTGAAGATCATCACCCGGCGACTCAGGGATCGCGCCGCTTCGACCTTCCGAAACATCTCGAAGAGCTTCAGCTTGACTGCTTGGTGCTCGATGATCGCTACGCCTCCCTGAATTCTCTCGCGCGCATAGGCCAGCGCCATTTCGTAGGCCGCACGCGCACATCCGACAAACGTGGAACCCATAAACCCGTTGGCCGAACACAGGGTCAACTCCATGCCCATCGAATACATCTCCGTGGGAATGACCATGTTCGCACTCGGCATACGCACCCCATCGAAAAACACCTCTCCCTGCGGCAGCGCTCGTTGCCCGAGCTTCTCCAACGGCTTTCCCCGCGTGACTCCCGGCGCGTTCATATCGACCAAGATCACGCCGCAACCGTTCACGCCGTCGCCGTTGTCGACGGCGGTGTACAGAGCGGCCGACTCGGCAATGGGTCCGTTGGAGACCCACGCAGCTTTTTGCCCGTCGATCACGTAGTCATCGCCCTGGCGGCGCGCAACGCAATTCGGCTTGTTCAAACACGGGCGCTCGGAATCATCGCTGAGGCTGAGAACATCACTACCGTGATCGGGCTCGGTGATGGCCCAACAGCCGATCTTGTCGGACGGAAACGCCCGCATAAGTTCGGGGTTTTGCGAAACACCGGCCATCATGGAGGGGAACTCGGCGGCACCCAGACTGACCGCCAAACCGGCATCGCCCCAGCCCAACTCTTCGTTGACCACCGAAGACAAGCGGGCCAACTGAATCGGCGTAAAGTCGCCCGGCTCCGAAGTAAAAAGTCGAATGCCGAGCTGATTCCATTTCTCGTGGACCTTCCACAAGATCGAACCTTGGTCGATGACTTCCTCGGCGGTGAGCCGATCCAACGCCTCCCCGGCCGGTCGCATGACCTCCGCAGCGAAGCGGTGCGCCAAGTCGCGGATCGTTTTTTCTTCTTCACTCAGATCAAAGTCGATATTTTCCGGGACCACAGCAGTTCCCTCCCTCTATCTATACAAACGCGGCGCTCGGCACAGCCGACGAGAACGGTACCAACTTGCAACTTTTGGTACCGTAGGTACCATGCAGGGAACGATGAAGTCAAGTCGACCGATCCTGTATCCTCATGGCACTGTTTCCTCAGCTAAATCCACAGTCGAGAAGCGCCCGAACCACGACCGGCCGCCCGCGACGCAGCGGCCCCCGGGGCGATTGCAGGAGATTTGCGGAGGACTCGAAGAGATTTTTTTTCGCGAAGGCTACCGCCGCGTCACGGTCGGCGAGTTGGCGTCGCGTTTGCACTGCTCGCGGCGCGCCCTATATCGGCTGGCACCCCGTAAAGAGGAGCTCTTTCTGCTGGTGCTCAACCGTCTGCTTCGGCGCATCGAGCGCGCCGGCGAAGAGGGCATTGACCGCGCATCGGACAGCGCCGAACGCATCACGGCTATGATTCGTCCGGGGATCACGGAGCCGATGGGCTGTACAGCAACATTCTTCGCCGACATCGCCGGACTGCCGGCGGCCAAGCGGCTCCTCGAGCAACACCAAGAAGAACGTCTGAATCGACTGCGTGAGCTGATCGAACAGGGGGTCAGCCGTAAGGAGTGCCGCGCGCTTCACGGCGAGGTCGCGGCCCAGGCGATGCTCGCCGCCTACCGGGCGATCACCGATCCGAAATTTCTTATGACCGTTGACGTATCCCTCGGCGATGCGCTTCAGGAGGCTCAGGATTTGTTCCTCCACGGATTGCTTCACCCCGCCTGAGCCGCGACCCCTTTCCCCTCGGCTAGTCACGCGCGGGCGAACCGGCTAGAGTAGCGCCGGCCGATCGTCCGATGCCAACTTCCAGCGAACCAGCATCTTCCACCTCGGTCGAGACCAGCGCCGCTCCACGACTGGTTTTGGCTTGGGGCAACTTCGTCTTTCAGTACCGGGATTACCTACTGCCCCTCGCGCTTGCAGGCATCGTCGTCGGCTCGCACCCTCACCCGCTGTTCGGTGACCCAAAAGCCGACCGCTGGTTGGACGCCGCCGGCATCGGCGTAGCGCTGGCCGGACAGGTACTGCGATGGCTCGTCATCGGATTGGCCTACATCAAGCGCGGCGGCATCAACAAGCAGATCGCCGCCAACGAACTGGTTACCGAAGGCGTTTTTGCGCATTGTCGCCACCCGCTCTACGTCGGCAACTTTTTGCTCGTGCTCGGCATCATCATCGTCTGGAACTCGGCGTTGGCCTATGCGGTCGCCTTCTTCGTCATGGGTTTTTCTCTGTACTCGATGGCGCTGGCCGAAGAAGCCTTCTTGCTCAAACGCTTCGGCGCCGCCTACCGCGAATACATGGACCAGGTGAACCGTTTCATCCCCGACCTCCACGGCTTCCGAGAAACCTTGCACGGCTTCCACTTCGACTGGAAACGGGTGGTCCGTAAGGAGTACGGCACCACCTTTACCTGGACCACGGTCGCCGTAATCTTCATCGGCGCGGAGCGTATCATGTGGCACGGAGCGGCCGCCGAAAGCGCAGCACTTGGCAGCCTTGCTCTGACCTGGGCAGTGATCGCCGCGTTGTGGGCAACGGCACGCGTGCTCAAAAAGACCGGCCGTCTCGGCAACGGCTGAGCCCGCCACCGCACGGCCGACAGCGCGCTATACAAAATATCTCGGCTGCCGAGGACTTGCCCGCAAGCAAGTACTTGCATTATACAATGATTGTGTTATGCATAAAGTATGGTCGCATCTTCTTCAGAACCCCCGCGTGAATTCCGCCGTCAGTTGACTGGAGCCTTTCATCGTCTGAATGCGCTGCAACGAGGCGAAAAACGCTGCTTCGGCGTCACGATGCCTCAATGCTTGCTGATCGAGCTTCTTTTCGAACAGGGGGCAACCCCCACCGGCGAACTCGCTGGACGGCTGGGGCTCGATACCAGCACGGTGACCCGACTCGTCGACGTACTGGTGCGCGAGCGGGTACTGCGTCGCCGTCGCAATGAGACCGGTGATCGCCGACGCGTTTACGTATCGTTGACCACAAAAGGCGCGGAGCTCGGGCGCAATCTGATTGCCTGCGCCGATGCATACTGCGAACGCATCCTGGAACACATCCCCGTAAAGAAGCGAACCGAAGTCGTGAGTGCACTCGGCCTACTGGTCGAAGCCCTCGAGCAGCTGCCGGAGAGCCGGGCGGCCTAGAAGATATCCACAAGGAGAATCGAACATGAGTCAACAAGCACGCCCCGACGATCCCGAGCAAATCAGAAAACTGGTACGCGAAGGCTACACCCGCATAGCCGAGCGCGACACTACGCAGCGGGCCGAGCAAGCCGCGAAGGCCGGTCGTAAGCTCGGCTACGATGAAGAACAACTTGCCGCCGTCCCCGAAGAGGCCAACCTCGGCGTCGGCTGCGGCAACCCGACGGCAATCGACACGCTGCAGCCTGGCGAGGTCGTCGTCGACCTCGGTTCGGGCGCGGGCATGGACGCATTCCTGGCCGCACGGGCGGTGGGTCCGAGCGGTCGCGTGATCGGCATCGACATGACCAATGCCATGCTCGAGAAGGCCCGCGCTAACGCGGCCGAGAACGGTTATACCAACGTCGAGTTCCGCAAGGGCCGCATCGAAGAACTCCCGCTCGAAGACGCAAGCGTCGACGTCATCATCTCCAACTGCGTGATCAACTTATCGCCGGAGAAAGCCAAGGTGTACGCCGAAGCCTACCGCGTACTCAAACCCGGCGGCCGCATGATGGTCTCGGACGTCGTACTCGAAAAGGAACTTCCCGACTTCATCGTGCAAAGCATCGACGCCTACATCGGCTGCGTCGGCGGAGCCAGTTTCCGGCCCGTCTATCTTCGCACGATCAAAGAAGCGGGCTTTCGCGAAGTGCGCATCGACAAAGAGTCGAGCTTTGGCGACACAATCTCCCTCGACGACCCGCAGATTCGCGAGGCTATGGACAAGTTCGGCATCGACAAAGCCGGCGTCAAAGACATACTGGCAACGGTAACCAGCCTGCACATCTTCGCACGCAAGTAGGCGGGCGGCGGGCGGCGGCCGGGTTAACGGACGGCGGTCCTCGTGATGCCGGATCTCCCACCAAATCACTCCACCTTGTCATCGAACTTCCTCGCCGTGATCAGCGTATTGTCGTACAGTACCTTCATCGTCTTCGTGAACCAACGCTGCCGTCGGGATTGAAACGGCCCATGCCAACGTTAGCCGGCATCAGGTGAGAAATCGCCAGCTCTGGGCTTTCGCGCGTCCTCCAGTATAGTCTTGCGCTCCATGAAAGATCTGCCTGAGACCCGTTACGCCAAGAACGGTGACGTCCACATCGCTTATCAGGTAGTCGGTGACGGGCCGGTCGATCTCGTCATGGTCGCTGGGGCCGCGCACCATGTCGAGTTCTTGCACGAGATGCCCGGCTACACGCGCGCACTCGGCAAGCTCGGGTCTTTTGCTCGTGTGATAACCTTCGACAAGAGAGGCAGCGGCCTTTCCGATCCCATTGCCGGCGCACCAAGCCTGGAAACACGCATGGACGACGTTCGTGCCGTCATGGACGCCGCCGGTAGCAAGCGAGCCACGCTATTCGGCTGCATAGACGGCGGTCCTATGTGCGCGCTGTTCGCTGCAACCTATCCAGACAGGACTACCGGCCTGGTTTTGTACAATACTTTCGCCCGCGTGACGTGGGCCGAGGATTATCCTGCCGGCTACGCCGGCGAAGAGGGCGAAGAACTCATCGCTGCGTTAGTTGAGTCTTGGGGCATAGTAGGTGGACGTGGCCACGTGACTTCGTCCGTAGCGTGGACCCCCGAGCTGCGCTCTCTATGGGCCAAGCTGGAACGCACGTGCATCAGTCCGGGGGCGTTCCGAGACGTCGTCAAGCTGAATCGAGAGATCGACGTGAGGGCCGTCTTGCCCGCAGTCCGCGTTCCGGCCTTGGTACTGCACCGGAGAGAAGAGGTATTTTTTTGCTCCGCCTTCAGTCAGTATCTGGCCGAGCACATTCCGGACGCTCGTTTGGTCGAGCTCGACGGGGCCGACTACTGGCCACTGCTCGGGGATTCCGAGTCCGTGCTGGCCGAGGTAGGAGAATTTGTCACCGGCCAACGACACAGCTCGGGTGACGGCGAACGCATCCTCGCCACGGTACTGTTCACCGATATAGTTTCGTCTACAGAACAAGCCAGCGCACTCGGAGACCGACGCTGGACCAGGCTACTAGAGGGCCACGACGACGTCGCCAAACGACAACTCGAGCGCTTCCGCGGCAAGATGATCAAGAGCACCGGAGACGGTATCCTGGGGACTTTTGACGGACCGGCGCGGGCGATCGAGTGTGCAAGGGCAATTCGTGACGGAGTACGTCCGCTCGGACTGGAAATTCGTGCCGGTCTTCATGTCGGCGAGGTCGAGATTCGCGGCGACGACATCGGCGGCATCGCGGTTCACACGGCGGCTCGTGTACTCGAGGAAGCGGGGCCGGGTGAAGTGCTGGTCTCGCGCACTCTGACCGATCTGGTCGCCGGCTCCGACCTTCGCTTCGAAGATCGCGGCGAACACAAACTCACCGGGCTACCGCAGGCCTGGCAGCTGTTCGCTACCGTGTAGCACTCGGAGGTTGTTGTGCTCGAAAAAATTCTGATTACAGGCCTCGTCGTGGTCCATCTCGGAGTCACCCTTTGGCACGGCGATGCTCATGCCCGCCTGGTCATCGACATGCCGCCGGAAAAAGACGCCTTCATTTATGTCGTCATCCTGGCAGCACCGCTCATCGCCGCCGGCCTGGTGTGGACGCGGCACTTTTCGCTCAGCCTGTGGCTGTTTACGCTTTCTATGCTCGGGGCACTGCTGTTCGGCGCATATCACCACTACGTCTTGGTTTCTCCGGACAACATCGAACATTTGCCCGCAGGCGGCCCGCATCTGCATGGTCAGTTCATAGATAGTGCAGCGGCCCTAGCGCTGCTCGAACTGGGGTCGGTACTCTACGGGATGTTTTGTTTGGGTGCGGCACGAGTGCGCTCGAGAGAACGGCCGCCCCGCTAGGCGGCCCTCAGCCGGCACCGCCTGCGAAGAACTCGGCCATTTTCGGCCCCACTCTTTCACGCAGCATGACCAGCGCATTCTCGGGCCGAATCATCACATCGAGCCGCTTGATCAGCCCATTGTCGTCCAGAGTAATAAGATCAATGCCCTGCAGCTCACAATCGTCGACGTGTCCGTGAAACTCGAGCGCGAGATCGGCGCCGCTGGCCCACTGGCGGTGGTAAGTAAAGTCTTCGATCGCCTCGATGATGATGCCGAGCAAGTGGCCGACCACGGCTTTGCCCTCGATGCGGTTCCAGTAGGGCGGCGCTCCCATCGAGATGTCGTCGGCCAGCGCAGCCGTCATCCGTGCAGAGTCACAGCGGTCGACGATTTCGTTCCACTCAGCGAGAAACGTGTCTGCATCAACGGTCATGTCCCTACCTCCTCGCCCGATCGAGCCGGCCCTTTTAGAGCATCCCGCGTGGGCCATAGGAAGTCCGGGCCTTTCCTTCGTCGGAGGTTCACTGTCAATATTGCACCAAGGCGAAACGCAGTGGCACTTTCCACACCGTTAGCAATGATGGGCGCCGGGATCGCCCTATACCCGCAAGATGCGCGCCGTTCTCCGCTATAGGCGTATCCCATACCGCATGATCTTGAACTTCTCCAAGGAACACGCCGCGCGTCCGCGGCCGATAGAAGACAGCTACCGCCGCTTCCTAGCCTTGATGGATGCACGACTGCTCGATCATCGCATTGCTGGGGGAAGTCGGCCGCGTGCACGCCCCATACCTTCTCGCCAACGCATCGGCTCTAGAGTCCGGCGCCACGCGGGTAGCGACTACGATCGACGGCCGGCCCTGGGTCTCCAAGCCGTTCCCGTACCAGGGCAAGTGCCTACGCTGGCTGCGTGAAGAATACGCGGCACTGTCGACCGGCGATAGCGCCAACGCCGACGCCATTCTCGCGGGCAGTGGCTGTGAAGCGCTGTTGGCGTGATGGTTCGCATCTATCGCGACTCCCGTCTCGAGAGAGCCGCTAGCCCGCCGTCATTTCAAAGAAACAGAGCTTGTTGCCGTCGAGGTCGCGGACATATGCACCATAGAATACGGGCAACCGCTCACCCGGCTCGCCTTCATCGCTAGCACCGAGATCAATAGCCTTCGCGTACAATCTATCGACGCCTTCGCGTGAGCCACCCGGAATCGCGACCATGTTGCCGTTACCGTGATCATGAGGCTTCTCGTCGTAGGGGATGCACACGGCGAGCATGGCCGCACCGGGTCCTGTTCCGTAAAACTTGATACGGTCCATGCCCATCAGTTGCTTACCGCCAACCTCTGCAAGAAGCGCATCGTAAAACGCACATGCCTTGTCCATGTCACCGGTGCCTATCGTTACGTAGCCAACCATCTGTTTTTGTCTCCTTTCGATCAGGATCGGCTGATCCTGCCGTGCCTGGTCTCCAGCTTCAACGCCAACGCGTTGACCATGGCACGCAAGGTATACACGCGTCACCCGGAGCGTGTCCAGCGAGAATCCCTGCGGAAGCCACTACCCGAGGCCGTCAAGCCCTCGGGCCCAACTCGACAGTGGATTAGAACTGTAGAAGATTGGAGATTCGAGGCCGAGGAGGCAGTCCTAACTGTGGTTCAGCTGAAAGAGACAACAGAGAAACAAGCCGGCCATAGTGATGCCACCGCCGTGTCGGTCGCCTTCCTGACGATCGGATTCAGGCCGTTCTTTTTGGCGGCAGGCATCGCCGCTGCTGTCGTGCTGGCATTCTGGGTCGCTCAGTATACGGCGCTTCTATCTTTCGATACATACTACGAGACCGTAAACTGGCACGGCCACGAGATGGTCTTCGGCTATACGGTGGCCGTCATCGCCGGTTTCCTCCTGACATCCGTGCGCAACTGGACCGGCACCGACGTGGCTCGCGGCGCAGCGCTTGTCTCGCTGGTCGCTCTATGGGTCACAGCCAGACTGCTGCCACTCTTCCCCGCAGCGCTTCCCGGTTGGCTAATCGCGCTCGTCGACATATCCTTTCTTCCAATTCTTGCCGCCACGCTCGCGGTTCCATTGCTGAGGAGCCGGCAGACGCGCAATCTGGTGTTCGTTCCCCTGCTCGTTGTCATGGCTGCGGGCAACCTTCTCGTCCATCTGCAAGTTCTCGGCGTGACAGCCTCTACAGCCCACGCGGGCACGTATCTGGCCGTAGACCTCATCGTAGTTCTGATCACGATCATCGGCGGACGCGTGATCCCGTTCTTTACCAAGCGCGCGTTGCCCGGTGCGGCGCCGCGACGCCGGCCGGTGATCGAATGGCTGTGCATCGGTGCGACGGTGACATTCACCGCGACGAGCCCTTTCTTCCCTAATGCGCGATTGGTGGGCGTGATTGCCGGCCTTGCCGCGGCCGGGCACGCGCTGCGCTTAGGCGGCTGGTACGACTCGCGTCTATGGAGCGTGCCACTTCTGTGGGTATTGCACCTTGGATATGCCTGGCTGGTGATCGGCTTCACGCTTAGCGCGCTCGCCACCGCACAGATCGTTTCGCCGTTCCTCGCTCTCCACGCATTCACGGCCGGGGGGAGAGGGGCTCGCCCACCCCTCCTGCTGATCCGTCGCCCCCCCCGCCCCCC
>CAZKLE010000105.1:0-9019 GCA_964553415.1 uncultured Myxococcales bacterium
ACACTACTGGCGGCTACATGGCGCAAGCCTACATAACCACCAAGTGGGTTTTCGATCTGCACGACGACGACGTGTTTTGGTGCACAGCCGATATTGGCTGGGTGACCGGTCACAGCTACATCGTCTACGGGCCGCTGGCCAACGGCGCCACCGTGCTCATGTACGAAGGCACGCCCAACACTCCCGACTTCGACCGCTTTTGGCAACTGGTTGAGGACTACCGCGTTACGGTGCTGTATACGGCACCGACCGCTATTCGCACCTTCATGCGCTGGGGCGATGAGCATCCGGCCAAACACGATCTTTCGAGTTTGCGCCTGCTCGGCACCGTCGGCGAACCTATCAATCCGGAAGCTTGGATGTGGTACCGGCGCGTGATCGGCGGCGGCCGCTGCCCGATCGTCGATACCTGGTGGCAGACAGAAACCGGCGGCATCATGATCACGCCGATCCCGGGTGCGGTGGCAACCAAGCCGGGCTCGGCCACGCTGCCGTTTGCCGGCCTCGATATCGAGGTCGTCGACCAAAACGGCAAGCCGACCGCCGACAACGAAGGGGGCCTACTCGTTATCCGTAAGCCCTGGCCGGGAATGCTGCGAACAATCTACGGCGACGATGAACGCTACAAGGCCGAGTACTGGACACGAATGCCGGGCATGTACTTCGCCGGCGACGGCGCCCGGCGTGACGAGGACGGTTATTTCTGGGTCATGGGCCGAATCGATGATGTCATCAACGTCTCGGGGCATCGTATCGGCACCATGGAAGTCGAGAGCGTTCTGGTCGGCCACCCCGCCGTGACCGAGGCGGCTGTCGTCGGCAGGCCCGATGAGGTCAAAGGCCAAGCCCTCGAGGCCTTTGTCACCCTCGGGCCCGGCCATATGGGCGGCGACGAACTCAAGAAGGAACTGCGCGATCACGTGGGCAAGGAAATTGGTGGGTTCGCCAAGCCCGCGGAAATCCGCTTCACCGATTCTCTTCCCAAAACCCGTAGCGGCAAAATCATGCGGCGGCTGCTGCGTGACATCGCCGGCGGCAAGACGACCGTCGGTGATACGACGACGCTGGAAGATGCGACGGTATTGGAGAAGTTGAGGCGGGAGGAGGAGTGAGCCTTTCTTTTTACAACACGCAGACACGTAAGATCGAACCGTTCGTTCCGCTGATCGGCGGCAAGGTCTCGTTGTACGTGTGCGGCATCACGGTCTATGACCGCTGCCATGTCGGCCATGCACGCTCCTTGATATTCTTTGATACGGTCGTTCGTTATCTCCGTTGGCGTGGGTATGAGGTAACCTTCGTCCGCAACATCACCGATATCGAGGACAAGATTATCCGTAAGGCCGCGCAAGAAGGCGTCGACTGGACCGCGGTGGTAGAACGCTATATCGCCACGATGCACGAAGATGTCGCCGCCCTCGGATGTCTGCAGCCCGATATCGAACCTCGCGCCAGCGAGCATATCGGCGAGATGCAGGAGCTGATCTCGCAACTCGAGCAAAAGGGGTTGGCCTACACGGTGGGAGAGGGCGACGTGTATTTCTCGGTGGGCGAGTTCCCACCCTACGGTGCGCTTTCGGGCCGTGATCTGGACGATATGCGTGCGGGTGCGCGAGTGGAAGTCGACGAAAGGAAACGCGGTCCGATGGATTTCGCCCTGTGGAAGGCCGCGAAAGCGGGAGAACCGAACTGGCCGAGCCCCTGGGGCCCCGGCCGCCCCGGCTGGCACCTAGAGTGCTCGGCGATGAGCACCAAGTACCTGGGGCAGCCTTTCGATATTCACGGCGGTGGGGAGGATCTGGTGTTTCCACATCACGAGAACGAGTTGGCCCAGTCTTGCGGCGCCACCGGGAGCCCCTTCGTGCGCAGTTGGATTCATCACGCTTTCGTACGGATCGACGCCGAGAAGATGTCGAAGTCTCTAGGTAATGTGTTCGCTATTGCCGACGTTCTCGAGGAGGTCGAGGCCGAAGGCCTGCGTCTGCATTTGCTCTCTACCCATTACCGTAGCCCGCTCGACTTCAGTCCGCAGGGGATCGCCGAGTCGACCAAGGCCATGCTGCGCGTCTACGAGACCCTGGCCCGCGTCGCGGAAACAGGGATCGAGGAGTCGCCCGTCCGATGCGGGGCGCCCGAGGCCGCCGGGCTCGCGGAGGTGATGGACGACGATTTCAACACCCCCAAGGCCGTGGCGTTGGCTTTCGATTCGATGCGAGATATCAACCGTGCCCTCGACTCGGGTCACGTCGACCAGGTTCGTGCGCCGTTGGCGACGCTGCGCGCCTGCGGCGAGATCCTCGGGCTTTTTGCGCGCGATCCTCAAGGCTATCTCGAAGACTACCGCCGGCGTCGTGCGGCGGGTGCCGGCGTCGAAACTACGGAGATCGAAACCCTCATCGAGGAGCGAAATCAGGCTCGAAAAGCCCGGGACTTTGCCGCTGCCGACCGGATCCGCGACGGCCTGGCCTCCCGCGGGGTCGTTCTTGAAGATGGACCCGGCGGGACCACCTGGAAGAGTGGCTAGGCCGGGGTGCGTTGCCGCGGACGGCCGGGACTTGGCTATGGCGACCGACATTGATAAAAACAGGGGCCGGGCGTCGCCGCCCCGCATCACGATTTCGCCAATACGAGTTCGACAAGAGGTAGACTGGATCTCATGCTGAGAATATTTCTGACCTGTCTGGTAGCGGCGGGGCTGATGATGTCGGCTCCGGCTTGCAAGAAGAAGGAACAGGCGCCTGCCGCAGACGCCAAAGTCAAAGCGAAGAAGGCCAAGACTACGGCTTCGACGCCCGCGCCGGATCAGCCGGCGCCAAAGCCCGATGCCCCTGAGACCTGAGACGGCGTAGGTGGGCTCCCGAGGCGGCCTGAACCGGAGGGGCTTTCTCAAAGGGGCGGGTGCGCTCGGCGGGGTGCTCGGTCTCGGCGCCCTGCTCAAGTATCAGACCCAGCTGTTTTTGCTTCGGCGCGCTCCTGTGCAAGCCGATACGCAAAGCGATCGTTGGAAAGACGCGCGCGTGCGCTCCTACCGGCCGCTGGGACGCACGGGCTGGAAGATGTCGGACATTTCCATGGGCACGTCGGGTTTGCATGACCCGGAGGTCGTCCGCCGTGCCGTCGATCGCGGCATCAATTACATCGACACCTCGCCGGATTATTCCAATGCTCTCTCCGAGACATCGGTTGGCAAGGGCCTGCGGGGTCTTCGCGACAAAGTTTTTCTGGTCTCAAAGCTGTGTACACCGGTGGGGCATCTGGACAAGGACACCCCCGTGCCCAAGATCATCGAAGCCGTCGAGGGCAGTCTCGGGCGCCTGCAGACCGACTATATCGATCTCGCCCATATCCACGCATGCAACTCGATCGACCGTTTGATGGCGCCGACCTTCCACGAGGCTTTCGACCGTCTCAGGGAACAGGGCAAGCTGCGGTTTCTCGGCGTGTCGAGCCACACGCCCAATCTGGAAACGGTCATGAACAAGGCTGTCGACAGCGGTCGTTTCGATGTGATCATGGTCGCCTACAACTTCAAGAACTGGCCGGACCTCAATAATATCATCGACAAAGCGCACACCGCCGGCGTCGGCTTCGTCGCCATGAAGACCCTGAAGGGGGCCTACCATACGGTATTAAAGGATTTTACCGGCGATGAGCGTAGCACCTTCACGCAGGCTGCCTTCAAGTGGGTCAACAACAACCCCAAGGTCTCGGGTTTGGTCGTCAGTATCGGCAACTTCGCCAAGATCGACGAGTATCTGTACGCCTCCGGCGGGAAGCTCGATCCGGCCGATCTGGTGCTGCTGGAAAAATACGACCGTGCGATTGCCAAGAACTACTGCCGCCCCGGCTGCGGCGAGTGTCTGGACTCGTGTCCTTACGAGGTAGCGGTCGACGATATCCTGCGCTACGCCATGTATTACGAGCGCTACGGCCAGGAACGTGCCGGCATCGAAGCCTACGCAAAGCTACCGACCCAGCGTCGCTCGGAAGCCTGCGTGGCCTGCGGCGCGCCTTGCGAAGCCGCCTGTCCCTTCGAGATTCCCATTCGCGAGCGTCTCATCGGCGCGGGCGACAAACTCTCGCTTGTGGGCTGACGGGCTTGCCACGAGTGGTCAGCATCCTGCATGCCGACATGGACGCGTTCTATGCCTCTGTGGAACAGCGTGATGACCCGAGTCTACGCGGCAGGCCGGTGGCGGTCGGCCACGCGGGCAAACGTGGTGTCGTCGCCGCGGCGTCCTACGAAGCGCGCCGCTTCGGCGTGCACTCGGCCATGCCTTCATCGACCGCCAAGCGATTATGCCCGCAGATCGTCTTTCTGCGCTCGCGCATGCCGGTGTATGCCGAACTCTCCGCCCGGGTGCGCGAGATCTTTTATCGCTACACGCCGCTCATCGAGCCACTGTCGCTCGATGAGGCCTATCTGGACGTAGGCGGGTCTCTCCGTCTGTTCGGGTCTGAAAAAACGATTGCCGAAGGTATCCGGTCGGCGATCCGCACGGAGCTCGATCTGCCCTGCTCGGTAGGCGGAGGCTCGGGCAAACTGGTCGCCAAGATTGCCTGCAAAAAAGCCAAACCCGACGGTGTGTTGATTGTAGATGCAGGTCGCACCCTCGAGTTTCTCCGGCCGCTTCGTGTTTCCGAGATCTGGGGGATTGGTCGTGTCGGCGAAGAGCGGCTCCTGTCTCTCGGCATCACGACCATCGGTCAGTTGGCCGACTACGACGTCGAAGCTCTCGAACGCGAGTTCGGCGCCTGGGGGCCGTTGCTCCACAGCCTGGCCAACGGTGACGACCTGCGCACGGTGGAGGGCGATCGTGGTCGCAAGTCCTACGGCGAGGAAAACACCTTTGCGGACGACGTCGACGATCGCGAATTGATCGAAGCGAGTATCATCGCCCACGGTGAGACGGTCGCACGCCGTCTACGGCGCGACGGGGCCAAAGGCCGTACCGTCATGCTCAAGTTCCGGCCCTCCACGCGTGATGACCGCTTTCGGCTCCTCACCCGTTCGACCACACTCGCCGAGCCCAGCGATGACGGCCCGACGATTTGGACGGCCGCCGTACGATTATGGGATGCGGAAGTCGATCCCCCGGCTCTCCGCTTGGTCGGTGTTCAGGTGAGTGGACTGGACCGTGACAAGCCGGTGCAGCTGAGCCTGTTCCATTCCGGCGAGGGGCAGACACGCAGCGACGCTTTGAACGCCGCCCTCGACGATATCGTGCGCCGCTTCGGCAGCGCCGCCATCAAGCGCGGCAGACGATCGTAGTCGATCGCCGCACGCTCAACCCTGGTCTCGCGGCGGTGGAACATACGAAATCCCAGCCTCTCAGCTGCTATACTGTCGTGTGGCTCGGAGCGATAGCGGTGGACGGCGTATCGGGCGCATGGCTCTGACCCTCGCATTTGCTGTGTCGGGCGGATGCGCCGCGTATCAACCCGTTCCCCTTGGCGGTTCGTCGCCGTTGGTCGCCGATCTGGAAACGTTGCGGGTCCAGGCGGATCAACTTTACAGCGGACCCGGCAATCGCCATGAGATTGATTTGACCGACGGGCTCGATCTCACCGAGGTCGCGATTCTGGCGGTCATCAACAACCCCGAGCTGAAGGTCAAGCGTGCGCAGCTGCACGTGGCCGGTGCGCAAGCATTTTCCGCGCGACTGCTACCGGATCCCCAGATTAGTGCGGGTCTGGACAAACCCATAGGGGACACCACGGGGCTCGTCAACGGCGGGGTGTTGGGCTTGGGCTACGACATCGTTGCCCTGATAACGCGTCAGGCGCGCATTGATGCGGGGCGAAAGGGACAGGACAAGGTGCGCCTGGATCTATTGTGGCAGGAGTGGCAGGTCATCCAGCAGGCGCGCTCTCTTGCTGTGCGCCTGCAACTGGAGGAACAAAGACTGACGTTGTTACGCACGATACGCACTCTTTACCAGGAGCGCTATCAGCGTTCCGCCCATGCCTTGAAAGAGGGCGACGTCAGCCTGGATGTCAACGGCACGGATCTGACTGCACTGGTCGATACCCTCAGCCAGTTCAACCAGCTCGAGCAGGTGCATAACCGGAGCCGTCACAGTTTCAATCTTCTGCTGGGCCTGGACCCTCGGGCAACGGTTAGCCTTTCGCCGCTGTCCCCCGATGTGCCGCTCGACCCCGAGGTCGTCGAGGCTCGATTGAGCCAGTTGCCTCGAGTGCGTCCGGACCTGCTGGCATTGAAGGCCGGTTATGAGAGCCAAGAGGCGCGGGTCAGAGCCGCCATCCTTGCCCAGTTCCCCTCCCTCGGCATTGGAGTAAACCGCGCGCGCGATACCGGTAATGCCGATACGCTGGGTCTGAGTGTCGATTTCAGCTTGCCCTTGTTCAGCTGCAACCGGGGAAACATTGCGATCGAGCGCGCAACCCGCGAGCAGTTGCGTGCCGAATACCGGGCACGACTCGCCCGCGCAAGCGTCGATGTAGACCGGCTGCTGAAACTGCAGGCTCTCCTGCAGGAGCAGCAGGACAATTTGCAGAAGTATTTGCCGCGCCTGAAAGCGCTCGTCGACCGTGCGCGCCGCGCCTACCGGCAGGGGGATATCGATGCGCTTACCTTTCTCAACATGGAGTCTACCTGGGTCAACAAACGCTTGGAGCGTATCCGTCTTGTACAGGACGCCTGGGAAAACCGTATCGCACTCGAGGCACTGCTGGCATTGCCGGGTTACCCGCAAGAACCGCTATCGTCGTCTAAAACGGAGGATACAAAGCCGTGAAGAGAAATCCGGCGATTCGTTTGGCCGTAGTGCCATTGCCGCTGATCGTCTGCCTCGGCGCCACGCTGTCAGCATACGCGGAAACGCCCGGCGTTCTGATCACGACCGCGCCGGCCGTAGAGCGAACCGTGACCGATACCCTGACTACCTTCGGTGTACTGGACCCGGATCCTGATCAGGTCTTGAGCCTCTCACTACCTCACGCCGGTCTCATCAACCGCGTCTGGGTGCGGTTCGGACAACGTGTAAAAAGCGGTGACAGGCTGCTGGAGGTCGTTACCGCGCCGGACGCTCTCATGCAGTATCGCCAGGCGCAAAGCGCGGTGGGGTACGCTCAGCGCGAACTGAATCGTAAGCAGCGGCTGTTGCGTGGGCAACTCGCGACCAAAGCACAGGTGGATAGCGCCAAAACAAGCCTAAAGGATGCGCGCGCTACACTGGAGGCGTTGCAGAAACGCGGCATGGACGTCGCCGAGGAAACCTTGCGTGCGCCCGTCGACGGGATTGTGACACGGCTTGATGTCTCCCAGGGGCAACGTGTGCAAGCCGATACGACGGCCATGCTGATCGCAGCAGAGAAGCGATTGGTTGCGCGTCTCGGTGTCGAACCGGAGGACTTGGCCGCGGTGCAGGCCGGGACGCCGGTTACGATTACGTCGGTGTTCGTTCCCGACGTCAAAGTGGAAAGCACGGTTCGTGAAGTACACGCCATGATCAACCCCGCTACCCACCTGGTCGAGGTGCTGGTGCCGATTCCCGAACAGCAAATCGATCATTTGGTCTTGGGCAGCCGGATTCTCGGTAGGATTCACCTGAGGTCGCGTACTGCGCTTGTCGTGCCGCACAGCGCGGTCCTCGGCGATGCGGCCCATGCCTATTTGTACACCGTCAACGATGCCAAGGCACGGCGTGTGCCGGTGCAGATCGGCACAGAAACCGGCGGTTTTCTCGAAGTTCGCGGCGAATTGAAAGCCGGTGATATCGTGGTCGTCTCCGGGAACTACGAGCTGAGTGACGGCGCGGCGGTGCGGGCGGCGCCCTGATGGACGTTGCCCACTGGGCGGCTGCTCATCGCCGTTCCATTCTGTTCTTAGTCGGCATCCTCGCAGCGGCCGGTATCGCCGCGGGTCTGCAATTGCCGGTGGCGCTGTTCCCGCATGTGAACTTTCCGCGCGTGGTGGTTTCCATCGAAGCCGGCGACCGCCCGGCCGACCAGATGGTGATCGCCGTTACCCGCCCCGTGGAACAGGCGGTACGTTCGGTGCCGGGAGTCGTCGGTCTGCGCTCTACGACAAGCCGCGGCAGCGCCGAGTTGTCGATCAACTTCAGCTGGGGCGAGGACATGATTGCCGCCATGCTGCAGGCGGAGTCCGCCGTCAATCAGGTATTGCCCGAATTGCCGGCGGGGACCAGTTTCCGTGTCCGGCGTATGGATCCTACCGTGTTCCCGGTGGCCGCCTACAGTCTGACCTCCGACAGCCAATCGTTGGTACAGTTACGTGATCTGGCCAGTTATCAGCTCGTGCCATTGCTCTCGTCTATCAAGGGCGTGGCCAAGGTGGTGGCGATGGGTGGGCAACGGGCCGAGTACCGGGTCGAGGTCGATCCCGAGAAACTGGCCGCCTACGGCTTGACGTTCAGCGATGTGGCAAGCGCCGTGTCCGCCGGCAACGTGTTACAGGCCGTGGGACGTCTGGAAGATCACTACAAGCTCTACCTGCTGTTGTCCGATACGCGCATCCGCTCGCTGCGTACCATCGCAAATACGGTTTTGCGCAGCGGTTCCGACGGTCTCGTACGCCTCGAGGACATCGCCAAAGTGTACTCGACTGCCGCGCCACAGTGGCTGCGGGTGACTGCCGACGGCCACGATGCGGTACTCGTGCAGGTCTACCAGCAACCCGGCGGCAACACGGTACAGATTGTCGAGGGCGTCAAGCAACGCCTCGAGAGCTACCGCGACAAGCTGCCCGAAGCCGTGCGTATCGCGAACTGGTACGACCAGAGCCAGTTGATTACGGAATCGGCAAAAAGTGTCCGCGATGCCATCGCCATTGGTGTAGGCCTGGCGGCGCTGGTGTTGTTTCTGTTTCTACGCAGTCTGAAAATCACCCTGATCGCGATTCTGGTCGTGCCCTCGGTGCTGGCCAGCACCATCCTGTTGCTCGATGTCCTCCACATGAGCTTCAACATCATGACGTTGGGGGGTATGGCTGCTGCGGTGGGCCTGATCGTGGACGATGCCCCCGCCCTGCCCCCGC
>CAZKLE010000106.1:0-9012 GCA_964553415.1 uncultured Myxococcales bacterium
GTGCACGAGACGGTCGTCTTGCCTCCCGGGGCGGTCGGGCGCTTGCATGGGCGCCTGCTTCCTTACACCCAACGCGACTTCGGCCATGCCCTGCAGAAGGTCGCCACCTACGGTTGGTTGGGGGCGCGTCAGCGATACGCCGCCGGCAGGCGCGGAGCCGGACTGACCGGTGCCTGCCTGCGTTCGGCTTGGGTATTCGTGCAAGTGTATGTGATCCGCCTCGGCGTTCTCGACGGCCGCGCTGGATTTTTGGTTGCGGTCTTATACGCCCAGGTGTCCTTCGATAAGTACGCGGGCCTGTGGGCGTTGCGGCGTGAAGCCGGCTGACGCTCAGGGGCGGGCTTGGTATCGTTGCTGCCAGGCGGCGAAAACCGCGAACGGCCAGGCGAACGTGAGTCCATGCCGAGAGTCGAGCAGCAGGCGTGTCAGGGCCGTCCGGTCCAGCCAGGGTTCGACGGATTCCGGAACGAGGACCTCCTGCAAGCGCTCACGCGGCAAGCGGCGGAACCACCCGGCCATCGGTACCTGAAAGCCGTGCTTTTTGCGGTTTGCGAATTGTTCGCCCATACGCCGTGCCAGCAACTCGCGCAGCAGGGGCTTGGTGCGTCCCTTTTCGATACGCATGCCTGCCGGAACGCGGGCTGCAAAGCTGATGGCGTCGAGGTCGAGAAACGGTACACGCACCTCGAGGCTGACGTTCATGCTCGCCCGGTCGGTTTTCGTCATCAGCTGTTCGGGCAGGTAGGCCTTCAGGTCGAATGCCTGGAGCCGGTCGAGCAGGGCTGTGGAGGACGGAAGGTCCTCGAGTAGCTCGCGCCAATAGCGCGGTGCTCCCGTGGGGGTCCGGCCGCCATGCCGTTCGGCGAGTTCAGCAAGTAGGGTGGGTTGATACACCGAGGCACGGTGGTCCCAGGGAACCGTGTGCATTACCGCATCGTAGCGGTCGGCGAGATCACGCGAGAGTTGCTCGAGGGCGCTGCGCCGTTTCCACGAGGGTGCCAGAGCGGCGACCTTGGCGATCAGGCCGCGACGAAGGCTCGTAGGAAGGCGGTCGATCCATTCCATCTGCGTTTGACGCAGATAACGACGATAGCCTGCGTGGGTTTCGTCACCGCCGTCGCCGGAGAGGGCGACTGTGACGTGCTCGCGAGCCAGCCTGCTGACCAGAGCCGTGGGCAGGCCGGCAGGATCGCAGAACGGCTCGTCGAAGGGCTCGCTGAGTTCGGACACCAGCGCGAGGCTGTCGGTGCGAAGAACCAGTTCATGATGCCGGGTCGAATAGTGTTCGGCGACAGCGCGTGCGAACGGCCTCTCGTCGTAGCGTTGTTCTTCGAATCCGACGCTGAATGTGTTGACCGGCTCCGAGGATAGCTCGGATAGGTAGGACACGATCAAGCTCGAGTCGGTCCCCCCCGACAAGAACGCACCGAGAGGCACGTCGCTGACCGTCTGCCTGCGTACGGCCTGACGTAAGGTTTCGTCGAGTTGTTCGAGTACGCGTGCACGGTCGTCGTCGTTGACGGCGACACGACCAAAGGGGGGTTGCCAATAGCGTTCGGACTCGGTCGGTCGCGGGCTTTCGTCGGCGCCGAGCTCGAAACGGATGCGGTGCGCGGCCTCGAGTTTGTGCATGCCTCGCCAGATGGCCCAGGGAGCCGGGACGTAACCGTGGTGGAAGTATAGATCGAGCGCTTCGGGGGAGAGCCGCCGCTCGATGCGCGGATCGGCAATAATGGCCTTCGCTTCGCTGGCCACGTACAGGATTTGCTTCCAGATACCGTGATAAAGGGGTTTGACGCCGCAATGGTCGCGGGCGGCAAACACGCTGCGCTCGTCGGCGTCCCAGACGGCGAAGGCAAAGATGCCGTTCAAGCGACCGACGCAGTCGGCTCTCCACCGGATATAGGCGGCAAGCAAAACCTCGGTGTCGCCGCGGGTCCGAAAGACATGGCCGTCGGCTTCGAGCTCACGGCGTAACTCGCGGTAGTTGTAGATTTCACCGTTGTATACGAGGTGAAAGCGGCCGTCGGCCGACGACATGGGCTGGCGGCCCCCTTCGAGGTCGATGACTTTCAATCGCCGGTGCATGAGCGCGGCGGTTGCGTTCGCATTGATCCAGGTTTCGCCTGCATCGGGCCCGCGCGAGCGTAACGTGTCGCGAAGCCGGTCGAGTTCGCGACGGTCATGAGGCAGCGGGCGATCCCCGGCCAGAGAGGCGATCAAAAGGAACCCGCACACGCCCGTTGGTTAGTCGCGGGGGGCGGTACGGTCAACCGACGGGGCTTGCGCGGGCGTCGTCCCGGCCCCGGCCGCACGTGGCGGGGACGGCAATTTGGACACACGAGATGCGGCGCTCGCGCCCTTGTACTATACAGACGACCATGGCGGTGCGTGGGCAGTCGGATTCTCGTCGCTACCTTCTGTACGCTTCGGAGAAATACGCGCCGGCCATTCTGCGTCCCTTGCAGGCAGCGATCCGCGCGAGGGGACAATCCGCGGCTTGGTTTTTCGACGGCCCCGGTGCGGACTACCTGCACGAAGACGAGCCGCTGTTGCGGACGGTGTCCGAGGTGCAGGCGTTCGCTCCGCAGGCGGTTCTTGTGCCGGGCAATCGAGTGCCGGCGTTTTTCCCCGGACGGAAAGTGGAAGTCTTCCACGGTTTCAGCGTAGGAAAGCGCAGCGAGGGCAAAGGCCACTTTCGCGTGCGCGGAAGTTTCGACCTCTATTGCACCCAAGGTCCCGACACCAGTGAGCGTTTTCGTGAGTTGGCCGACCGCCACGGTTACTTCGAGGTTGTGGAGACAGGCTGGCCGAAAATGGATCCCTTGTTCCGCGACGGCCCCGAGCCCTACGTCCGCGACGAGCGGCCGATCGTATTGCTGACCTCTACGTTCACTGAGTCTCTGAGCGCGGCCGGGCCTCTATTTGCCACCGTCCGCGCGCTTGTCTCCAAGCGACGCTGGCGTTGGCTGGCGAACTTTCATCCCAAGATGGATCCGGCTGTCGTCGACTTGTATCGCTCGCTTCCGTGTGAAGACCTCGAATACGTGGATACCGACGATGTGATCGCGCTGCTCAAAGCCGCCGACGTCATGGTCTCGGATACCTCGTCGGTGGCCTCCGAGTTTCTTTTGCAGCACAGGCCGGTGGTAACGTTCCGGCGGCGTGTGCGTAAGCCCTATATGCTCGATGTGTGCGATCCGGCCGACCTCGAAGCCGCTGTCGAGCGAGCACTCGGCCACCCTGACGATCTGATGGATGCGGTGCGTACGTACGCCGATCGCATTCACCCTTACCGTGACGGACGTTCGAGCGAGCGCGTGCTCGATGCCGTTGAAGAGTCGCTTAGCGGCGACGCCAAGCGCTTGCGGCCGAAGCCGCTCAATCTCTGGAGAAATTTGCAGATGCGGCGAAGACTCTCCTACTATCGTTTGCGATGATGATGCAGAATCCCGGCTCTCGTACAGCGTTTGTGCTGGCCGGCGGCGGGAGTCTCGGTGCCGTCGAAGTCGGCATGCTGGCCGCCTTGGCTGAGCACGACGTCCATGCCGACCTGGTGGTCGGGGCATCGGCCGGCGCGATCAACGGGGCGTTCTTCGCCGGCCGTCCCGACGCCGGGGGAGTCGAGGGACTGGCCGAGATCTGGCGTGGTCTTTCGCGTCGTGACGTCTTTCCCGTTTCGCTGGTGCGAGGACTGCTCGGGTTCATGTCGATCGGCAATCACATTGCCGACTCGGGGAGATTGAGGCGGCTTCTCGACGACAACCTTGCTTACAAGAATCTTGAAGACGCCCGCATGCCTATTCACGTTGTTGCGACGGATCTGGTCACCGGGTTGGAGGTCGTCTTCTCATCGGGCATCGCGGTGGATGCGGTCCTGGCGAGTGCGTCCATCCCGGCCATCTTCCCGCCGGTGCGTCTGGGTGGCCGCTACCTGGCCGATGGCGGTATTGCCAACAACACGCCGATCTCGGTTGCGCGCGATCTTGGCGCCACGCGGGCGATCGTGCTGCCGACGGGCTTTGCATGTCATATCGATGCGCCGCCGGGGGACACGATCGGCATGGCTCTGCATGCGATGAGCCTGTTGATTGCGCGGCAGTTGGTGGTCGATCTCGAACGCTTCGCCGATCGCATTGCGTTGCACGTCGTTCCGCCCCTTTGCCCGTTGGCCACCAGCCCCATGGACTTTTCACAGGCCGACGAGTTGATCGAGCGTGGAGCCGAATCGACGCGTCGCTGGCTAGCCGACGGGGGGCTCGAACAGCGCGTGATCCCTCCACAGTTGCAAGGGCATAGCCACGGCTGAGCCGGCGCCCGAGGTTTCCTTTCGAATCGCGTATTGACCTACAATCCCGTAGGGCCGAGACAGGCCGAGGAGGTTCGCCGTGAAAGTAGTTGTCATCGGTGCCGGCATTGCCGGCTTGGGCGCTGCGACCTATTTCGGGCGCCGCGGCCATAAAGTGCAGGTGCTCGAAGCCTCGGACCGCGTCGGCGGCCGCGCTCTCACGCTGCGGCGCAAAGGCAGCGACGACCGCGTCGACGTCGGTACCCAGTATTATCATTCGACCTACACACGGGCGCTAGCGCTCATCACTGAGGTGGGGTTGCAGGGCACGATCTCCAAGATCAAGGGAAAGACGCGGTTTTTTGACGACCGGGTTGCCGCCGGGTCCTTCCTTCTCGGCCATCGGGCGCCGTGGTTCAAGCCGGCCGGTGTGAGCGGCAACCTCCGGCTCGGGCTGTTCCTGGCCCGCTTGATGCGTAAGCGCATGAACACCTTTGCGCTCGAGCCGCAGCCGCGCCTCGACGACCAGGAGGCGCTGGATGTCATCAAGGACCCCACCGTAATCGAGTTCTGTGTCCGCTCCTTGACGGTAGCGGGCGCGATCACCGAGCCCGACTCCACCCGCGTGAGCATGCTGCACGTCCTGCGGCTGATCCGTATTATTTTGATGACCGATTATCTTTCGCTTTCGGGCGGGATCGCTTCTCTTCATCACGCGCTGGCGGATCGGCTCGACGTGCAGTTGGGGAGTCCGGTGTCAGCTTTGATCCGAGAAGACGATCGTGTCGTCGGTGTAGTGTTGGAGGGAAGCAAGAAGACGATCAAGGCCGACTATGTCGTTGTGGCGACCACGCCGCCGGCGGCACTGAGTTTTGTCCCGGACGACTGGGTGCGGGAGCGGGAATTCCTGGCCAGCGTTACCATCCCGTCGTTCGCGTTTCCGACATTTTTTCTCGATCGGCCCTTCGAAAAAGAGGTTTGGTCCTATATGGCCCAGTACCAAAGAGGCAAGACGATCAGCGTCATGCTCGACGCTTCGCAGAAAAACCCGGCGATGGTCCCGTCGGGCAAGGCGGTCATCCAGCCTTGGCCGTGTTATCCGGTTTCCAAAAAATTCGATGGTGCCTCCGATGATGTCATCGTGGACGCCTGCCTCGCTGAACTCGACGAGTATTTCCCCGGCTTTTCTTCTTGGGTCGAGGAGGTGCACGTGACGCGGCATCCGTTTGCCGTACCTTTTCATCCTGTTGGTCACCAGGGGCGCGCTTTGGAGTTTCTCGCCAACGTCGATCGTCGTGCCGGCATCTCGTTCTGCGGCGACTATCTTTCCGGCGGCTACCTCGAGCCCGCACTTTGGAGTGCCGAGCGTGCGGCTCGGCGCTGCGGCTGAAACCGACTCGGCCGTTGCCGAGAGTCCTCTGAGCTTCCAAGAGACGAGCACTCGCTTGCGGGGTACTAGGCGTTTGCGTCGTAGGTCCGCCACATATCGTCGTCGTCAAAAATTTTCTCGCTGTCGTCGGCGTGCATGGCATCGCGCTCGTAGTCGCGATAACGGCCGCTCGCGGCGCGGAATTCTTCAAAGAGGTCATGCTGAATCATCTGGCTCATGATTTCGTTCGTGCCGGTCCAGATCTGCGCCAGCCGTGTGTCGCGGACCGCGCGCTCGATCGGGTAGACGTCGGTGTAGCCGATGCCGCCGGTGATCTGCATGGCGAGATTCGCCGCCGTCCAGGCGGATTCGGTTACGAATTTTTTGGTTTCCGAGACAATGCGCCTCACCTCCGGCGCTTGTGCATCGGCGGCGCGAGCGGCCTGGTAGATCATCGCTCGGCAGGCATCGGTCAAGGTTTGCGCTTCGGCGACCATCGAACTCACAGCTTGGAACTTGCGAATCGCGCGCCCGAAAGCTTTGCGGCGATCGGCGTAATTCATGGCGACTTCCAGGCATGCCCGCATCATTCCCGTGCATGGCCCGGCGCTACATAGGCGCTCGGGGATCATCATCGTGTTGAACACCAAGGCCCCACCGTGCAGAGGACCAATGAGATTCGCCTTGGGAACCTCGACGTCGCGGAAGACGACTCTGCCGGTACCACCGCCGCGTGAACCCATGAGACCGTATAGGTATTTCACCTCGACGCCCGGGCCGCGGTCGATGATCATCGCGCTGATCCTGTTGTAAGGGGGAGCCTCCGGGTCGGGATTGGTACGAACGTAGGCGAGAAAAAAATCGGCACCTTCGGCGCCTACGATGAAACGCTTCATGCCCCGCACGACGAAGTGATCGCCCTTGTCTTCGGCGCGGCTTGAAGCGCCAAAGAAATCGGAGCCCCCACGCGGTTCGGTGAGCGCTTCGGCCGAGACCAGTCGCCCTTCGAGCATGGGTTTCAGGTAGTGCTGCTTTTGCTCTTCGCTTCCGAAAGTGTTGAGCGCCTCACCGACAATGGACGGCATGACGTAGGAACAGCCGGCCGCTATGCCCAGGCAACCGATCTCCTCCATAACGGCGCATTCGCTTATCCAATCCAGGCCGCCACCGCCGTAGGTTTGCGGAAAGCGAAGTCCAAGCAGACCGTGGTGCGCATACGCCTGATACAGCTCACGCGGGTAGTGTATCTCGTCGCGGTCCATCCGCCGCAGGTACTCGGGGTCTACTTCTGTTTTTACAAATTCTCTGGCGCGGCTCTGAAGAGTGCGGGTCGTTTCGTCGAGCATGAAGGGATTCATGGTTACCTCCTGGGGCGGCTCCGTTGCGGGCAACCCTACTTCCTCCCGGCAAGGTTTCGCGTCAAACCGGGTTGCGCCCTTTTCTTGGCAGTGGGTTCGGTCAATACCTTCGATATGGACCTCACGAAAGAACAGCTTCTGGTCAACTATCGTAAGATGCGTATGATCCGTTCGTTCGAGGAGAAGCTCAACGAACTCGTCAATGGTGGCCGCTTAGGCGGCTTTCTCCATCTTTCCATCGGCCAGGAGGCGACGGCCGCCGGCGTATGCGCCCACCTGAGCAACTCCGACTACGTAGCGACCACGCATCGGGGCCACGGCCACTGCATCGCCAAAGGCGTTCGCGTTAAAGGCATGATGGCCGAACTCTTCGCCCGCAGCACGGGTCTGTGCAAGGGCAAGGGTGGGTCCATGCACATCGCCGATATGGCCCAAGGCATGTTGGGAGCCAACGGCATCGTCGGCGCCGGTATCCCGCTGGCGACGGGTGCGGCCTTGAGCTGCAAATTAAAAAAGACCGGCGGAGTTGCGGTCGCGTTTTTCGGTGACGGTGCCAGCAACCAAGGTCAGTTCCATGAGGCATTGAATATGGCGTCCAACTGGAAACTCCCGGCTCTATACGTGGTCGAAAACAACGGTTGGGGGGAATTTACGCCTACCGAGTTCGTTGTTCCTGTGGCCGACATTGCCGTGCGAGCCGATAGTTACGGAATGCGCAGCGCGATTGCCGACGGCAACGACTTCTTCGATGTCTACGAGAAGGCGGGCCAAGCGCTCGCGGCCGCGCGCCGGGGTGAAGGGCCTACGCTGCTGGAATGCAAGACTTACCGTTACATGGGGCACTACGTTGGGGATCCTCTAGCCTATCGCCCGGAAGGTGAGGCCGAGCGGTGGAAGAGTGAACACGATGCGCTTGCCGGTTTTGAGGCTCGCGTGAAGGCTGACGGCCTCCTTGAGGATGCCGAATTGCGGCGTATCGATGAGGAGGTCGGCGAAGAACTGTCGACCGCCGTTGCGGACGCTGAAAACGATCCGTCGCCGTCGCTCGAAGCATTGTTCGAAGACGTCTACGCAGCGGAGTAGGAAGATGGCAAGAGAGATTCCGACGGCATTGGCGATCAACGAAGCCCTGGCGATGGCGATGGCAAGCGACCCCGACGTCATCTTGATGGGCGAAGACGTCGCGGGCGGAGGCCGCCGCCAGGTTGAGGGGACCGAGGAGGCGGGCGGGATCATGGGCATTACCCGGGGCTTGGTAAGCCGTTTCGGTCCCGAACGTGTGCTCGATACGCCGATCAGTGAAATGGGATTGTTGGGCACCGCCGTAGGTGCGGCTCTTACCGGCATGCGGCCTGTGGCCGAACTCATGTTCATCGATTTCCTCGGTGTGTGCCTCGATCCCTTGCTCAACCAGGCCGCCAAGCTCCGCTATATGTTCGGCGGCAAGGCCTGTGTGCCGCTTACCGTGCGCACCATTACCGGGGCGGGTATGCAGTCGGCGGCGCAGCATTCACAGTCCTTGTATTGGATCACTGCGGGAATCCCCGGCCTGAAAACGGTGATCCCGTCCAACGCCTACGACGCCAAGGGCTTGTTGCTCGCCTCCATTCGCGACGACGACCCTGTGATCTTTTGTGAACCCAAAGGCATTTTGTTCGATTCCACCGAGGTGCCCGAAGAGGACTACATGGTCCCGATCGGCAAGGCGGCGGTGGCGCGTGAGGGCAAGGACGTGACCCTCGTCGGGATGGGAGCGACCGTAAAGATGGCGCTCGAGGCTGCCGGCAAGCTCGAAGCCGACGGCATCGATGCGGAGGTGATCGACCTTCGCAGCTTGGCGCCTTTGGATGAGGCGGCCATTCTCGCCTCCCTGGCGAAGACCGGCCGTCTGGTTGTTGCTGACGTGGCGACTCCACGCTTTGGGATCGCCGGCGTGGTGGCGTCTCTATGTGTCGATCGCGGTTTTGACTTCCTGGATGCGCCGGTCAAGCGGGTTA
>CAZKLE010000107.1:0-8906 GCA_964553415.1 uncultured Myxococcales bacterium
TGGTACCCGTTTTCCGTCAACAACGCGCGATCCGAGAGCAATCGTTCGGGCGGAACGAAGATCCGTGTTTTGGGTTGGTTGTTGGCAGCCGCTGCTGTGATCATGCTTGCGCCCTCACATCGTCTTCCCGTCGCTCTCGCGGCGCAGCGCCAGCGCGACCCAGGGATCGTCGCGCAGCTCCAAGACCGGCGTCCATGCAGGTGACCGGAACCCAGTTTGTACCAGAGGAAGCCGGTCCGACCCAATGCCGGCGAGCAAAAGATGGCCCCCTTTTATGACGCAGCTTGTTAAAGGTTCACGCATGGCGACCAGGGTTTCGGCGAAAATGTTCGCAACGACGATAGGATAGCCTTTTATGCCGGACGGAAGCTCGGGCGGTCCGCAACGAGTCTGCAGGCAAAGCCTATCGGCCACGTGATTGATGACGGCGTTTTCACGCGCGGCATTCACGGCGACCGGATCATTGTCGCTTGCGTAGGCCCGCGAGGCTCCGAGGAGCAGCGCGGCGATGGAAAGAATGCCCGAGCCGGTGCCGACGTCGGCGACCAAGTCTCCGGGCTGCAGCAGGCGGTCGAGCATTTCCAGGCAGGCGGCCGTGCTTTCGTGGTTACCGGTGCCGAAGGCCATGGCCGGATTGATACGAACCACTTCGCAGTCCCGCTCTTGCGCGTTCAATTCATGCCAAGGCGGTACGACGAGCAGGCGGCGCCCGAAGCGAAGAGCTGGAAAGTGTCCACGCCAGTTTTGCGTCCACACCTTTTCATCGACGGGCTCGATACCGGCCGGAGACAGCAGATCCGGTGGCAGGACGGCGAGGATGTGATCGGCACGCGCGACCGCAGCACTGCGGTCGACGACATCCACGTGTACGACGATGCTGCTACGGCCTCCGGCAGGTTCCCGCAGTTCCCAACCTTCGGTGACGATTTCGCCCAGCTCCGCGTCGAGCAGGTCGAGATCGGCCGTGAGCACTTCGAATCGGATCGCGTACCAGCTCATGGACTAACGCGGGCACTGTTGTTAGCGTAAACACGTATGGAAAACCGACCTCTCGTTTTCGGCCATCGTGGTGCCCGCGCCGTGGCCCCCGAAAATACCAAAACGTCTTTCATGAAGGCCCTCGATCTCGGCGCCGATGGTGTCGAACTTGACGTACGGCTCACACGCGACGGTAGCGTGGTGGTGATCCACGACGCCGCACTCGACCGCACCACCGATGGCTCGGGAGTGGTCGAGGAGAGTGATTTCGCGAGCATTGCCAAGCTCGACGCAGGCTCTTGGTTCAACCGTTCATTCAAGGGTGTAGAGGTTCCCACGCTCGCCGAGATTCTCAAAACGCTTGCCGGCCGCACGCAAATCAACGTCGAGTTGAAACCGGCCGGCTCGGATCAAGAACTCGTGAAGCACGTCATCACCGAAGTCGCGCGCCACGACGCGTTTGCGTCGGTGCTGTTCTCCTCCTTTCACACGGATGCGCTCGAGCTGTTGCACCGCTTGGTGCCCGACGCCCGCATCGGAGTGCTGTTTCGCAGCGGCGAGGAGACCCAGGCTCTGGATATGGCGGTACGTCTGCACGCCGTCAATCTGCACGCGCCCCTGAATAGTGCGGATGCGGACCTGCGTTCACGTACGCGGTCGGCGGGGCTGGAGCTTTGGGTGTGGACGGCCAACGAGCCGGATGACATTGAAAGGCTACTCGACTTGCGGGTCGACGCGATCTTCTCCGACTACCCCGACCGTGTTGTCGTCGCCCGCCGGCGGCGGAGCGCCGGAATCGTTTAGCACCCTCCCGATCTAATGATGCGCTGCAGCGGCCGCTGGGGCAGCGCTGGTGCGCTCGGGGCCTACGGTGACCACAGTGCGAATATCGGGCCGGATGTATTTATGCGCCACTCTCTGCACGTCTTCGATGCTGACGGCCCCGATGCGATCTTCGTAATGCTCGCCGTGTAGGTAGCCGAGTCCGTAGAGCTCATTGAACAGCATCTCGTCGGCAATCGATCCGTTCGTCTGTAGGGCGATGGCGTGCGAACCAATCAGAAAGCGTTGCGCGCGCTCGAGTTCTTCGGGCGCGACGGGCTGTGCGCCTACCTTTTCCAGCTCGCTGAGCAAGCTGTGGATGGCCTTGCCGGCATTGGCCGGGTCGGTGGCGATGTAGGCGCCGAAGAGCCCGTCGGCCAATCCCTCCGAGGAGAACGCAGTGACGGTATAGGCCAGTCCCTGGACGTCACGCAGGGTGTAGAACAAACGGCCGCCTTGTCGCGACAGGATCGTTTCGAGCACCGATACGGGATGACGGTCGGGATCGGTCAGCGTGACGCCCGGGAACGCGATGACGATATGCGACTGCGCGCGGTCGATTTCGTCGTGTACCCGTCGGATTCGGGTAGGCACCGGTGCCGGCGGGACGTGGAAGGGGTCGTCGCCAAAATAGAGGCTGTCGCCGTAGCGCGCGGTGATCTTACGGATGACTTCGTCGGCGTCGATGTCCCCGACGATTGAGAAGATGACGTGTTGAGGATCACGGACCTCGTGGTAGAAGGTTGCCAGCTTTTGGCGGGTCAACGACTCGACGGTTTTGGCTTCTCCCAGGGTACGCATGCCGTAGGGGTGCCCCGGATACATCGTCGAGTAGGTCAGATCGAAAGCGACCGTTGCTGTGTTGTCGTCACGGTTCTTGATGGCGAGTAAGGTTTCGCGCCGGGCTTTATCAACCTCAGCGGCATCGAAGACCGGGTCGAGGAAAGCATCGAGGAACAAGTCCATGCCCTCGTTAAAGTGCTCGGCGAGGAAACCTCCCGACAATCCGAGCGAGTTGCGTCCGGAAAACCCGTCGAGGTGTCCGGCTAGTGATTCGACCTCGCGTGCGAACTGCCGGCGCGAACGTGTTTTCGTTCCGCGTGTCAGCATCAGACTGGTAAAGCGCGAAATGCCATTGTCCTGCGGTGTTTCGGCCAGCAGTCCGCCAAGCATGCCCACCCGAAGCGAGAAGATCGGCACGTCGTGGTGCTCCTGGACGATCACTCGGGCACCGTTGCGCAGGCGCACGATGCGCGCCGGCGTATCGGGGCGTTTCATGCTGTCGGGCGAGAGCGCCGTTGCCGTTGCGGAGTCTTCTTTGTCGGCACCGACCCATGTCACGGCCTCGTGGTCCCGGGAGAGTACGTGAGCCGCGTCGCGGATGGACTCCTTCGACAACGTGGTTTTTGCCTTCTCCGGCGTGACGGTCACGACCGTTAGGTTGTTTTCGCCGAGATACTCGTCGGCCGCGGCCTGAATGGCGGCCGGTGTTACCGCGCGCAGTGCGCGGATGTAGGTGTGCGCGTAGTCGGGGTCATGGTAGATCGTGAGGAACTGGCCGAGTTCGCGCGCTTGGCCCTGAACCGTTTGGCTGCGGTAGACGAACGTGGATTCCAGATTCGCTCGCGCCCGTTCGAGTTCCTCCTCGTTCACCGGCAGCCGGCGGACGCGCGCCAGTTCGTCGACGACCGTTTGCAATGCTTTTTCCGAGTCGACGGATTCGAGCGATAGCTCGACCACGAACAGCCCCGGGTCTTTGGGTGAGTATGCGAAGGCGCTTACGTCGGTCGCCAGAGGCGATTGTACGACTAGCCGGTCGTACAATCGCGAGCTCTCGCCGCCCCCGAGAATTTGTGCGAGCAAGTCGAGGGTGGGGATGTCGGGGGCGGCGGCGCCGGGAATGTGAAAACCCAGCGCGAGGTGGGCCTCTTTTACGTCCATTCGCACGTCGGCGCTGCGGATCCCGGCCTGGGTCGGTTCGACCGCTCGCTGCGGACGGTCGTCGGGGTGGGCTTCGAAGCGGGCGAAGTCCTTTTCGATCCGCTCTTTCATATGCGCGGGGTCGACATCGCCTACGATCACCAGGGTCATGTCGTTGGGGGTGTAGTAGCGTTGGTAAAATGCCAAGACCTTCGCGCGCGTGATGCCGAGGATGGATTCCTTGCTGCCGATTACCGGCCGGCGATAGGGGTGTTTGGTGTAGGCGGTTTCGAAAAGGGTTTGGAACAATCGACTGCCCGGCATGTCGAGGCCGCGTTTGTACTCTTCCATGACCACGCCGAGTTCTTTGTGTAACTCGACCGGGTCGAAAGAGGAGTGCTGAACCGCGTCGGCGAGTATGTCGAGCGCATCGTCGGCGTAGCGGGAAGCGAGCACGACGTGGTAGACGGTTTGATCCCAGGCCGTCCACGCGTTGATCCTGCCCCCGGAAGCCTCGATCTCGCCGGCGATCTCTCCCACCCCGCGCGTCGAGGTGCCCTTGAACAGCATGTGCTCGTGGACGTGGGCTATGCCGGCATCCGGATCAATTTCGTCGGCGCCGCCGACACCCACCCAGACTTGCATCGCCACGACGGGGGAGAAGTGGTCTTCTTTGATCAACACCTTCATGCCGTTGTCGAGCTTGAAGATGGTCTGATTACGCGTTGCGGCAGAAGGGGGTCGAGAAAAAATAGCAGTCATACCGGTACATCCACTGTGGGTTGTCGACACCGCTGCCGCAACAGCCAGCGCGAGAGGGGCGAAAATCCTTCGCTTTCGTTTCATAGAGCCAGCAAACTAACCGATACCGACCGGGGATGAAAAAAGAACGTTGACAGCAAGCGACGATGGACTACAAGACTTCTGGATGGGGACTCTCGATTTCGTTCTTTTGGGGTTGCTCGTCGTCTTTGCCCTGCGCGGATTCTGGCGCGGACTCTTCGTTGAGGTCATGGCGGTGGTATCCGTAGTCGCGGCCATCGCCGCCGGCTTACTGCTTGCGCCCTCCGTAGGGCCGTGGATTGGCGAACGGATTCCTCTGCCGGAGCCGGTGGTCAACGGAGCCGGCTTCTTTGTCGTGTTTTTCTCGGTGGTTGCGCTGGTGCGTTTGCTGCGCGCGCTCGTCGGTCGCTTCCTTACGAGCCTCGGCGAGAGTCACTTCAACTCGGTCGGCGGTTTGATTTTCGCTACCTTGAAGGGTGCGCTGGTTCTCGGTGCCGTGATCGCCGTTCTGCGCTCTCCCGTTCGCGGCGGGAACGTGGCATACGGCATTCCGGCGAGTCGTTCCGCGCTTGCCCCGCTGGCCGCCGTGCAAAAGACCATTGACCAATCGGCCCTGGCCGTGGGACTGTCCGATCTATCGGTCGGCGTTTTCTCGTGGTTCGGCGATTTCGAGCAGTTCACGGCGACCACGACTTGGGTGGGCCGGCCCTGAGGCCGCCGTTTTGGCAAAGACGTGATACCCGAGGAGAAAATCGCTGAGATTCGACAGGTAGCGCAGCTATCGGAGTTCATCGCGCCGCACGTGCAGATTCGTCGCCACGGCCGTAGCATGACGGCCCTTTGCCCGTTTCACGCCGAGAAAACGCCGTCGTTTTCCATCAACGACGACAAAGGCTTTTTCCACTGTTTCGGCTGCGGAGAAAGCGGCAATGTCTTTACTTTCCTGATGCGTATGGAGGGTCTGAGTTTCCCCGAAGCGCTGCGCAAGGTAGCCGATCGATACGGTATTGAAGTCAGTGAGCAGGGTGCCGGGCAGCACTCCGAGCGCGAAGCTTTGTTTGCGGCCAACGCTTCGGCGGCAAAGTACTTCCGTCGCTTCCTGACCGAACGACCCGAGGCCGAGGCTGTGCGCTCCTATTTGGCAGGTCGCGGAGTCTCCGAGGCTGCTGCCGAGCGTTTTTTGCTTGGCGCCGCGCCGTCGTCGGGAGACGGATTGCTGCGCTGGTTCGAGCGCGAGAAGGTGAGTCTCGCGATTGCCTCGCGTCTGGGTCTCATCGTCGATCGCGACGGTCGTAAGAAGGACCGCTTTCGTGCTCGTCTGATGTTTCCCATCCGTGATACCCAGGGAAGGGTGATCGGTTTCGGTGGTCGTGGCATCCGTAAGGACAGTCGGCCCAAGTATCTCAACAGCGCCGAGTCGGAAGTCTACCGCAAGAGCCGCATTCTGTACGGAATGTACGAGGCTCGTGCAGCGCTGCAAGAGGCATCGCAGTTGGTCGTGGTCGAGGGTTATCTCGACGTGATTTCTTTGAACCAGGCAGGCATCGGCGGTGTGGTGGCCACCTGCGGCACGGCGCTGACGGCAGAGCAAACCCGAATGATGAAGCGTTTCGCGGGCGAGGTGGTGACCTTGTTCGACGGCGATCGCGCGGGCAAGCAAGCCGCGGCGCGTAGCGTAGCGGTGTTTCTCGAGGTCGGACTGTGGCCGCGTGGGGCTTGTCCGCCCGCGGAGGAAGACCCCGACAGTTTCGTGCGCAAAGCGGGGGTCGAGGCCATGCAGGCTCTCATCGACGGGGCGGTCCCCTTGGTGGATGATTACATCCGCTACATTGTCTCGCGCGAGTCCGACACGTCGGCGGGCAAGGCCCGGGCTGCCGCCGAGCTGTCGGGGCTGTTGGCCAAAGTCGAGGATGTTTTCGAACGTGATCTACTCGTCAAGAAGGCGGCCCTTTGGACGGGCATCTCGGAGCGGCTTCTCGCCCAGGCTCGACCGCGGGCGGCCTCCTCGGGGTCGGCCGAGGCGCCGGACGCGCGAGGCTCCGAACGCCCGCGCCGGGCGCCTGAGCGGCGTTCGCGCGGCGGCGCCCCCGGGTCCGAAGAGCTTCTGGTCACCCTCCTGCTGGCTCACGACGCCTCTGCCGAGGTGGTATCGTGCTCGGGCGCTGTCGAGCGCATGGAAGCCGGTGTGTGGGCCGACGTGGCCCGGTGCGTCGTTGACGATCACAGCAGCGGAAAGGCGGGCGACACCGCCGAATATCTATCGATGCTGGGCGACCACGACCGTGCCCGAGTCAGCAAACGATTGACGGAAGATACATTCTCCGACAGCAGCCTCTGTGAACGTATGATAAAGGATTGTATACAAGGTATTGATGGAGCCGCGCGCAAGAGGCAAAACCGGGAATTGTTGAACCACATTCGAAAACAAGAGCAGCTCGGCGTCGACGTCGACCCTGCTGAAAGCCTGCGAGGCTTCAAACCGAACCGCGGATCTGATGCCTAGAAAGAAGAAGTCGGAAGCCAAAACCTCGAAGTCCGGCAAAACCGGCGTCGAGGGACTACTGGAACTTGGCAAGGACCAAGGGTTTGTCACCTACGAGGACGTCAACGAGTTCCTCGAAGCGGGAGTGACGGACCAGGACGATATAGAAGAAGTCCTGGCGACCCTGCGCGAGGGCAATATCGAGTTGCGCGATGAAGAAGCCGCCGAAGTCGTGGTCGAGCCCAAGGCGCGCGCTTCGAAAAAGGCCAAGCCTTCCCGCCGTGAAACCGAATCCGATTCCGACCGGGCGGCCGACTATGTTCGTATGTATATGCGCGACATGGGAACGGTGCAGCTGCTGTCGCGCGAAGGCGAGGTCGAAATCGCGAAACGCATCGAGAAAGGCGAACTCGAGGTCTTTGATTTCGTCTTTAGCTCACCGTTCGGTCGCAACCATTTGATGGGTGTGGCGCAATTGATGAAGGAGGGCGGTGTCCGTTTGCGCTCGGTCGTAAAGCTGGCGGAACCCGAGGTCGATTCGGACGAAGACGGGCGCGACGACGTCGAGGGGAACTCGGTGGAAGGCGGCGAAGCGGTCGAGGTGACCCCCAGCGAAGACGAACTGCAGATCTACAAGCGCGTGACCCGTCAGCTTGGACAGGTATGCAAGGTGATCCGGCAGATCGAAGAACTCGAGACCAAGCTCGGGCACGCTCTATCCAAGGCCGAGACGACGAGGGCGGGGACGCAGGTTGAAAAACTCAATAAGCGGATCCTGAAAAAATTGCGCGACATCCCTTTACATCCCTCGCAGACACAGATTGCGGTATCGGAACTCGGGCTTTTCCACGGTAAGCTGCGCCGCTTGCGTTCCGTCTTGATGAATGCCGAGAGACGAACCGGGCGTAGCATAGACCAGATTCTCGAGCTCGCCGGCCAGCTGGGCGGAGGACGGACCAGCGATCAGCGCATCTGTGGGACGCTTCGCATGAACGCCGCCGGGATCACGCGCATGGCCGAAAAAGTAGAAGCCGCGCGAGTCGACATGGAGGAACTTCTGTCGGGATGTCCTCTTGGTGCCGAGCAGGTGGATGAACTGATGGCCGACATTCAGCGTGCGCAGTGCGAGTCGGACCAGGCCAAGCGCGAGTTGATCGAAGCGAACCTGCGCCTGGTGGTCTCGATTGCGAAACGTTACAACAATCGTGGTTTGCAATTCTTGGACCTCATCCAGGAAGGTAACATCGGTTTGATGAAGGCCGTCGGCAAGTTCGACTACAAGCGCGGTTACAAGTTTTCGACCTATGCCACATGGTGGATCCGGCAATCCATTACCCGGGCCATCGCCGATCAGGCGCGCACCATCCGTATTCCGGTGCACATGATCGAGTCGATCAACAAGTTGATCCGCGCCACCCGGGTGTTTGTGCAAGAGAAGGGCCGCGAGCCTGCACCGGAAGAGCTCAGCGAGATCGTCGAGTTGCCGGTCGATCGAGTGCGGAAAATTCTCAAGATCGCCCGCGAACCGATTTCGCTCGAGACCCCCATCGGAGACGAGGAAGATAGCCATCTAGGCGATTTCATTGAAGATCGGCGCGCAGTGGCGCCGGCCGATGCGGTCGTGAACATGAACCTCCAGGACCAGACCCGCAAGGTCTTGGCCTCGCTGACACCGCGCGAGGAGCAGGTGCTCAAGCTACGGTTTGGAATCGGTGAGAAAACCGACCATACACTAGAGGAGGTGGGCGGCCGCTTTGCTGTTACGCGCGAACGCATACGGCAGATTGAGGCCAAGGCGCTGCGCAAGCTGAGACTGCCTGGGCGTAGCAAGAAGCTGCGAGGATTTATGGGCTAGTCCGCCGTGACGGGCCCATAGCTCAGTTGGTTAGAGCAGGGGACTCATAATCCTCTGGTCCCAGGT
>CAZKLE010000108.1:0-8895 GCA_964553415.1 uncultured Myxococcales bacterium
AAGGTCGCCAGTGGGTGGACGACGTTGTAGCCGATCAGCAGCGAGGCCCCGAGCAGGAATCCGGCTAGGAGTTGCGGCCAGCGCCTTGGTCGCGTGCGGTCGAAATAGAGAACCGGAATCAGGACGAGCAGATAGGCGAGCAGCAATTGGTTGACCCAAAAAGCGACGCCGGCTGTCAGGCCCAACAAGAAAACGCCGGCCGGCCGACGGTCTTCGCCAAACAGGTAGCGCCAGAGCAGGATCATGACGACGAACAGCAGGAGCACGTGTTCGACGAAGCCTCCACGCGCCTTGAGATTCCATTGAAGAAAATACATGGGCGAGACTGCAACCAAGGCCGTGGCCCAACGCGCTGCGGTATGTGAGTAGGCCTTGGCGGTGAAGGCGTAGACAGCCCAGAGCAGGGCCAGCGAAGCGGTGAACGGAACCAGGCGCAGAGTGAGAAGGCTCATGCCGAAGGCGGCAAAACTGAGTGCCGCAAGGTAGGCCTCGAGCGCCCCCAGGTAATCCTGGCCGTAGAAAAATATGGGCAGCGACGTTCCCTCGAGGATGTGCTTGCCCATGAGGCCGACCACGCCCTCATCGGCCAGATACACGTCGACCTCACCGCCGTTGACCCATTCGTAGTGGGTCAAGAGGCCGATCCGCCAAGCGATGCCGACGAGGAGTAAGGCGACGAACAGCTTTCGGTTCAACGTCGAGGGTTCCTGTGTCCCATGGGTTTGCGGTCCGCGGGGGTCGCTTGGAGCCCTCTGCGGGATCCAAGTCCGGGGCCGCGATACCCAATCTCGCAACCCACGACGTTCGCGTCAACCCCCATCGGAGTGGGAGCCGGTGAGAGCTGTGACCGGGCAGATCCCGGGATGTCGGCTTCCCTTCGCTGCGCGAAGGGTCCACTGTTTTACGTAGGGACGAAGCTTGTGAGCGGGGGATCGATATTTACCCCCTCGTCGGTACCTTTACCGCCGTCGTCGTGCCGCTCCGGGAGGCGGTTTGATGACGCTGCCTGAGTGTACAGGGGCGAGTTCGGGGCTGCTGCTTGGGGCCACCGGTGCCCCGGCGGCGCTGATCGACAGTGATTTCGTCGTCGTCGGCGGCAACGGGGCGCTCGAGGAGCTATTGGCCCTCAGAGCAGGAAAGGCTGCCGGGAAACAGTGTTGGGAAGTTTTTGACGCGCGCGACGTCTTCGGCAATCCCTGCTGTACGGAGTTCTGTTGCGTGCGCCAGGCGCTTTTACGTAATGAGCCTGTTCACAACTTTGAGATGGAGATGAGTAGGGCGTCGGGAAGTGTCGTACGGGTGGTTTGCGCTACCCTGCCGCTACGCGGCGACGGGCCGAGTCAACCCAGCATCGTCCACCTTTTTCAACCGGTCGTCGCCCATGGCGTGGCCGGCGGTGATCGGGTGCTGCCAACGGAAGCTTCGGCGGAGAACGGGCCGACCTTGACGGAGAGGCAGCTGCAGATCCTTGGCTACTTCGCCGAAGGGTGGGCGACCAAAACCGTCGCGAGATCACTCGGCATTAGCGCGACTACGGTTCGTACCCATACGAACCACATCCTGCTTAAGTTCGGCGTCCATAACCTCCGCCAGGCAATAGCAGTGGCGAGGCGTCGCAACCTCATCTAATCGGTCAGTGGCACACGTAAATTGCATGAGGGGTGTCATGCAATTTACGTATCAACTCATCCTTGTCGGGGCGCAACTCTTCGTGGTAGCGGAGGGCCGGCGGGGTGAGTCGGAACGAGCCGAGTTGAGTACTGAAGCATCTTGAGCGTTGGCTGACCAATCGCTAGGGGGGATCCGAATGAAACATCTTGTGTGCCTGAACCAGTTTGCGCCTGTGCGTCTGCATGGTCTGACCGTGCTTTTGGTCGCCCTTTTCTTGGTGCCGTTGACCACCTGGTCTTTGCCGACTGCGGTGGGCTATGCGGCTACGACGACGATCCAAGCGCTTCCCATCCAGGTTCCTGACGAAGAGTTGCCGCGTGGCAACGTCGGCGATGCGCCGGCCGGTTTCGGGCCGGACTCCTGGCAAGGCCCCTTCGTCGGCAAATCCAACTGGCACGCTCGCTACCTTGCCGACGGCGATTATCTCTCGGCAATTTTTCCGGCCGATGCGGCGACGCTGACGGTCGCCGATCTGGCCTCGGTCAGCTATTTCACCAAACGCCCGACGGGTACGTCGGCGGGGCGTGACTGGTGGATACAGATTTACACGCGGCCGACCGGTTCGGGGGACAACGCGAGTTGGTATCACGACCGCTTCATCAACAACTACGCGACGCATACCGACATCGGTGCCTGGACGCAGTATTCGACCAGCGGCGCCATGACCTTCCAATCCAATGGATTGGGCGGGCCGGTGGAGAACTTTGCTACGTTTGTCGCCAATCACGGCAGCGAGTTGATCGAGATGATCAGCGTGCAGACCAACAGCGGCTGGAACGGGTTTGACGGTTACATGGACGGCTTGGAGGTTGTGCTCACGGACGGCGCAATAGGCCGGGTCGATTTCGCGACCGATAGCACGACGATCCGAGTCGCACCGTGGGAGGTCCCTGACGAAGAACGGCCTCGCGTTAACGTTGGTGACGCGCCGGTCGGTTTCGGATCGGATTCCTGGCAGGGCCCGTTGGTCGGCAAGACAAACTGGCACGCCCGCTACTTGAACGGTTTTGATTTCCTCTCCGATCTCTTGCCGGGCGATGCGGCGACGCTGACGGTCGCCGATCTGGCCTCGGTCAGCTATTTCACCAAACGCCCGACGGGTACGTCGGCGGGGCGTGACTGGTGGATACAGATTTACACGCGGCCGACCGGTTCGGGGGACAACGCGAGTTGGTATCACGACCGCTTCATCAACAACTACGCGACGCATACCGACATCGGTGCCTGGACGCAGTATTCGACCAGCGGCGCCATGACCTTCCAATCCAATGGATTGGGCGGGCCGGTGGAGAACTTTGCTACGTTTGTCGCCAATCACGGCAGCGAGTTGATCGAGATGATCAGCGTGCAGACCAACAGCGGCTGGAATGGGTTTGACGGGTACATCGATGGTCTCGAAGTTACCCTTACCAGCGGCAAAGTGGGGCGGGTCAACTTCGGTGGGGAGTGCGACGTTCCGAGTAGCGCCACTCTCTACGTCGATAAGGCGACGGGAAGCGACGGAGTCGGGGGCTCCAACCTCTGCTTCAATCCGGCATTTCCTTGCGCCACGATCCAGCATCCAATCGATCTTGCCTGCCTGTCCGGCGCGACCATCAACGTTGCCGCCGGCAGCTACGACGAACAGGTCGCGGTGGTCGGTAAGGACGTCGCGATCGTCGGGGCCGGTGCAGGCAGCACGATTGTCGAGCCGACTTCGGTTTCGGCAAACAGTACGAGTCTCAGCACCGCAGCGCCGGTTGCCGCGATCATGTTGGTCGAAGACAGTTCGGCGACCACGATCACCGGCTTGACGGTCGAAGGTGCGAGCGCCGCATTTGGTGCCTGTGCGCCGGGATATATGGGCATCTACTACAGAAATGCCTCGGGGGCGGTTTCGGCCACGCACGTGACCGACATCTTCCAACCGACGGCGGTAGGTTGTCAGGCGGTCGTGGGTATGTTCGTGCAAAGTGGCGGTGGCGGATCCTCGGTTGTAGCCCTGGACGGCAACACAATCGACGTCTACGGGAAGAACGGGATCACCTGTAATGAGTTGGGCAGCGACTGTACGATCACCAACAACACGGTAGTCGGCCGCGGGCCGCTGCCGCTGGGAGATGCCGCTCAGAACGGTATCCAGATCGCCAACAGCGCCGTCGGCAGTATCGTCGGCAATACCGTGAACGACAATATCTATGTTCCGCAGAGCTTCTGCTCGACGGGAATCCTGGCGATTTCCGACGGTTTGGATATTCGCAGCAACACCCTGAACAACAACTTCTGCGACTTGCTGGCCTTGACCAACAATAGCACGTTGTCGGGGAACAACATCCCCGCCGCGCGCGAGTTCCCGTTCTCGGTCCTCGGTAGCGGCAACACCGTAGACAAAAACCAGGTCAATGGCACGGCGTTGACGGCCGAGGGCGTCTATGTAGATGGTATCAACAACGTGTTCACGTGTAATCGGATCACGAACAACGATACCGGCATTTACTTTGACGCGTTCTCGACCGCCGGCACTCCGAATGCTGCCAACAGTAACGTGATTTCGGGGAACGCCAGCGCGGGTGCGGACGCAAGCTCCGTGGTTACGTTGCCTCCGGTTGACGGCACGGGCAACTATTGGGGCTGCGCAACAGGAGCGAACACCTCGGGTTGCGATACGGCGCTGGGCAACATCGATGTTACTCCATCGGTCTCTGCGGAGCCGCTGTGTGTGACATGCGCCGGTGCCGGCGGCGATACCGACAACGATACCGTGTGCGACCCGGTCGACAATTGCGTCAACGACGCCAATGTCGGCCAGGTTGACAGCGACTCGGACGGAGCCGGCGACGCATGTGACACCTGTCCGTTGGATGCCAACGACGACATCGATGGCGATACGGTGTGCGGCGACGTCGACAATTGCCCGAACGACGCCAACGTCGGCCAGTCCGATGTCGACGGTGACGGTATTGGTGACGTGTGCGATGCCGAGGACGGCGCCGACTCGATGGTGCTGAGCCGGGTGAAGCTGAGGGCGTCGAAAGCAGGGTCGTCAAGGCCTAGAGGCAAAGTCGCCTTGACGGTGCTGGTGCAGGACGATCATACCGGCAACTTCCTTCCCAATGACTTGACCGTCAACGGCGACGTCAGCTTGGAGGTAACGGCCGGGCTCTTCGCGGCGACGGTCAACATGGGGCCATGTGCGCAATCGAGCCCCCGTTTGATCAAGTGTTCAAACGGCAACGTCAAGGCGAAGTTCAAGCTGCTGCCGGCGGGTCGGAACATCTTCCCGAACACCTACAAGACGACGGTGAGGCTGAAGAAGTACGCAGGTACGGACGATCCGACCGGGCCCGTAACCGTCACGCTGCGGCAACCGACCACGAGCATCGACCGCGCTGACAATATCAGCGCGTGTACGGCTAAGCCCGGTAGGTTGCGCTGCAGGGAGCAGTAGGGGGAATCGGGACAGGTACTGGCCCAAACGGTGGGGTGCCGGTGAGAATCGGCACCCCACTTTTTGTCGGCCGCGAGGAGTCGTGCGAGCGTTGCGTGTGCAGGCCCCCGGAGACTGTGACCGCTCGAGACCTTCTCGATTACCCCCATCCGGGTAGGCTGTCTTAGATGCGTATCCCCCCCGTCAGGGTGCCGTTGGGACGCGAGATCGCCTGTGAGACCGCCTATTGGGTTGTTTCCCCTTGTCAAGGTGAGTGAAAATTGCTAACCGGACAGTGCTTTCGCATCCTGTGTAAGGCGGCTTGGTTGGGGGGCGTGGTCACCGTTGGCTAACCCATGTCGGTCCCCCTGACCGGCTCTTGAGATCGGCCGCGTCATCGAACCTAAATAGGGGGATAGTATGGGTCCTGTAACCTTCCCGTCCGAGAATCGCTGGTTCCCGCGTGTCGGCCTCAACAGCATCTTTCTGCTGACGGTCGCCTTCGTAGGCAGCTTTCTACTCCTTGCGTCCTCGGCACCGGCCGACGCCGCCACGACCTTCGACGATATCGTCACCCCCGACGTCATTTTCGGCAGCGGCAATGCCAACGGCGGCTGGACAGTGGACCGCGAGGGCAGCGTGGAACTCGGTCTTCGGGCCAAGCAACGCTTCCCGGTTCCCGCGAACGTTTTCAACAGTAACGGTGACGGGACCTACACGTTCCCCGCCGGAGCCGGCGCGGGCCCCAGCGACCCGGTTTGGAATTTCGAATGGTCGGTCAATAGCGACTACGACGGAGGCAGCGGCGACAAGCTGACGAATTTTACCTACCTGCTCGAGATCGACTACGATTCGGGTCCCGGCACCAATTTTCTTGCATGGGACCACATTTCCTCTCCGACTCAGCCGATCCCGTGGGCTACGCCCGTCGATCCGACTTTCTACGATCATGCGATTGGAACCAACGCGACCGCCAACGGCGGCGGTACTGCGGCGAGCGACCCGGCCAGCTATGCGGCTCTCCTGGGCGCCAACAATGTCGCACAGAACTCGTGGCGCCATAGCTTCTTCAACCAAGCTCCTTTTGACGGCTTCGATCCCAACGATACCGGTGCCTACAACATACGGCTCACGGCTTTGAACGGCGCAACCGTTGTCGCTCAGGTCAGCATTCAGGTGCAGGTCGAGTCCGACATTACGCCGGACGTGATCTTTGGTTCGGGAAATGCGCAGGGCGGTTGGACAATCGATCGCGAGGGTAGCGTGGAACTCGGTCTTCGAACCAAACAACGCTTCCCGGTTCCCGCGAACGTGTTCAATAGCAATGGTGACGGGACCTACACGTTCCCCGCCGGAGCCGGCGCGGGCCCCAGCGACCCGGTTTGGAATTTCGAATGGTCGGTCAATAGCGACTACGACGGAGGCAGCGGCGACAAGCTGACGAATTTTACCTACCTGCTCGAGATCGACTACGATTCGGGTCCCGGCACCAATTTTCTTGCATGGGACCACATTTCCTCTCCGACTCAGCCGATCCCGTGGGCTACGCCCGTCGATCCGACTTTCTACGATCATGCGATCGGAACCAACGCGACCGCGAACGGCGGCGGTACCGTGGCGAGCGACCCCGCCAGCTACGCGGCTCTGCTGGGCGCCAACAACGTTGCGCAGAACTCCTGGCGGCACAGTTTCTTCAACCAACCGCCGTTCGACGGGTTCGATCCTACCAAGGCGGGTCTGTACGACATTCGTTTGACTGCATTCACGGGTGCAGCCGTTGCAGCCAAGGTGGCGATCCAGGTTCAGGTGACCTGCGCGACCGACACGGAGTGCGACGACGGTATCGCGTGTAACGGTGCGGAAACCTGCGACGTCGGCACCGGTACATGCGTGGCGGGTACGGTGGCTGATTGTTCGTCGCTGAGCGACCAGTGTAACGTCGGCACTTGCGTGGAGCCCAGCGGCGCTTGCGTTGCCAGTCCGCTTGCCGACGGTAGCGCGTGCGATACGGGCGACACCTGTTCCGTCCCCGACAGCTGCCAAACCGGTGCGTGTATGGCAGGGGGCGGCGGAGACAGCGAGGCTGACGGGATCTGCGACCTCGACGACAATTGTCCCAGCGACGTGAACCCGGGCCAATCCGACGTCGACGGTGATGGTATCGGCGATGTCTGCGACCCGGTGGACGGTCCTTTCTCGATGGTCCTCAGCCTGGTTAAACTGAACGCCGCCAAGGCGGGCGCGGCTACACCTCGAGGGAAGGTTAGCTTGCGGCTGTTGGTGCAAGACGATCCCAGCGGCAACCTGCTTCCCAATGACCTGACGGTGAACGGGGACGTGCGCTTCGAAGTCAGTGCAGGATCCTTTGCCGCGACCGTAAGCATGGGGGCGTGTATACAAAAGAACGCTCGTCTGATCGCGTGTTTGAACGGCAATACAAAAGCAAAATTCAAACTGTTGCCGCAGGGTGGAAATATTTTTCCGAATACCTACAAGGTAACGGTGAGGCTAAAAAAGCATACCGACACGAACGCTCCGACGGGGCCGGTAACGGTGAGCCTGCGGCAACCGACCACGAGTATCGACCGTAGCGACGATATCAGCGCGTGTACGGCGAAACCCGGTAGGTTGCGCTGCAGGGAGCAGTAGCCGGGAGAAGTGGCTGGGCCGCAAAGACTGATTGCCGGCCCGAGCAGTGGGGTGCCGATGCGAATCGGTACCCCACTGCTCGGGCGTTGACGGCCGATAGCCGGGTCCGCCCCAGATCCGGGCCCGAGGCTCCACGCCCGTAGCTTCTAGGCAGTGCGCGCGATACACCTGGTCGTCTTGTGCTGCGTACGCTGGAAGTACTGACCAATCTGTTTCCGTTGTGGGTGCTTGCGGGCGGCGTGCTCGCCCTGGTGCACCCCCCCGCGGTTACCTGGTTTCGCGGTCCGTTCATCGTCTGGGGCCTGGCTGTGATCATGCTGGGCATGGGTATCACCCTCAGTCTCGACGACTTTCGCCGAGCCGGACGCATGCCGAAGGCGGTGGCCACCGGCCTGTGTGCGCAGTACCTGATCATGCCGGCTTTGGGGTGGAGTGTTACGCAGATGTTCGGACTGCCGGTGCCGCTGGCGGTGGGGGTCATCCTGGTGTCGAGCTGCCCGGGCGGCACGGCATCGAACGTCGTAGCCTACTTGGCCCGCGCCAATGTCGCTTTGTCGGTGTTGATGACGATGGCGTCAACGTTTACAGCCATCGTCATGACGCCCCTACTTACCAAGTTTTTAGCCGGTACCCTGGTGCCGGTGGATGGATGGGGACTGTTTCTGTCGACGCTTCAAGTGGTTTTGCTTCCCGTCGTGGTCGGCATTGTTCTCAATCACCTGGCGCCCAAACTGGTGCGTGCGGTGCTGCCGATTGCGCCGTTGATCTCCGTGGTTGCCATCGCGTTGATCTGTGCAAGCATCATCGGACAAAGTGCAGGCGCTTTTCGCGACTCCGGGTTGCGTCTGACTGGGGCCGTTCTGGTCTTGCACACGGGGGGATTTGTGATCGGATACTTCTTCGCGCGCCTGCTCGGCTACGATCAACTGATCAGCCGAACCGTGTCGATCGAGGTAGGGATGCAAAACTCAGGCTTGGGGGCCGTCTTGGCTCGTCGCCACTTTGCCGATCCGCTGACCGCGCTGCCGGCCGCGATCTCGGCGACTTTTCACTCTGTAATCGGAAGCATCGCTGCCGGCATCTGGCGCTTGCGCCCGCCTTCGGAGGCCTAGGAATTCGGCAAGGAGAATCCATGTTCGACTACACGATGGAGCATATCTGTTCGTATA
>CAZKLE010000109.1:0-6931 GCA_964553415.1 uncultured Myxococcales bacterium
CGTTTGAGATTATCTATACCTCGGGGACTACCGGCGATCCCAAAGGGGTGGTCTGTTCGAACCTGCGCTATACAGGCGCATCGATGATCGGCGCGCTTCTCGGCTTCGCTCCCGATGAGCGGCCTTACAACGGACTATCGCTTACGCACGGCAACGCGCAGATGATCACTCTCGCGCCGTCGCTTGCCATGAAGTTGCGCGCGGTGTTCAGCCGCAAATTCACGAAATCGCGGCTTTGGGATGTTTGCCGTGAGCACGGATGTACGGTGTTCAATCTTCTCGGCGGTATGACGACGGCCATCTACAGCGAGCCCCACAAGCCCGACGATGCCGACAACCCCGTACGATTCGTCGTCAGTTCGGGAATGCCGGCCGGCCTGTGGGATGCTTTCGAGAAGCGCTTCGACGTAAAGGTCCTAGAGTGTTACGGCGCCATTGAAGGTGGGCTCGCGATTAACCCGGTCGGTGTCGGGCCGATCGGTAGTTTCGGCAAGCCCGCTCCTATGCTCGAGATGAAGATCGTCGATGAGGATGGAAATGAGTGCGCGCCCGGCGTACCCGGCGAGTTGATCTCGAGGCCGACCACCGGCGAGAAAGCCGAGGTGGAGTATTTCAAGAACGAGAAAGCATCGGCAAAAAAAACGGAAGGTGGCTGGCTGCGCAGCGGCGACGTTTGCCATCGCGACGAACAAGGCTGGCTGTACTTTGACTATCGCAAGGGTGGGGGCATTCGCCACAACGGCGATTTCGTCAACCCCGGATTCGTCGAGAAGGTGATTGCCGAACATCCTCAGGTGGATGATGTGTTCGTTTACGGTGTACCCGCCGCCTCGGGCGCCCCGGGTGAAAAAGACGTTGTCGCCGCGGTTGTCTCCAGGGATTCGGCAGCTTTCGACGCTGCCGATCTCTTTGCGGCCTGCGCTCGTGATCTCGAGTCCAACTTTGTGCCGACCTATATCCAATTGGTCCCCGAGATCCCGAAGACGGCTTCGGAAAAGCCGCAGGAACGTTTCCTCCTGGAAGGGTTCTCCCTCGAAGCCGAAAACGTATACGCAAGGACGTACTAGGCGTGGGCTCGGCTGAGCGTTTTTCACACCGCGGTAACCGAACGGCGTTGCTCTCGTAGCATCATAGAGCTAGGGGTTTGCGGCCGGGGGTCGTGTTGTCGATGACAGGCGGCCCGCGCTGCAGGGACAGAATAATGGCGACGGTAACGATTTATACGAGTATGCTTTGCGGTTACTGCCATCAGGCGAAACGCCTTCTGCGCAAGAAGGGTGTCAGCTTCGAAGAGATTGACGTCAGCTTCAAACCGTCAGCGCGCCGAGCCATGATGGAGAGATCCGAGGGCCGGCATACTGTGCCGCAGATTTTCGTAGACGATCGCCCCATAGGTGGTTGCGACGAGCTCTATGCCCTGGAAGCGTGCGGCAAGCTGGACGCAATCTTGACCGGAGAGTCAGCCGCCGGCGATCAGGCCTAGTGCCGGCGGGAAGCGAAGGCGCTCAGAGAATACGCGCAACCTTCATAGGCATGCCGGGCAGTTGAGGCTCACGCCCTGGCCGACGGCGAATTGCAACACGATCAACGCGTCGGTTGCGGTGGTACCGCCGGAGCCGTTGACGTCGCAGACGCAGGCGTCGCATGCGAAAGATCCGACTCCGGCCTGCAGCACCAGCAAAGCATCGGTTGCGGTGATACTGGCGCGCACCGTCGCGGAATGTCCGCCGATCAAGGGTGCCGCGGGATTGACCGAGGGGTCTCCGCAAACCGGCGACGGTGGGGTGGTCGTGGTCGTTAGTGACGTGGTGGTTGTCGGTGTCGAGGTCGTCGTCGTTGTCGTAGTTGCGCCGGTGTCGAGGGTGAACAGCTGTGCCATCACATCGGTGCCGGTCGCACCGCCCCCGGAGTCGCCCCAGGTGACGATGAATTCTCCGCTTTTGTTCATGTCCATCGAGGCTGTGCCGATGGGGCGCGAGGCCGCGCCCTAGGCGACGACGACGTCGCCGGTGATCGGTGTCAAGTCGGAGGCGAAGCCGCGCAGCGACAGATCGCCGCCGAACACGTAGTCGCGCCACAGTACCACGAAGTCTCCGTTGCCGTTGCCGGCGATATCGGCCGCGTGCTGATAACCGGTGGTGACTTCATTGACGACGAACGCTGTTCCCACCGGAATGGCCGAGCGGTCGAAACGGCGCGCGACAACGCCGGCCCCGGCCCCGTCTTCGGAAGGGCCAAAGTAGTTGTCGCTGGTCCAGGCGACGACGAAGCCGTTGTCGTCGCATGCGACCTTGGGGCGGTCCTGGTTGCCGGTGGTGTAGCTGTTTACTTGGAACTCCGTGCCCACAGGAGCATTGGCGGCGTCGAATCTCTGGCCGAAGATGCCTCCGTAATCTCCGTCTTGATTGCCGCTGAACCATGTGACGACAAAAGAGTCGTCGGAAAACGAGCAACCGTCACCGCGACCTTGATAGCCCGGCGTGAAGGTGTTGACCCGGAACTCATTGCCCGAGACGTCGCGCGCAGCCATGGTAGCACCGGCCACAGGTGCCATGGGTTGATAGAATCCTCCTCGAAGGTAGAGATCACTGCCCATTCCCGACCGGAAGGATTCGAATCCGACGAGAACGTCGAAATTGAGCCCCAACGATCCGCGTTTTACGAGGGAAAAGGAGTCGAACTGATCGCCGAGACTCATCTGATTGACCTGAAAGTCCGGAATGAACTGCGCAACGTTGTTCACGAACTTTTGATAAAAGACGCCGTTCGCGTCGCCGTCGCGCCCGGAAGAATCGTTGAACGCTACGCCGCTGACTGCAACCAGATCTCCGATGACTACGCTAGGGTCGGTCTGGTCGCCGGTGGTGAAAGCGTTGACTTGCCACTGACCGCCGACGGGCAGCCCCATCCAGTCGAGGGTGCGGCCGAAGATGCCGACGCCATCCCCGTCTTCGGGAACACCGAAGAAGTTGCTGCTTTGGAACGCGACGTAGCTGTATCCGAGCCGGTCGATGGCGACCGACGGGTTGGCTTGGCTACCTTCGAGGGTCGCATTGACGGTCAAGCGGTTACCGAATGTGCTGATCCCCATGCTTTGCGCCAGAGCCTCGTCGGTGATCGTCGAGGATGGAAAGGCTGAAAAAACGGCGACGGCTACGGTAGCGACGCCGGCCAACACGGCTTCGGGGCTGCCTTTCAGTCGAGTCATGGTTCCCTCCCTAACGCCTGCTGGAGCCGGCTTGTCTCCGGCCGCGCAACCTGGGCGGCGGACTATAGCGGTTCGTGGGTTCCAGATACAAGACGCGCTGCGGCAGCCGCAAGAAAACCGCGGTGGGGCCCGCCCGTGGGGACCCGCTATTTCGCGATGCCATGTTGGCCCGGGCTGTGGCCCCGGGGTAGGAAGGACCTTCGGTCATGACAGCGCAGGCGATGATCTTCGTGCCCGGAGCCAAGGGCAGCAAACTGGTTGATACCAACCGGATCAGCTTCGATACCATCTGGTCGGCTGCGCAATCGGAATTCGAGTCCATCGAGTCTCTTGAACTCACCGACGTCGACGACGGCCGCCAATACGATGTAGACGCCGATGCGATCATCCGCGCCGGTGAACTCGAGCGGCTGGCCTACGGTGAGTTCCTTCGCGATGTGCGCGGGGACGTCCCGATCTACATTTTCTCTTATGACTGGCGCGTGTCGTCGGTCACCAACGGCGAGCGGCTCGATGACTTTCTTTCCTACCTGCAGGAGAAGTCGGCTGCCAGCGTCCGCATGAAAACCATCGACTCCTTCGACGTGATCACCCACAGCTTGGGTGCTCACGTGCTGAGGGCCTACATGAATCTGTAGACCGATCCGCTGCACCGCCTGCATAAACTCCTACTTACGGTGCCGCCTTTTGCCGGCTCCCTCGATGTTGTCGTGACGATTCTTTGCGGTGAAGGCTTCTTCGGGCGCACCCGCACGAAGATCCGCCACCTGGTGCGCGGGATGGCCGGGTGCCGCACGTAAGCTCCTGCCGCTTCGCCGAGAGCATTCAGACCTTGATCGTGCGACGCTCGGTGCTTGATCGTGACTACTCTCATGCGTTGTTCCTCAAGGACGAGCGGGTGCAGAGGCTGACGCGAAGGTTTTTTGAACGGGGTCGGTTCGAATACGAAGGGCCGGGGCGTAGCGTCCGTCGAGTCAAGCGCCTCGTGCCTGCGGCTTCGAACGATCATGGCAGAGTCGTTGACTGGGGCGTGGAAACCGACTGAAGTCGGGCTCTGTAATTCGAGCGGCTAGCGCCCAAGGACCGGAGTGCTCCAAATTGTACCCAGGGGTTTGATCGCTGCTGCGGCCCGACTACCCCTCCGTCGCGACGCCACCTTATCTACGCGCAGGCCGGGCCGAAGCAAGGCCTGACAACACTGCAAGCGGGACTTGAGCATTTCCGGGATCTCCGTATGTTCCGGGGGTGTTAGAGCGCCCGGCATAGACAGACGCATAGCCCTCGTGTACCCTTTTGGCTGGACTGCAGGGGGGCGGGGAGCCTCCGGGCCGGCGCGGGCAGGCTCGTCGAAGGGAGGCATCAATGCAGAAACACGGACATTTTCGCGCGCATGGCGCTGCCCTTGCGTCGGCGCTTTTCTTTTGCTTCGCAGTGTTGCTTTCGGCTCCCCTGTATTCCCAGGCCGCGCCGGGGCTCGTGCTCGGTAGCGTGAAGACCGCCGGCGGCCTCAACGGATTCAACGGCCCGATCTCGGACTTTGACTTCCTGGGACAGTCTGTGGCCCTGATTGGTGATGTCGACGGTGCCGGCCCCAGCGTTGCGGCGCTTGCCGTCGGTGCTCTCGGCGATGACGACGGTGGCACCAGCGGCGACTACGGTGCCGTGTGGATCCTGTTTCTCGATGGCTCGGGAAGTGTCATCGCAGAGCAGAAAATCGGCCGTTCGAGCGGAGGCTTGACCGGCCCGCTCGACACCACCGACTCCTTCGGTGTTTCCGTGGCCGCTCTCGGCGACCTCGATGGCGACGGCAAGCTCGAGATTGCCGTCGGTGCCAATCGTGACGACGACAACGGCGGTGGCGGCGGCGGCGACCGCGGCGCCGTCTACATCCTTTCCCTCAATACCGATGGTACGGTGGCCGCCGAGCAGAAAATCAGCGCCGACTTCGGCGGCTTCGGCGGCCTGTTGAATGCGGGAGATCGCTTCGGTAGCTCGGTTGCGCTGCTTGGTGACCAGGACGGCGACGGAAAATCCGACATCGCCGTCGGCGCATCGCTCGACAACGACGGGGGAACGGATCGTGGCGCGGTGTGGATCTTGTTCCTCGATACCGACGGTACGGTATTGGGCCAGCAAAAAATTTCGGCGACGGCCGGCGCCTTTGCCGGGCTTTTAGCCAACGGCGATCATCTCGGTGCGTCGCTGGCGAGTCTCGGAGATCTAGACGGTAACGGTAGCGGTGACCTGGTGGTTGGTGCCGACGGTGACGACGACGGCGGTGGGACGGGTGGCCAAGGCGCCGCGTGGGTTCTTTTCCTCGATAGCGCCGGCATGGTCGTCGGCGAGCAAAAGATCAGCGCGACCGCCGGCGGTTTTGGTGGACTGCTCGATGCCGGCGATGCTTTCGGTTCGGGGGTGGCTGCCGTGGGCGATCTGAACGGAGATCTCGTCAACGATATCGTAGTCGGCGCTCAGAATGACGACGACGGTGCGACCAACAGCGGGGCGGTTTGGGTGCTGCTGCTCAACCCGGCCGGAACGGTCGCAAGCGAGCAGAAAATCAGTTTCGGCAGCGGCGGAATGCCGGCTGGCCAACCCCTGAGCGGAAGCAATTTTGGAAGCTCAGTCGCGCCGTTGGGAGATTTTGACGGCGATGGGGTGTTCGACCTGCTCGTCGGCGCTCGTTTTGACAGCACCGGCGGATCGAGTCGCGGGGCGGCCTTCGAGCTTCTCTTGGACGGCACGGCCATTGTTTGTGGTGACGGGACCTTGGGCTTCGGCGAAGACTGCGACGACGGCGGCAATCTGTCGGGAGATTGCTGTGACACGGGCTGCCGCTTCGAGTCCGCGGGATCGTCGTGCACCGATGGCGACATGTGTAACGGTGACGAGGCCTGCGACGGTGCGGGAACGTGTAACCCGGGGACAGCGCTGAACTGTGATGACGGCGAACCCTGTACAGCCGATACGTGCGATGCCCTGAGCGGGTGCCTCAACGGACCGGCGACCACGTGTTTTGGCGCCGCCAAGACGTCGTTCCAGATCACCGACAAGGCCGACGACAGCAAAGACAAGTTGAAGTGGAAGTGGAACAAGGGCGATGAAACCCTGCAGTCCGATCTTGGTGATCCCTTGGCGGTGACGACCTATCGGCTGTGCGTATTTGACGAGGTGGGCGGTGTTCCGGCCTTCGTTGCCGGTGTGACTGTACCACCCAACGGCGCCTGGCAAGACAAAACGCCTAAAGGGTTTCAGTACAAGGACAAGGCGCGTACATTCGACGGCGTCGACAAGATCAAGTTGAAACCCGGTGTTGTCGGTAAGTCGAAGGCTCAACTGTCGGCCAAGGGCGTCAACCTGGGCGGGGTTTTGCCGGGACCGGCCGGTGCCGCGTATTTTCAGCAGGACACTCGTGTGATTGTTCAGCTACGTAACGAACCGGAATCCACGTGCTGGACCTCCGAGTTCTCTACGTTCAAGCGGAACGATGGTGAACGCTTCAAGGCCAAGACCCCCTGACGCAAGGGGGAAAAACACCAACGGCTACGGAAAGAGGTGGAGGAGTGTTGGTGATGAGAGGATTGGTTGGGGTTCGTGGAAAGCTGCACGCGCTAGACGCGGCCATCGCGGTAGCTGTGGTGGCGGTCTTGTGCACGATCAGGGCGGCGGCTTGATTACGTTGGCGGCCTCGTTGACCGTCGATCCCGATGGTGCATGGAAAAG
>CAZKLE010000109.1:7031-8775 GCA_964553415.1 uncultured Myxococcales bacterium
CCGGCCGCCGGGAAGGGCGGTCGGCTCTCGTACGTTGCACGGGAATCGGATCAGGACGCTTGTTTGAGTGCTTCGGGAGCTTCCGCTTCGCCGGCCATTTGGGCGCCGTCGTCGAGGCGTACGGGAACGATCTTCGGCGCGCGGCGCACGTGTTCGGTGCTGTTGCTGCCGAAGCGGCGCAGGCCCCGGCGGATATAGGCGGAGTCGATGCCGAGTACGTCGCAGATGTTCTCATACGAGTAGGCCCAGCCCTGATCGGTGGAGGCGATCCAATCGCGGGCTTCGCGGAACTCGTTGCGCCCCTGGGGCGTCCTAGATAGCGCGAATTTCTGATAACACTCCACGGCGTCCTGGAGGACGGCCAGCATCAGCCGACGCTCGGGCCCGAGGGCGTCCTGATGGGAAAAAGCCGAGAAGAACTGGTCCGGTAGGACGGCATCCGGTTCAAACAGGTTGTGTAGGTCGCTTGCCATAAATCACCCTTCTACGATCGCGTTCACTAGGTACCGACGGCGAATTCGCCGAAAACTTCACTTTTTCCGGAGCCGGGTGAATCTTTTGGTTTGAGGGCCGCGTTGCGCTTCGCCTTCTCATGGGTCGGAATGTCGAAAGTTTCTGCAAGGAGAGGGGCTTTGCCGGGTTTTGAGCCTGCAAGGGGTCTTGATGCCGCCGACGCCTGTTATTAGGCTTGGGGGGAGACTTTGAAGAAGTTACCCATGTTTGTAGGCCACCGGCGCTTTGCCAGGCTGGGAGAAATATCCATGATTCTGAGACCTTTGTTCCTTTCTCCGCGCAGCCTCGTGGCTGTGGTTACCCTGACTCTTCTGTTCGGCCCGGCGCTGACCGGGACCGGGCTGGCGGCTTGCGGTGATAACGTCAATGGTGTGCGGGTCGCCTGCCGATGCGGTGACTCGGTGGTAAGCGATACGCATCTTACCGAGCAAGATCCGGTCGTGCGCGGGCGTTGCAGCGGAGACGGACTCTTCATCCGTGCTCCCAAGGGGGCGGCGACGATCACGCTGGACCTCGGCGGTCTTTCTCTGATCGGCAGCGGCATAGGTACGGGTATCCGCGTGATCTCGGGTGGCAGTGAGGGGGCTGTGATCGTCGGCGGGCAAGGCGGGGATGTCGCTGAGGTCATGGGCTTTGCCACGGGCATTGACGCCCATGGATCGCACCGGCTCAAGGAGCTGCGCGGGCTCGTCGTAAAAGGGAATAAGCGCGACGGTGTCCGCGTGTACGGCAGTCCGGGAGTGTTCATACACGGTGTGACTTCGATGAAAAACGGCCGCGACGGAGTGCGCATGCGAAGCCGCGGAGCGCAGCTTCGTTCGGTCGAAGCCAGAGACAACGCGAAGGCGGGCATCGAGCTCAGCGGCGAGGGGGCCACGGTGCAAGCCCAATTGAGCGGCAATCGGAAAAACGGGCTGGTGGCGCGTGGGCGCGGCCATGACCTGAGCGGAATCGAACTCGGCGAGGGGGAGAAGGCCGATATCGTGGTGAGGCCTTCTAAGTGACCAGACCTATCGCTTCACGCTCCTTGGCCTTCGCTCTATTCTTTCTTGCGTTCGCGGTGCCTGCCCAGGCCGTGATCATTGCCACGACGGCCGACGATGTCTGCCTGCCCACCGACGATCCCTGCCAGGTGACGCAGGAGGTTCAGATTCAGGAAGGTGCGACTCTGGACTTCGGCCTTCGCGAGTTGCTCGTAACCGGAGGCGGAGAGCTCAATTTCGGTTTCCAC
>CAZKLE010000110.1:0-8675 GCA_964553415.1 uncultured Myxococcales bacterium
GTCCCCGCGGGCACGCTCGAGTTCGACCTGCGAAACGATAAATAACTTAGCAAGCTCCTGAACGCCAAAGCTGTCAAGTAGGTCGAACCGGGCAGCGTCTCCCGTGAGCAGGACGCGGGAATCCAGAGAATGCCCTATCTCGCCCGCCTTACGCGCCCTCTCGAGCGCGGTGGTAACGTCGCCGCGGATGGTCCACAGCCTTTGCCAACGGGCATCGAGATCGCGGTCGACCCACACCGCCTCGGAACGGGGGAAATCCGTCAGAAACACGCTCCGACTATCGTCGTTGCAGGCCGCCTGCCAAATTTCCTCGGCGGTAAATGACAGGATCGGGGCAATGACACCGGTAAGAGCGGTCAAGATACGGTGCATCGCGGTCTGCGCGCTTCTTCGTTGTAGCGAATCCTTTCCCGAACAATAAAGGCGGTCTTTTATGATGTCGAAGTACAGGGCGCTGAGATCTACGCTGCAGAAATTGTTGAGAGCGTGGCAGACGATGTGGAACTCATAGGATTCGTAGGCGCTCGTGCAGCGAGACAAAAGCCCGTGCAGCCTCAGCAAGGCCCAGCGATCGAGTTCGACCATGTTTTCGTAGGCCACCCCGTCGCGGTCCGGATCAAAGTCGTGCAAGTTACCGAGCATGTTGCGTGCGGTATTACGGATGCGCCGGTATGAATCCGCGAGACGTTTCAGAATCTCGGCGGATATCTTGACATCGTCGCGATAATCTTCAGCCGCCACCCACAAACGAACGATGTCGGCACCGTACTGGTTGATGATCTTCTGCGGCGCGATCACGTTGCCCAGCGACTTCGACATCTTACGACCGTCGCCGTCGAGCACGAAGCCGTGCGTCAACACTGCCGCGTACGGCGCCCGCTGCCGGGTCGCCACCGATGTGAGAAGCGAGGTATGAAACCAACCGCGGTGTTGATCGCTCCCCTCCAGATACAGATCGGAAACCGTATCGGCCCCGAACTCCTCCTCGATCACCGTCGAATAGCTCACGCCGGAGTCGAACCACACGTCGAGAATGTCGCGAAGCCTGTCGAAATCGGCGCCCTGACAATTCGAACAGTGGAATCCGTCGGGAAGGAGATTATCGAGATCGTCGGCGTACCAGGCGTCGGAGCCCTCCCGTTCGAAGACATCGGCCACGTGTCGCATCAGTGACGGGTCGGCGGCGACGGTTCCACAGTTTTTGCATCGCAAAGCGACGATCGGCACACCCCATACCCGCTGGCGCGAAAGGCACCAGTCGGGCCTACTCGCCACCATCCCGTAGATGCGCTCCCTCCCCCAACGAGGAATCCAGCGGACACGGTCGATCTCGTCCAAAGCACGACGGCGAAGCTCGCCGTGTTCCATGGACGCGAACCACTGTTCGGTGGCACGGAAGACGATCGGTTTCCGGCAGCGCCAGCAATGTGGGTAGGAGTGCCGGTACTTCTCGGCCGCCAACAGCGCGCCGCTGCTGTCGAGCAGCGCCACGACATCGTCGTCGGTATCGAATACGAAACGGCCGGCAAACTCCGGCACCTCGGCGGTAAAACAGCCTCGATCATCGACCGGAGCGTAGGGCTCCAGGCCGTAGCGCTGACCCGCTACGTAATCGTCATGCCCGTGTCCGGGCGCCGTGTGAACACAACCGGTGCCGGCTTCCAACGTGACATGATCGCCCAGAATGACGACAGCATCGCGATCGATCCACGGGTGGCGAACCTTGAGCCCTTCGAGTTCCTCGCCCGACAGGCTCGCCAGGGAATCGCCGAGTCCGAGTTTCCCGCGTAAGCCGTCGAGCATATCGGCGGCGACCAACAGGGGGCCGTCTGCATGTTCAGCAAGGGCGTAGGTAAAGCGAGGGTTGACGGCCACCGCCAGGTTCGCAGGCAGAGTCCACGGCGTCGTCGTCCAGATGGCCAGCGAGGCACCGTCGCGTTGCAAAGCGGCCGGAAGGCCCTCGCCCACGAAGGGGAAGCGAACGTACACGGACGTCGAAGTATGGTCGTCGTAATCGACTTCCGCTTCGGCCAGCGCCGTCCGGCACGACGCGCACCAATGAACGGGCCTGAGACCGCGATACAGTGCACCCGTTTCCATCATCGCGGCGAGCTCGCGCACTTCGCCGGCCTCGTAGCCGGGCGACAGAGTCAGATACGGGCGGTCCCAGTCCGCCAACACCCCTAGACGGCGAAAATCGTCCCGCTGCGAGGCGACGAACTTGCGCGCGTACTCGGCACAACGCCTGCGGACCTCGATAGGACCCATCTCGGCCTTCTTTGCACGGCCGACTTTCTTCTCGACCTCGAGTTCGATCGGTAAACCGTGACAGTCCCATCCTGGCCGGTACGGAGCGTATGCCCCCGCCATATGGCGGTATTTCCGAACGATGTCCTTGAGAACTTTGTTGAGAGCGTGGCCGATGTGAATACTGCCGTTGGCATAGGGAGGCCCGTCGTGCAGCAGAAATCTCGGCGCCTCCCCTTCCCCCGAGCCGCGTAGGGCGAGCATTTCTTCGTACAAACCGCGTTTCTCCCATGCTTCGAGCATGGCCGGCTCGCGTTGCGGCAATCCCGCCTTCATCGGGAAGGAAGTGCTGGGGAGGTTGAGGGTGTCTTTGTAGTCCATGGAACAGGGGGTCAAAGGCGGGTCATATCAACGCTCCGGCAGGCTCGCAACTCGCCCTCGGCCGCGCTAAGCTCCTGACCGTGGCGAAACGCTTACAATTGGACTTTCACGCAGCCACCGCCAAGTGGGTGGAAGAGAACGGCCAACCCCGTCCCTGTGCGATGGGCGTGCCTTGGGTCAACGCCGACACGCTCGAGACCCTGGCTCAGTTGGACATTCCCCCCACCGACCCGTGGGGACGACCGCTACCCAACGACGACGACGCTGAATCCGTGCGCAAGAAACGCGCATCGGACTAGGGACAAGCGCTGCGTGCTAGTCGCGCAGCGAGCGCCGTTGTGCAACGACACGAGGGCGCGAGGATGGACCGCGGTCCGGGTATGTCGCGAAATCACGCCCGAGAATGCCGTCACGACGAATACCGAAGAAGTAGCAACACGTCTCACTGTCGAGATCGTTGCTGAAGGTACGCTGGCAACCGTCTTCGAAGAGAATTCGCACGAGGCACGTACCACCGTCAATCGTCGAGGTCATCTCCTCGACAACGGCTCCCGTACCCCACTCTCCACGTACGCTGTGGTACACGCGGTCTCCGAGTCTGAGATAGAGACGGACATGCGGCATCGTGTGTTCACCATACACTGCGGTAGACCCTTCGGACAATCGTTTTTTGACTCATCGACGGCACGGTGTTTGCTTGACCACGAGCTCTTCAAAACGCGTCCCCCCCATCCGGCGCAATCCGTATCCGCCCACCGTCGACCAACACCGGCACAATCCGGCGCCCGCCGGTTAATTTTAATAACTCAGGAATCAGCTCCGGTTGTTCGGACACATCGAGGACGCTGAAATCATCGCGTTCGGCTTGCAGCCGCCTGCGCAAGGCTTCGCAGGCCGGCGACGGCGTGGCAACATACAGTAAGACGGGCATGGCTGTACGGGCATCGATCCGCGGTGGACGTGCTGAGACTGCACCGTTATAAGCAGCACATGCCGCGATCCCCGCGCAAGCCTAGGCGAACGGGTATGCCGAGTCACGTTTCCGTACGGTGACGGTAATGAAACGATACACCCGCGCCGCCGTTCTGATCGCATCGGTGTCAGCGGCCTACGCGGCCATTGCATTGTGGTCAACCTGGCCACTAGCAGCCCATCCGGGCAGCGCCATTGCGCAACTGCGCGCCGTCTCCCCGCAGTGGACCCCGATTCTCTTCTACGACCAGCTCCTCACGATAGCGGGCACGGCACGAAACGCGGCCGCCATCTCCCATGGCGCTTTTGCGCACTTGATCGATACCGGGCTCTGCTACCCCTTCCCTCATCCGGCCACGCTCGGCGAGCATATGATCGAACTCGGTCTTCTCGCAGCGCCTTTTCGATTGTTGAGCGACAATCCCGTTGTTTTGCACAACGCGACCCTGCTGGTGTCCTTCCTGCTCTCCGGGCTGGGGATGTTTGCGTGGGTGTATCGCTGGACCGACTGTGCGCCTGCCGCCATCGTCGCCGGCATGGCCCTCGCCGTCCAGCCCGCCCGTCTGGCGGATTTTGCACATCCAGCCGTTGTCGCCGTACACTGGATTCCCTTCACTTTACTGTTCTTCGACCGGCTGCTCGAAAGCGGCCGCGTGAGCGACGCAGTGCTCCTGGCACTGGCGGCAAGCCTACAAGTCGTGACGGGCGCTTACCCCTTGTTGACAACCGCCTTGCTGGTCGGAGTCTACGGATCGGTTCGGCTCATCCAGCAACGCCGGCGCCTCGATCGCAAAAGCTTGATGTTCCTGGCCGCGGCCGTGCTGTGTGCATCTGCGACTGCCGCGGCTGTCTTGATTCCCTACTCGCATCTGCAGGAAGTCTGGGCCTTGTTTCGGCCGCGCACGAAAATCTACGCCGATTATCGAGCGTTCTTCTACGGTAGCCGCACCTCGCTCGGCCTGATCATGCCGCTGGCTGCTGTGGTCGCCTTCGCCGCCTACGCATGGGACACCATCCGCGCCTCGCAAAGCGGCAGTCCGCAAGCCCCAAGCGCCCATAAACGCCCGCCCATACTCGCTCTGACTCTGGCCGGGCTCGCATGTACGGGGTTCGCGTATCGCGGCTCTCTGTGGCAGGGCGGCCCTCAGGTTCCCTCTCTACGCGATGCCCTGGTACCCATCGTCCCCTTGATTGCCTCGGTACGTGTGCCGGCCGCCGTGGTCCTAGGAACCATCGTCGTCATGACCGCACTCGGGGGGCTCGGCTTGGCCCGCATGATTGCCCCGCGAAGCCCGCGTACCGGCCTGCTCATCGCGATGCTTGCAGGCTTGGTCGTCGGAGGGGAGACTTTCCTCCCGGGGCTGGCGCGGGCCGTACACGGTAGCCCATTCGCTACCCGGCTCCGCCCGCTATCGGCCAACGAGGGCGAACTCGCAGCCTATCGCGCGCTCGGGAACGCTGATACCGGAGGCGCGGTTCTCGACCTCCCCTTTCCGATTTCCATCGGGCGTGGGATTCAGTTGAGTTCCCACTACACTTTCTTGGCCGCCTACTACGAGCGACCCACCGCGGCCTGCTACAACTCGTTCAACCCCCCGACTCAGTTCAATTTGGCGCGCATCGCAGCGCGTCTACCGAGCCGGCGCGCAATCGATGAATTGCAGGCTGCGGGCATTGGCGAACTGATCGTCCACCGCCGTTGGGCGCCGCCGCAACTGTTGCCCGCCCTGCGTAAGGCTGCCGATGTCGAGACGCTCGTGCTAACCCGTGACGCAGCCGCCTTGCGCCTGACGGGAACACCGGCCACCCACCATGACCGCTCGCGGCTCCAAGCGGTATCGCTACAAACGCCGGCCGTGTTCTTTCCGGCCGTCAAGGCCAAAGAGATTCTCGCGAGTTTCGTTCGTGTGGGCATCCGCAACAACGATAAGCGCGTATGGGCACAGCAGCGGCCGATCCGGCCGCTGCATGCACGTCTGTCTTGGTACGATAAGAAAACCGGCCTAGCAACGCAGGTAACGGAGTTGAGATTGCTGCTTCCCCTCGCTTTGGCCGGTGGTAAACTCGACGAGGTTCCGCTGGATGTTACGCCATATCCGAGAGAGGGAAGCTATCGCCTGGAGCTCGAGATCGAAGAAATGGGCGTCAAGTTGCAAACGCCCTCCGAGATCCGAGTGCGGCTCTAAACCGAGACCCATGCCACGACCCATCGTCATCATCCCCGCTTACAACGAAGCCGAAAACATTGCTTCGGTCGTACGCGACGTCGCCGAATCTCTCAGCGATTTCGACATCGTCGTCATCGACGATGGATCGAGCGACGACACGACCGCCGCCGCCCGGCACGCGGGCGCCACGGTCGTCCGTCATCCGTTCAACCTCGGCTATGGAGTCGCGCTGCAAACCGGATACAGGCTCGCTCTGCGGCGCGGGTGCCCGCTCAGCGTACAAATCGACGGGGACGGCCAACACGACCCCGCCGACATCTCAGCTCTCGTAACACCCATACTCGAGGGCCGCGCGGACGCGGTCTACGGCAGCCGCTTTCACGCAGACTCGACCTATCGCATGCCCTTGTTCCGAAGGCTGGGTAGCCGCTGGTTTTCTCTGCTTGTGTTCTGGCTGACCGGACTGAGGGTAAGCGACCCGACAACCGGCATGCAGGCACTGTCCCACGAGGTCCTCGCCCTCTACGATCGCGGCTCGTTTCCCAACGATTATCCCGACGCCGATATGATCGTTCTCCTGCACCGTAACGGGTTTCGCGTGCTCGAGGTTCCGGTCGCCATGCGGGAAGGGCCGTCGAACGAGTCCATGCACCATGGCCCCGCGGTTCTCTACTACGTCTACAAAATGACCCTGGCCCTGGCGATGAATCGTATTCGCAAACGGCAGCGGGAAGCCTCATCGTGACCGCCTGCCCCTTCAGGGAGTGCAACGGGCGGGCGTCTCTCCGCTACCGGCTTCGCCGCTTCGACGTCCTCGGCTGTGATGCTTGCGGAATTCTGTTTCGCCATCCGCTCCCTGACGACGACGAAATCCGCGCGATGTACGACGATCCCGCCTACCACGCTTCCGAGTATTTCGCTCCCCTCGAACGCCGCCCCTCCACCGGCCCCGAAGCACGTATACACGAGGAAGCCCTGGGCTGGTTGGATGCTTTGTGCCGATCCGAACCGTCACGGCCGAGGCGCCTCCTCGACGTCGGCTGCGGCAACGGGGTATTTTTGGCACGGGCGCGCGCCCGTGGCTGGAACGTCGAGGGCGTCGAGCTTTCGCATGCGCTCAGCGAACGCTGCCGGTGCGAAACCGGGATCGAGCCGCGCCGTGGTGATTATTTAGACCTTGCGCCCGCCCCGGCACCGTACGATGCAATTTGCATGTGGGATTTCCTCGAACATACGCGCGACCCTCGTGCAGTGCTCGAACGCGCGATACACGAACTGAACCCGACGGGAACCATCATCATCTTTACGATCGACGTCGACAGCCTTTTCAATCTGCTCGGCGATTTCCTCTATCGCGCCAGCTTCGGTCGTCTTCGTCAGGCGGCCGAGCTTCTCTACGACGCCCGCCACAATTACTACTTCAGCCGGCGAACCCTGGCTGCCATCTTGACGAGCGTGGGTCTCACGGTGGAACGAACAGCCTCGTATCGAGCCCACCTCGGACGCTGGCTGGCCGAGCCGGCACCAGCCGCAATCAAGCTGGGAGGAGACATCATCGATGCCGCTTCCACCGTCGTCGGCCGCCGCTACAGACAGCTCCTTATCTGCAGGAGGCACGCAACATGACACCGCCCATCGATATTGAAACATTGCGCGCAGCCCTTCAGGCCCAATCGGTCACCGCGACGACACGAGTCGTCGCGTTCGTCGCCGGGTTGTCGTTGTTCGTAGCCGTGCTCGAAGCGGTCCGTCGGCGCAAACTGCGTGAGGAGTTCACACCGGTGTGGATTACGGCGGCTGTGGCGATCTTACTGCTGTCGGTATCCTTCGACCTACTCATCTGGCTCACGAATCTGATCGGTGCGTGGACACCGAGTTCCACCGTATTCTTCTTCGGCCTGGCCTTTCTCACGGCAATTTCTCTGGGTTATGCGATCCGCATCAGCACCTTATCGAACCAGGTCAAGGTCCTCGCGCAGGAGCTCGCCCTCTTGCGTGCCCGCCTGGAACCCGAGAGCTCCGACCACGAGGCCGAGCACAGAACGGAGGGCGCACCGCTCACAGGTAACCGAGACTCTTGAGATTTTCCCGATCTTGTTCCGAGAGCCCTTCGACACTGCGGTTGTGGCGCTCCACGAACCGTTCGACGAAGTCCTTGTCGCCGGGGTCATAGATACGGCGCACGCGAAACGGTCGCCGATACGCGCGGGCCTTGGCGACGAACGAGCGCAACGGACCGGCCAAGCGTTCAAAACCGGGTCCGTCGCTGCGTGGCAAAAGATGGCCCGGATCACTCTCGTTGTCGAAGTATTGCATACGGCAGCCCTCGCCCGGTGTCAGCCGTTGGCAGCCGCTCGCGATCAGCGACCCGCGGCGATCGTGGGCGGCCCAGTCACTTCTTCGGACCGACGGTTTGGTGGAAAACACCACGCGTTCGTGATCTTCGCTCCGGCCTTCGACCATAGGGCGCAGGCTGAGCCCCTCCGTCGTAGCGACGGCAGCCACAGCGCTGTAGTCGAGAACGGTCGGAAGCACATCTACGAGCGACACGGCGCCGTCCCAATGCGACGCCGGTCGCCGAAACCAGCGCCGCGGAGGTTTCACGATCAAGGGTACTCGCATGCCGTCCTCATGGAGGTTTTCGCCGTGACGGAACCAACTGTCGTGCTCACCTAAGCTCTCTCCATGATCGGCCGTGAAGATAACCAGCGCCCGGTCGTACACCCCCGAAGATCGTAACGCCGCCAGCAGGCGGCCGAGTTCAGAATCAGCGTAAGCAATCTCGCCGTCGTAGGCGTTCACATAATCACCGAGGGTTCTCGCATGATCCAGGCGCTGGGCTCGGCCGACTTTCCGGCGATCAACGACGCGCTTCGATCCGCCGTGGAACGTCGTCGCGAACGATCC
>CAZKLE010000111.1:0-8646 GCA_964553415.1 uncultured Myxococcales bacterium
CGCCTCGAACAGCTCCTGCTCAACCTTCTCAAAAACGCCATCGAGGCGTGTCCGCAGCATACCGGACACGTGGCCGTACGGACCCGGATTGAAAACAGCTTCTACGTCTCGCGTAACGACCGACGTGTCCGCTATATAAGCATCGAAGTCGCCGATGACGGCCCCGGCCTCGACTCCGAAGCCCTGGCGAACGTCTTCACCCCGTTCTATTCGCGTACTCCCGGCGGCCACGGCCTCGGCCTTTCCATTGCACAGAGTATCGCCGCCGCGCACAACGGTCATATTCGCGCGGACAACACCGAACACGGTGGAGCGCGTTTCCGCGTTCTCCTACCGGTAGCCGAGGCCCATCCGGCATGAGTGCACTCTGCGAACCCGGCCGTATTCTTGTCGTCGACGACGAAGCCGATGTACGGACGATTATCGCCGACGCCCTCCGTGACGACGGCCACACTGTCGAGACCTGTGATTCCGGCGATACCGCGCTCCCAAAGCTGAGCCACGGCAACTTCGACTTGGCATTCGTCGACATCAACCTGCCCGGTATCAGCGGCTTCGAGATCCTCGATCGTTACAGCGAGACCGATGGCGAAACCGCGATTGTCCTCATCACCGGGCGGACCACCGTGGCAAATGCCATCGAAGCTACGCGCCGCGGTGCCTACGACTACCTTACCAAGCCCTTCGATCTGGACGATCTGCGCACACTCGCCCGTCGTGTCCTTGAACGCCGCGCTTTGTACGCCCAAATTCACAGCCTCCGCGAGCGCACGCGTTCCGAGTTCGCACCCGGTATCGAAATTATCGGCGAGTCGCCGGCGATGAACGAAATCTACAAGGTCATCGGTCGTGTCGCGGCGAGCCCGGCGACGGTATTGATCCAAGGAGAAAGCGGTACGGGGAAAGAAATCGTAGCCCGAGCCATTCACGCCTTTTCCGACCGCTGGGAAGCACCCTTCGTGGCCGTCAACTGCAGCGCCATCCCGGCGGATCTGCTGGAAAGTGAAATGTTCGGCCACGAACGCGGCGCGTTCACCGGAGCCTCCGACCGCCGTATCGGCAAGTTCGAACAGGCCGGGCGTGGCGTGCTCCTCCTCGACGAAGTCTCGGACATGCCGCTTGCCCTGCAGGCCAAGCTCCTCCGGGTGCTACAGGAGCGCGAGTTCTCACGGGTAGGAAGCGCGGATGTTCTTCCCGCCGAGTGCCGGGTGATCGCCGCCACCAACAAGATCCTGGATACGGAAGTCGCCGCGCGGCGCTTTCGCGAGGATTTGTACTTTCGCTTAAAAGTCGTGGTCATCGACCTCCCGCCTTTGCGCGAGCGCCGCCAAGACATCCCACTCCTGGTCGAGTTCTTTGTTGAACGGATGAACAAGCAACACGGATTCAAAATCAAAGGCCTATCCCCAAACGCCATGTCGTTGCTCGCCGAGCAGCGTTGGCCGGGCAACGTACGAGAACTCGAAAACGTCCTGATCCGTGCCGCAGCACTCGCACCCAATCGCGTTCTCACCCCCGAAGACATCGCGCTCGGCCGACCGGATCGGCGACGAGTCGTCGATGAAAACATGCCGTTGGCGGGCGTTGTCGAGATCAAGATCCGCGAGTACCTGGACAGTCTTGGGCGCGTCGACGCGCACGATCTCCACTCGCGGGTGCTCGCCTTGGTGGAAAAACCGTTGTTCGAGGCGGTTCTCGAACGCAGCTCCGGCAACCAGGTCAAGTCGGCCGAGATTCTCGGCATCAACCGCAATACCCTGCGTAAGCGGATTACCGAACTGGGTATCGCCTTGCCGAAGCCGTCAAAATAGGCACCTGTGCGACCATCGAAGATGGAGCTCGCGCCCGTCTACCCGATCCTGAATGTGGCAGGTGACCACAGCGACGAGCGACATCTGGCCGAACAGGCGGCAGCACTCGGTTCCTCGGGGTGCACGGTGGTTCAACTCCGCGCCAAGACACTCTCGAGCGGTCGTTTTCTGAGCGCGGGACTGGCAGTCGCGACTCGTCTACAGGGCAGTCCATGCACATTGATCATCAACGATCGTGTCGATATCGCGCTGGCCATTGCCCAGCGCAGCGGAGCCACGGTCGGTGTTCATCTTGGGCAAGACGACCTACCCGCGAACGCGGCCCGAGCCCTGCTGGGTCCCGCAGCGCCCCTCGGATTGTCGACCCACACCGTCGAGCAAGCTTCAGCGGTCGATGACGCCATGGTCGATTACATCGGATTCGGGCCGATTTTCGAAAGCCTCACCAAGCCGGGCGCTCGCAGCCCGCGTGGCACACAAAACCTAGCGCGCGCCTGCGAAGCGTCCCGCGTTCCCGTCGTCGCCATCGGCGGTATCACCATCGCCGAGGCACGGGCGGTGTTCACAGCCGGCGCCGCTTCCATCGCGCTGATCCGCGAACTGCAAACCGCTGAGGATGCACCCGCCTTGGCCAAGCGCTACCAAGATCTATTCCTCACGCTTCACGAGAGCTGAGCGAATCGTCGCGATACGAGAGGTTGCCGAAACGCGCAAAGGTCTTCTCAAAACTGAGCTTGATCTCGCCGGTCGGACCGTTGCGCTGTTTGGCGACGATCACTTTTGCCGTACCCGCATCGGCGGACTCCTTGTTGTAGGCTTCGTCACGGTACAGGAACGCGATGACGTCGGCGTCCTGTTCTATTGCACCCGACTCACGTAGGTCGGCCATGACGGGATGTTTATCGATACGCTGCTCCACCTGACGGTTGAGCTGCGACAGCGCAACGACGGGGAGATCCAATTCCTTGGCGAGGGCTTTCAGCGATCTCGAAATCGCCGATATCTCTTGTTCGCGGCTGTCCTCGCCGGCGCCGTGCATGAGTTGGAGATAGTCGACGATGACCAGCCCCAACTTGGCATCAGGGTCGCGCTTGAGGCGGCGTGCCTTCGCCCGCAACTCCATCACCGTAAGGCTCGGCGTGTCATCGATGTAGATAGACGCCTGGCCCAGTTCGCCGGCGGCCTTGGCCAACCTCGTAAACTGGCGGTCACGCAGAACGCCGGTCCGGACCTTGAGGATGTCGAGACCGGCACGCGAGCACAGCATACGCATCACGAGTTGTTCCTTCGACATCTCGAGGGAGAAGATCGCCACCCCGATGCCACCCTCGCACGCCGCATTCTCGGCGACATTGAGGCAAAACGCGGTTTTTCCCATCGACGGACGACCGGCAACGATGATGACGTCGGAGGGCTGCAAACCGGCGGTCAGCTTGTCGAGTTCGGTGAATCCGGTGGGAACTCCGGTCACCTCTTGTTTTCGATCGTAGAGCGCCTCGAGTCGGTGTACCGACTCCGAGATCAAGCTGTCCAGACGGTGGGGACGCGATCGCCGGTGATGGTCGGAAATCTGGAAGATCGCATGCTCCGTTCGGTCGACGAACTCGGCCGCCGGTCCTTCCACGTGGTGTGCAGCCGTAATCGTCTCCGTGCATACACGTATCACCGAGCGTAACACTCCGTCTTCGCGGACGAGATTCGCATAGTGTTCGACGTTGGCGGCCGTCGGCACCCGCTCTGTAAGCTCGGCCAGGTACGCCACGCCGCCGACAGCCTGCAGTTCCCCTCTCTGCTTGAGTTTGTCGGTCACCGTTACGACGTCTATGGGAAGGCCCTGGTCGCTGAGGGAGTGCATCGCCTTGAACACACGGGCGAGGCGCTCAAGATAGAAATCCTCGTCGGTCAGCAGATCTGCGACTCGGTCAAAGGCTTCGTTATCGAGAAAAATCGCCCCAATGACCGATTCTTCGGCTTCGGCATTGTACGGCGCGGTGCGTGACAGAGAGAGTTTCGTCATCTCGTTGAACTGTCCAGTTACACCCGGCGTCTACCACGAACAAGCATGCTAAGCCGCTTTGCGCGGTTTTGCGCACGTTGTTACGCACAAGTTATCGACTCAACCTGACCCGCTCACGATGCAAACGAGGCTCGGATGCCGGCCAATTCTTGCAACGCAGAGGGGAGGCGCGGCCCGTACCAAGCGAGAGACTTGCCATCGACAAACACCGCTCGTCCGCCTAGCCCGGCCTCGGCCAGTTCGTCGGCGTGGCGGGGCTCGAACCGAAACGGCTCATCGGGGAGAAAAAGAGCCTCCGGGGAGCGTGCGCTCACGTCACGCAAACTCACCTCAAAGAAGTCAGCGTCGGTTCCGCCGCCGCCCGCGAAGACATTCGTGAATCCGTTCACGGCGAGCATATCGCCGATGTAGGTCGAAGCCGCAAAAGTCATCCAGGGCTTGCGCCAAATGGGGCAGAAGACCGGCACAGGGCTCTTACGGACGCCGAGAATGTCGAGATCGGCAAGAGCCTCGCGGCATCGCCGGCAAAGCGCTTCTGCTTGTTGTGCCCGTCCCACCACCGTACCCAACTCGGACAGCATATCGACGGCCTCGGCCACGCTCCGCGGGTGGGTGACGTGCAGATCGAGCCCCGCCTCACGCAGCCGCTCGGCATCCTCTACGCGGTTTTCCTCACGATTGACGACCACCAGATCGGGCTTGAGTTGCACGATGCGACCGACATCCGGATTTTTGGTCCCGCCTACGGTCTCGATAGCGGAAACCACGTCGGCCGGTTCCGTGCAATAGCTTGTCCGACCGACAAGCCCCTCGGCCAGGCCATAGTCGATAAGAGTCTCGGTCAGACTCGGCACCAGCGAGACAATACGCACGCCGGCTACCCCGCCGCGGAATTCGCCTGTCCGCCCCCCCCGAGGGCCAGGCGCTTCCAGCCGCGCCGCGAGGCCTCCCAACGAAGCCTCGGATCCGGCTCAACGACGACGGGATGGCCGACGCCGGCGAGCATCGGCAGATCACTGATCGAATCGCTGTAGAAATAGCACTCCTCGAAGCGCAGACCTTTCTCGGCGGCGAATCGACGGGCTTTGGCAAGCTTGCCACGGCCATAGCATATCGGTGGTATGGGACGGCCGGTAAATCGGCCCTCCTTCACTTCCAGGTCGGTGGCGACGACATACTCGATGTCAAGATCGGCGGCAATAAGATCGTTCAAATAATGGGTGCCGCTCGTCAGAAGCACCACCAATCGTTGTTCGTTCCGATGTTTCTCGATTTCCGCGATGATCTCCGGCCGAATGTGCGGACGGATCTCGTGGTCGTACCAGCTACGACACTGATCGATGATCTCCTGCTCGGTACGGCCGGCTATCCAGCGTGACGTGAGACGAGCCATGCGCTCGAGATTCACGATCCCCAACCTGTAGGTGACAAATCCCCAAATAAACAGCGCGAAGTCGCCGACACCGAGCATGCCGTTGCGACGCAGGTATCGGATGTAACGGCTCCCCGAGTTAACGCTCAGAAGCGTGCCGTCGACATCGAAGAACGCCGCCGCCTGCGCGGACTCGGTTTCCCGCATGGCATCGACCGACACGCTCACGCAATCGTCCGGATCAGGAACGCTCTACGACCAACGCGATCCCCTGGCCCCCGCCGATACAAAGCGATGCCAAGCCGAGCGCCACGTTGTGGCGTTTCATGGCACCAAGCAGGGTGACGAGAATTCTCGCTCCGCTTGCACCGATCGGGTGTCCCATCGCGATGGCTCCACCGTGCACGTTGACTTTGGCTTGATCGATCCCGAGTTTTCCGAGTACGGCAAGCGACTGAGCGGCGAAGGCTTCGTTCAGCTCCCATAGCCCGATATCGTCCTTGGAAAGCCCGAGACGTGACAATATCTTCTCACTGGCCGGCCACGGCCCCATGCCCATGAGGGCCGGATCCACACCCGCACTGGCCGCACCGCACACGGTAGCAATGGGATCCAAACCTTCCGCCTTCGCGCGCTCCTCGGACATAACGACCAGCGCCGCAGCACCGTCGTTAATGCCGGAGGCGTTGCCGGCGGTGACCGTACCGTTCTCCTTCTTGAAAGCTGTTCGAAGTTTCGCCAGGCCCGCAAGTTGGGTATCCGGACGCGGATGTTCGTCGGTATCTACGCGCAAGGGGTCTCCCCTTCGTTGCGGCACCTCGACGGCAAAGATTTCCTCCTTGAATGCGCCCGCGTTTTGCGCTTCGCCCCACTTGTGCTGACTGGCGGCGGAGAACTCATCCTGCGCCTCGCGTGAAATTCCATATTCGGCGGCGACGTTCTCAGCGGTGACACCCATGTGGTACTCGTTGATCGGGCAACTCAATCCGTCGCGAATCATCGAGTCGACGATCGTCCCCGGGCCCATGCGATAACCAAAACGCGCTTTCGGTAGAAGATACGGCGACATCGACATATTTTCCATGCCGCCCGCTACGACGATCTCGGCGTCTCCGGCACGGATCGACTGCGCCGCCAAAGCCACCGCTTTCAAACTCGAGCCGCAGGCCTTGTTGACCAGAAAGCTGGGCACTTCTTTCGGAACGCCGGCCTTGAGAGCCGCCGGTCGAGACGGGTTGAGCCCGAGGTTCGCCGACAAAACGTTGCCGAGAATCACTTCATCGACGGTTCCCGGATCAACCTTTGCACGCGAGAGCGCCTCTTTGACCGCCAATCCACCGAGTTCCGTGGCCGGGGTGTTGACGAAAACCCCACCGAAAGTTCCGACGGCGCTACGAGCTGCACTGACAATTACTGCTTTGGACAAGACAACCTCCTAGTTGCTACATTCGAGGCGATACGTTTTCCCGCACCCAGGCGACGATCTCCTCGGTACTCGCCCCCGGCGTAAAGATTTTTTTCACTCCGGCTTTCGCCAGTTCCCCGATGTCGTCGTCGGGGACGATGCCCCCGCCGAACACCGGCACATCGTCGGCTCCCTTCTGCTTGAGAAGCTCGACGATTTTTGGGAACAGGGTCATGTGGGCTCCCGAAAGAATCGACAATCCGACCGCGTCGACGTCTTCCTGCACGGCCGCTTCAGCGATCATCTCGGGGGTCTGGTGGAGCCCTGTGTACACGACCTCCATACCGGCATCGCGCAAGGCACGGGCGATAATCTTGGCGCCGCGATCGTGACCGTCCAAACCCGGTTTGGCGACCAGAATCCTCAGTGGTTTTTCCGACACAAGCCGTTCCTCCCTTCACACCCAGGCGGGGTCTCCGTACACGCCGAAAACATCGCGGAAGACATCGGAAATCTCCCCAACGCTCGCGCCGCAGCGAACGGATTGCAGAATCGACGGCATGAGGTTGTCTCCACCATCGGCGGCCTGGCGAATCCTCGCGATCGCCTCGCCCAGCGCTTGTTCGTCGCGCTTACGCTTGCGGCGCTCGACTTCCCCGCGGCGTTCTTCCTCGAGTTCGAGGCCGATCTTCAGAAGGTCGGGCCGCCGATCGCCGCTCTCGTCCATCTGATAGCCATTGACCCCGACCGTGACGTAGCCGCCGGCATCGGTGGTCTGCTGAAAATGATAGGCGGCATCGGCAATCTCGCGCTGCTGATAGCCGACTTCAATCGATTTGAGAATACCGCCAAGGTCGTCGATGCGTGCGATCATTGCCTCGGCTTCGCGCTCCATACGCGCCGTCAGTGCTTCGACCGCGTAGCTGCCCCCGAGCGGGTCCACGGTGTGCGCCACCCCGCTCTCCTCGGCAAGGATCTGTTGGGTGCGCAATGCGACCGTCACCGCCTCTTCGCTTGGCAGAGCCAGGGTCTCGTCGAGAGAGTTGGTATGCAGGGATTGCACCCCGGCCAACACCCCGGCCAAAGCCTGAACGGTAACGCGTACGACATTGTTCAGCGGCTGCTGCGCCGTCAGGGCGGCGCCCGAAGTTTGCGCGTGCGTGCGCATGAGGCAGGCGCGGTCGCTCTTCGCACCGAAGCGTTCGCGCATGATTCGCGCCCAAAGACGGCGAGCGGCGCGAATCTTTGCGATCTCCTCGAGAAAATCGTTGTGCAGGTTGAAAAAGAAGGACAAGCGCGGGCCGAACTCGTCGACGTCTAGCCCTCTCTTGATCGCAGCTTCCACGTAGCCGATACCGTCGGCCAAGGTAAAGGCCAGCTCTTGCACCGCCGTCGCCCCTGCCTCACGAATGTGGTAGCCGGATATCGATACCGGGTGCCAACGCGGGACTTCCTTGGTGCAGAACTCGATCATGTCGGTGACGATGCGCAAGGCCGGCCCCGGGGGGCAAATCCATTCTTTCTGAGCGATATACTCCTTGAACATGTCGTTCTGAATGGTGCCGCCCAGCTTTTTCCAATCGAAGCCGCGGCGCTCCGCAACCACCAGGTACATGGCCAGAAGGATCGAGGCGGTACAATTTACCGTCATCGATGTGGTGACCTCTTCCAGCGGGATACCGTCGAAGAGAAGCTCCATGTCCTCAACCGTGGACACCGAAACTCCCTCACGCCCCACTTCGCCCAGGGCACGGTCGGAGTCGGCGTCGTAGCCCATCAGGGTAGGCATATCGAATGCCGTAGAAAGCCCTTGCGTGCCCTGGCTCAAGAGATACTTGAACCTCTGGTTGGTGTCCTGCGCCGATCCGAATCCTGCGAACTGCCGCATCGTCCAGCGACGGCCGCGGTACATGGTCGGGTACACACCGCGCGTAAACGGATACACCCCCGGGCGTCCGGGGTCTCGGTCAACGTCGCCGGACTCGTAAAGCTCCTCGATCTCCATTCCCGAAATGGTTGAAAATCGCGGCTTTACAGGCTC
>CAZKLE010000112.1:0-8595 GCA_964553415.1 uncultured Myxococcales bacterium
TCTTCCCAACGCTCGTTCAGAGCACCGGCCTGAGCTTTCGCCGCCTCGAGTTTGGCGAGAAGCGAGGTTATGCGCGCGCCGCCACCGGAATACGCCTGCGGGTCGGCCAGGCGGATCTCGAGTTCACCGACTCTCGCCTCCGCGTCTTCGATCCTCTGTGGTAAGCCGTCCAGCTCAATGCGCTCGCCATACGTGAGCGCCTTTGGTTTCGATGCCGCAGCCGGGCCGGATCTGACGGGCTTGGTCGGAGCCACAGCCGAGCGCGGCGGGGAGGCATCGAGTTTTTCCCGATACTCGGAATAGTTCCCGGCGAAACGTTCGAGAGTGGCTTGCGTCGTGAACGCCAGAATCGAGGTCGCGAGGCGGTCGAGGAACCACCGGTCGTGGCTGACGATGATCGCCGTTCCTTTGAACTCGGTGATCATCGTTTCAAGGGCGCCCAATGTCGCAACGTCCAAATCGTTCGTAGGTTCGTCGAGAACCAACAGGTTGGCCTCACTTGCGAGTATCTTGGCAAGCGCAACCCGTGCTCTTTCTCCGCCCGAAAGCGTAGCGACAATCCGACATGCCGAGCCCGGCTCGAAGAGGAACCGCGCAAGGTAGTTGCGGACACTGAGCGAACGTTCGCCAACCTGGAAATAGCTGCGCTCTCCCGCCACGTTCTCTTCGATTGTCGCCGTCTCCTCAAGGCCCGCACGAACCTGGTCCAGATAGGCAACACGGGTGTTTGATCCGAGTCGGACGCGACCGGACGCAGGTTCGAGCTGCCCGAGCAACGTGCGCAGAAGAAGCGTTTTGCCGCATCCGTTGGGACCGACGATTCCGATTCGTTCGCCGGGCCTAAGCTTGAGATCGAAGTCGCGAACCAGGGTGGTTTCCGCAACGGCAACGCCGAGACCCTCGGCCTCCAGAATCGTCTTCCCCGTGCGCGAGGCCGAGAGACGTAGATCCGCGGTTCGTTCCGTCTCCGGTGCCCCGCGATCGAGCGCCTGGTGTGCACGCTGGATTCGTGACTTCGACTTCCCGGTGCGAGCTTTCGGCGAACGGCGTAACCAGTCTAGTTCTTGACGCAGAAAGTTTTGACGGTTGGATTCCGCCCGTTCGGCATGGGCGATGCGCTCGGCCTTGGCCTCCAAATACGACGCGTAGCCGCCGTCGTAGCTGAAGGAAGCGCCTCGGTCGATTTCAACCGTTCGATCCACCACGCGGTCGAGCACGTAGCGGTCGTGGGTGATGAGTACCAACGCCCCCCGATAGGTTTCGCGCAGATACTCTTCGAGCCACTCGATCGTCGTTACATCGAGATGATTGGTCGGCTCGTCGAGGATCGCCAGCGCCGGGGCCGACAAGAGAACTTTGGCCAAAGCAACCGCGCGACGACGACCGCCGCTGAGTGTGTCGACGGACGCATCGACATCCTCGACGCCGAGCCGCCCCAAAATGGCCTGGGCTTCGTGCAATCTGTCCCAGCCCCCGGAGCGTTCGATGTCCTCAATCGCCGCGCTTTGCTCAGCCAGCCAGCGGTCGAGATCCACACCGGAATCCAGGCCTTCGAGCGCACGTTGATAACGCGCGTGCGCAGCGTTCCATGCGCCCAGGCCCGACAGAACGGCTTCGCGTACGGTTTCTCCCGGCGGAAATCGTGGCTCTTGTGCGAGGTAGGCGACATCGGCACCGCGTCGCAGCGCGACGATGCCGGCGTCGGGTTCCTCGACGCCGGCGAGGATTCTACCGAGTGTACTTTTTCCGCAGCCGTTGTTCCCGACCACCCCAACCCGTTCACCCCTGTCGACGGTCAGGGTGACGCGATCCAGGATGACTTCGTGATCGTAGACCTTACGAACGTCGGTGGCACTGATGATGGGCATGGGATTCGAGGTTCACAGGCAGTTCAGGGGGTCCCAGGCCGTGCACCGATCAACGTATGCACGGCTGCAAGATACTCCGTGATTGCGCGATACGCCCAGTTCTCACGTGCAAGGGGGCCGTCAAAAAAACCGCAATGACTTCCGCGCGCGGTCAGGGCGAGTGTTAGTTGTGGCAAGGCTTGTAGCGCGCCGCGGTGTTCGTGTACATTTTGCTCAACACAAACCGGGTCGTCGGCGGCGTTGATCACCAACATCGGCCTGCGTACTCGCGCCGCGACCTTCATGGGGTTTGAACCCTCGTAAAATGCTTGTCGGGTCGGGTAGCCCGCGAACGGGTACAGTCGCTCGTGAAACTCTACCACCGACATTGCGGCTGCGCAGTCCTCGAAGCCATCGATCGCGGAGAGAACCGCGGAGTGCGCGCGCAAATAAAATCCAACGAGCTTGCGCGTCAGATACGCATCGTAACTCGGATGTATGTGGCGAAATCCGCCCGGTACATCGTACGCGGGGCAAAGCCCGACGCCGGCGCGGAGACGAGAGCGTTCGTGCTCTTCGCCAAGATAACGAACCAAAAGGCCCGATCCCGCCGATATGCCAACGCCGTACAGCGGTGCTGCGGGGCGGCGCGCCTGGATCGATGCGAGCTGCTCGCGCAGATCGGACGTTGATCCCATCGTGTTGAGCTGCGGCACGGTCAACGGCAGGCCCGCGTGTCCACGGCGGTTGCACGCGGCCACTACCCAGCCGAGCTGCCGGCGGACGAAGGTGACGAAGCGACGGAGCGTGTCGCCACTCCCGCAGATCGTGTGCATTGCCAGCACGACCGGCGTGTCGAGGGGCTCGTCGAGGCCGACCCACTGGATCGAAACCGTACCACCGTCTTGTGTCACGATGCGCTCGTCGGCGTCCCAAAACACCGGCGGCGCGACCCTGTCTCTTACCGTCGTTAGTAGATTCTGAACATGAGGATTACGCGCCCATAACGGAGGCCTACAGCCTGACCCGAGCGTGGGGCAAGCGTTCATCACGGCGCGATTCCATTCGGTGTTGCGTCCGCCGTAACACGTAACGGCGTCGTTCTGGGCCATTACCATCTGGTTGCGGGCACTCGATGCTGATCGCGCGCGGCGTTTTTACTCAGTGCCGTTCACCGGGCGGTTCGCGTCGCGCAAATCCTGAACCCGCGCGTACCAAGCCGCGAGGCGTGGTCTCTGCATGACTTCGTCGTAGGCCGGAAAGTCCTTGATGCAGGTCAACGCGCCATGTGCCGAGACATCGCCAAGAGAAACAGACGGTCCGGCAACAAAGTCATCATCTCCGAGCCAGTTCTCGAACTTGTCGAGTTCTACGGCGAGCATCTCATGCGCGTCGCCGCCACCACGGCGCTTGACGATGCGCTTGGAGATCTCATGCATGACGAGAGACCCCCCGGCACGCACCATCAGATTCTGTACAAGCCCAAAATTCGACGTACGCGCTGTTACCTGCGCGGCTTTCACGGCCTCGCCCCAGGTTCCGTAAATGACGGTGGGGAGCACCTGTGCGAGATCGTCATCGACCCAAGCCTCGATCTCACGCGCCTTGGTTCGGAGCGTTTGGTCTTCCGGCAGCAACCGGGTCGTGTCCGGGAAACGTTCTTCGATGAAATCCAGAATCGCCGTCGAATCCTGTACTGTCTGTCCGTCGTACTCGACGACCGGTACCTTGCGCGGTGTCCCCTCGGGCAGATCGGGTAGTTCTTTCTTGCCGTAAGGGTTCACCTCGATCTTATCGTAGGCCAGGCCCTTGACGTCGGCTGCGGCTTTCACCTTGTGACAGAAGGGGCAGAGTTCGAATTGGTAGAGGGTAAGTACGTTCATAACCGAGCTGTATGCCACGAGACCGGCGGGTACACCAACGCGGTTGTGATACCAGCGGCCCGCGCCTAGCTTACGCGCATGAAACTTTTCAATGCTCTCGGCCCCAATCCACGCATTGTCCGTATGTTCGCGGCGGAGAAGGGTATCGAATTGGAAACACAAGAAGTCGATCTCTTGGGCGGCGAGAATCGCCGGGACGAGTTCCTAGCGAAGAACCCGACCGGCCAACTACCGACCTTGGTGCTCGACGACGGCAGCTACCTGTCCGAGGTCACCGCGATTTGCGAGTACCTTGAAGACGCGCAGCCGGAACCTGCTTTGGTCGGCACCACGCCCGAGGAGAAAGCCGAGACGCGGATGTGGACCCGAAAGGTCGATCTCAACATTGCCGAACCAATGGCCAATGGGTTTCGCTTCGCCGAGGGACTCGCGATCTTCGAAGGCCGGGTGCATGTCATTCCGCAAGCGGCCGACGATCTGAAGGCCACAGCCAAAGAGTCGCTTGCCAAGCTCGACGGTTGGATGAATGGCAAGTCCTACATCTGCGGCGATCGCTTCACGATGGCCGATGTTTTTTTATTCGGTATGATCGATTTCTTCGCCAGCGTAGGCCAACCTGTTGACGCGTCGCAACACAATGTAGCCGCGTGGTACGAACGCGTCGGCGCACGGCCGAGCGCCGAGACGAGCTTGCACCCGGCTGCGGGTGCCGCGGGTATGCGGGGCTGAGGTCCGCGCCGTCCTAAACGGAATGGCGACCGTTCAGTCTTCGCCGAATATGCGTCGCCGGCCCCAGGTCGGATCTCCCATCGCTCGCTCTAGAGCATCTCGGTGGGGTCGATATCCAGGAGCAGCCGCACTTGGGCTTTGCGGGCCTCGGTCCGCAAGCGCCCGGCCACGGCCTGCGCCGCGCCGCGAACGATACCCGAGCGCGGGTGGCGCAGTTGCAACAGGAAGCGGTAGCGGCCTCGCAATCTCTCCATCGGTGCAGGAGCCGGACCGCGCAGCACGGGTCCACCGTACTTTCCTGCGTAGGCCTTGACGATCGCGGCGGCTTTTTCCGCGAGTTCGGCGGTGACCCCCTCGCCGGGTCCTTCGAAGCGCACGATCGCCATGCGTGTATACGGCGGGTAGGCCAGCTCCTCGCGCTCTCGTGTCTCGATTTCGGCGAAGGCGCCGAAATCGTGGTGGGCGGCGGCGGCAATCGCGTAATGCTCGGGCTGATAGCTTTGCACCACGACACGGCCGCGCCGAGAACCGCGTCCGGCCCGTCCCGCGACCTGCGCTAGTAATTGAAACGTACGTTCGCCGGCGCGGAAGTCGGGCACCGCGATCGAAAGATCAGCTTGTATCACCCCCACCAAGGTCACGCCGTGCGCGTCGTGACCTTTGGCGATCATTTGTGTACCGACCAGCACGTCCAGCTTGCCGGCTCTCCATGCACGCAATAACTCCGCCGACGCCCCCTTGCGACTGGTTACGTCACGGTCGAGTCGTGCGATGCGGGCAGCGGGCAGCAGATCGGTTACGGTTTGTTCGATGCGCTGGGTGCCGAGACCTTGTGTGATGAGTGCGTCTTGCGAGCAGGAAGGGCAGACCGGAGGGCGTTGCCTGGCGGCGTCGCAATAGTGACAACGCAGGCGCCCGCCTCCCTTGTGGATCGTCATCGTCACGCTACAGTTTGCGCAGACGACGGCTTCCCCGCATGCGTAGCAAAACAGCGCAGAGGCCAAGCCACGGCGGTTCAAGAACAGCAGAGTCTGGCCGTGCTCATCGAAGTTGCGCTGTATTTGCGTGGCCAGGTATTGGCTCAGGCCTCCGGTGGCGATGATGTCGCGTCCACGTAGATCGACGACCTCCATCGAAGGCAGCTCGGCTCCGGCCACCCGTTTGGGCATGGAAATCAATCGATACCGATCGGCGCGGGCATTCTGCCAGGACTCGATCGACGGGGTCGCCGAACCCAGCACGACCGGACACCCGGCACGGCGTGCACGCATGACGGCGACGTCTCGTCCGTGGTAACGAACGCCGTCACCTTGTTTGTAGGACGGGTCGTGTTCCTCGTCAACGACGATCAGCCCGAGATTCTGCAATGGCGCAAGTACCGCCGAGCGGGCACCGACAGCGATGCGGGCTTGGCCGCGCGCGATGCGTCTCCATTGGTCCCAGCGTTCGCCGCTATTCAGCTCGCTGTGCAGTACGGCTACCGTGGGGCCGAAGCGGGCGACCAGCCGCGCAACGACCTGGTGGGTGAGGGGAATTTCGGGGACGAGTACGAGCGCGCTCTGCTTTTTTCGCAAGACCTCGGCTATCACGCGCAGGTAGACTTCGGTCTTTCCGCTGGATGTGACGCCGTGCAAGAGAAAGGCACGATACGAACCGAGCGCCGCCGCGATTTCCTCCTGCGCCGTCTGTTGATCGGCGCTGAGTTCGACCGATGTGTCGGGGTCCGAGTCGAGATCGATGTCGCGATAGGCTTCGAGTTGTTTCCGTTCGGCCAGGCCGGCCTTGACGAGCGCTCCGATTTGCGGTGCCGGATTCGGGAACAGTGCCTGGAGGTCCGCCGCGCGGGCCTGCCGAGACGGCAGCGACAGCAGGTACTCATAAAGCTCACGGCGACGAGGGGCGCGTGCGAACAGAGTGTCGGCCGTGGATTCGTCGGCTTCCCTGAGGATCGTCACGGTGGACTCGAATTTGGCGCGAACCTGCGGCTCGGGGAGAGTCTCTTCGATGCGAACGGCGTCTTGAGCGGCTAAGGTTCGCAAGGCATCGCCGACGGCGGATCCGAGCTGTTTGGCGAGGCGTCCGCTTTCGAGAATGCCACCGGCTTCTTCGAGTGCGCCGACGATTCTCCGCTCCTGTTTCGAAGCTGCCTTGGCGGCGTCGATCAGGCGCACGTGGCGTTTCGAGGAGGTCGTCAGGCCACGGCCGATCGCCAGCGAGAGGACATCGGAGAAAGGGGACAGGTAGTACTCGGACATCCACCTTGCCAGGGTGAGAAGTTCGGCGGGGACCACGGGGTCCCGGTCGAGCACCGACAGCACGGGGCGAGTGCGAATCCCGGCGGGCGCCGTTTTTGTTCGTTCGGCGACCAGTCCGGTAATGCGTCTTCTGCCGAGCGGTACGATGACGCGTACGCCGACCCGCGCGTCCTCGTCCAGCTCGGCGGGGATTTCGTAGGTCAGCGTGTCCAAAGAAGGCACCGCCGGCAAGGGGGTGACTGTGGCGAAGTCCTGCACGGTATTGTGTCTCTCCGCTTAGCGACTAGGCATGGATGTGCGGTCTCGTGCAAGTGCAAAGCCGGTATGGAGTGGATCTTCCCCTCTCACGCGCACGGTGCGTTGTCGATATGATCGCGCCGTTATTGACGATAGGCCTTGCCCGGAGCGAACTTGCGACGATGGTTTGGCCGATGCGCAATCAGATTCGGAGCGTGGGGGCCTTTTGGTACGCGGGGCCGGGGTTTTTGGCGGTGGCCGTGTGCCGACGTACGCGTGATGAGCCGGTGCTCAGTTCCTGCGCGTCGGTAAGCGACCTGAGTGCGGGCGGGGAGAGTCGATTTTGCGCCGGTGTTCTCGAGGCCGCGGTGGCTGCCGGGACCGAGTCGCTGCCGCATGTTGTCGGTTTGGCCTCGCAGTTTTGCCGCATCGCCCCGGCCGAGGATGGTGAGGACGGTGTCGCGGTAAGCGGAATGGACGCGCGGGCATTTGCCGACCTCGAGGCCGTGGAGCGCATCGAACAACTCTTCGCTGCGGCCGCTTTGAATCTCGCGGCCGTCGATTGTGAGGATTGCGCCTTGATGACGCTGGCGGAGGCCTTGGGTCTTTCCTGTGCTGCCGCCGCCTCGACCGACCCTTTGGCTGCGGTCTCGGTTAGCTCCTCGTGCGAGGCGCTCGCGGTCGAATACGGTACGCGCCTGTGCATTCCAATCGGCTTGGCGCTAGCGCGACTGACGCCGTGTCGACATCGTGCCTGAAGTCGATCTGCGCAGGCGCCGCCGGCCCTCTCTTCTGCGCCGCATTCTGACGACGACGCTTGTCGTCTTGGGCGCCGCGGGTGGCACCTGCTTGCTCTGGTGGCGATTGGGAAAGCCGATGCCGCGGTCTCTCGAAGCGTGGATCGACCATTCGGTTCCCGGCATCGGGTCGGTCGCTGCGGTTACGGCGCAAGACGTCGGCGGGTCGGCGGAGACGACCGAGTCGGAAATACAGCCCAACGAAACCCGCACCAGGCCGATTCGCTGGTGGCTGGCGGCAATCGCACGTCGGGCCGGCCGCGGTCTGGTTGTCGATCCCGCCGTGCGCGGAGAGGTCACCGCCGATTTTGCCGGCAATGACTGGAAACAGAGCCTCGAGGCCTTCGCGCGGACGGTGGGTTTTTCCTATTCGATCGACGACGGGTTTATCGAGGTGAAACTCGGCGACGAAGGCTCTGAGGCAAAATCGGCTTCGGTCGGAACGGTAACGGCTGATGCGGACGGACGGCGCGAGGCTGCCGAGGCGGCGCGTGAACGAGCCGAAGCGGCGGTGAAAGCAAAACCGGTCATGGAATTGCTGAGACTCAGCGGCCGGCGCTCACCGGAACTGGCGCAGACCTTGGCTGCGGCGGTTCGTGTTCTCGGCGTTCGCGCCGATGCCGATCCGGGAACCGGAGCTTTGTTGTTGACCGGCCTACCCGAGGCTGTCGCGCATGCGAAGAGCATCATCGCCCGATTGGATGTGTCGCGACGCAGCGTTGTCTTGGAAGCGCAGATTATCGAACTGTCGAAAAAAGCGCGCGACGAGTTGGGCATACAGTGGTCACTGGGCGGCCGCGTGGGGCTCGACGTGGATTTTCCGGCAGCCGACACGGTCGGCGAGGCG
>CAZKLE010000113.1:0-8442 GCA_964553415.1 uncultured Myxococcales bacterium
GAACCTTCTCGACCACGGCGGGAGAATGTGCTTGGCCCTGGCCGGAGCAATGAGCACCGCCGAACTGGGTATCTCCCTCGCCGAGATGATCCGTGCCGGTAAGATCCACGCGATATCCTGTACGGGGGCGAACCTCGAGGAAGACCTGTTTAATCTGGTCGCTCATCGCCACTACCAGCGCCTTCCCGGGTATCGAGACCTCAGCCCCCGTGACGAAGAAGAGCTGCTGGCGCGAAAGCTGAACCGGGTCACCGATACCTGCATCCCCGAAGAAGAGGCGATGCGTTGTATCGAGAACAAGGTCATCGAACTTTGGGTGAAGGACGACGCGGTAGGCAAACGTCGATTCCCGCACGAGTATCTGTACGAACTTTTACGCGGTGATGCTTTGCGGGATCTTTACGATGCCGATCCGACCCACAGTTGGATGCTCGCCGCAGCGGAGGCCGATCTGCCGATGTTCGTGCCGGGCTGGGAAGATTCCACTCTGGGCAACATCTACGCTGCCCATTGCATCCGCGGTACCCTCGCTCATACGGGCACCGTGCGCAGCGGTATCGAGTACATGATGTCGTTGGCGGCTTGGTATATGGAAGTCGCACCGGCGAATCCGATCGGGTTTTTTCAGATCGGCGGCGGTATCGCCGGCGATTTCCCGATCTGCGTGGTTCCCATGCTCGAACAAGATTTGCGCCGCGAAGATGTTCCACGGTGGGCGTACTTCTGCCAGGTCAGCGATTCGACGACCAGCTACGGATCCTACTCGGGCGCGGTGCCCAACGAGAAAATTACTTGGGGGAAACTGACTGCATCGACGCCTAAATTTATTGTGGAGTCGGACGCCACCATCGTGGTTCCTCTGATCTTCGCCTATGTGCTGGGTCACTGAGACCGAGGTGGCCGTCGACGGGCGGGGAAGGCGATGATCATCGAGAGCTTTTCGCAGGAAGAACGTAAGGCGCTCGAGCCCTACTTCACCAATGCCGACCGTCCGGTCTTTGCGTTGATCAACCTCCCGGAGGTTGTCAAAGGGGCCCTGTTCGCGCGCTACTCGCGATCGGCGAAATCGTTGCGGCGGCTCTTCCTGGATGAGTTCCTCGAGGACGTGTCGATCGGACAAAGCGAGAGCGCCGTCGGCCTTGAGCGTGCGGAGGCGCTGTACGAACGGGTCTTCGGAGAGTACGGAGACGACTCGGTCGCGCAACTCGGTGGTGTACATCTTGCCTGCGAGAACGCATCCAACATCTTGACGAAAGTGCTCGAATGGGGACGCCTGGCGGCGTACTTGGAACAGTCGACACGTTACGTTCCCTATACGGGCAAACGTGACGGCCATTGGCGCTACCTGCTGCCCCCAGAACTCGAGGGTCACCGCTTGTGCACGCGTTACCGCGAGGTGCTCGATCACGCGTTTTCCGTTTACGCGGAGTGGATCGAGCCCATGCGCGAGCACTTTCGTCGGCGGATACCGCGTGGCGCCGGCGATTCCGAGTTCATTTACACGGCGACCATCCGCGCCAAAGCCCTGGACGCCTTGCGCGGCTTGTTGCCCGCGGCAACCCAGTCGAACGTCGGAATTTATGCTACGGGACAGGCCTACGAGGCCCTGCTCCTGCGCATGCGCGCTCACCCTTCGGGTGAGGTTCGTGAATACGCCGCGATGATGATGGAGGAGCTGCGTAAAGTGATTCCGGCCTTTCTCAAGCGTGTCGATCGGCCCGACCGAGGCGGGGCATGGACGCGATACCTCGCCTCGGTGCGTGCGCAAAGCGAGCATACGGCCGAACGGCTGTTGGCCGATACGGATCCCGAGGTCGGCGACGAGGTTGTCTTGACCGACTTCGACCCTGAGGGAGAGCTCAAGGTGGTTGCTGCAGCGCTGTACGCGGTTTCCGACCTCTCCGACCGGCAGCTCCTCGAAGCCGCGCGATCGATGAGCGTATCGCAGCGCGAGGAAGTGCTGCGCGCGTACGTCGGTGATCGTGGTAATCGCCGGCACAAACCGGGCCGCGCTTTCGAGCGGACCGCCTACCGCTTCGACATTCTCAGCGACTACGGGGCTTTTCGCGATCTCCAGCGTCACCGTCTGTTGACGCTGGAATGGCAGCGCCTTTCGCCGCGCCACGGCTATGTGGTTCCTTCGGCGGTCGATGAGGTGGGAGCCGGAGACGATTGGCGATCGGTGATGGCCGAGTGCGCCGAGTTGTACGATGCGCTGGATGATGCGGGACTTCGCGAGATTGCATCCTACGCCGTGTGTATGGCCTATCGCGTTCGCTACTACATGCACATGAACGCTCGCGAGGCCATGCATGTGATCGAACTACGGAGTGCCCCTCAGGGGCATCCCGCCTATCGGCGCGTATCCCAGCTCATGCACCGCGAGATCGAGCGTACCGCGGGCCACCGGGCGATTGCGGCCAGCATGAAGTACGCCGACCACGGCGCCGGAGAGGCCGGGCGTCTCGAGTCCGAACGGGTCGGAGAACAGCGCCGGAAGGCGGGCTGTCTGGTGAGTTCGTAGAGCGTTCAGCAAGAAGCCGTCGGATGACGGCCTCATTGGCGGCGTAGTCGCCCGAGCCGAAGTGAGCGTAACGGACGTGGCCGCGGGCGTCGATGAAATAAAACGAGGGCCAGTAGCGATTGTGATAGGCCGTCCAGGTTTCGAGCCGATTGTCTATGGCCACCGGGTAGTTGATCCCGTAATGCTCTATGGCCGCTTCTACGCGCTCGGGGGCATGTTCTGCGGGAAGTTCCGGCGAGTGAACGCCGATGACGACGAGGCCGCGCCCGCCGTATTTCTTCTGCCAGGCGGACATATGGGGAAGAGCGTCCAGGCAGTTGACGCAACTCATCGTCCAGAATTCGAGGAGCACGACCTTGCCCCGCAGCGAGGCGAGATCGAGAGGGCGACTATTCAGCCAGGTCTCGATTCCGCGTAGTTCCGGTGCCGGGCCAAGGTCCGGCAGGGCGTCGGCCTCGGAGATGTCGGAGGGCGGAGAGCGAAACTCAGCGCTGTGGCGAACGGCATCGGCGCGAGAGGGGATCGCTCCGCGCGATGTCAGGACAACGAGCGGCACCGCCAAAATGACACCCGTAACGAGGCCTACGATGGTTCTCCTCACGGCCATAGTACGATGCCAACCCGCTCGGGTTACGCTCGCCGACCGCCATCGTCGCCGCGCATGCTTTGACCCCCGACATAGAGGAGCGCGGGTAGAACCAGCAATGTGACGGCCAGCGCGCAGATGATTGCGATCGCCGAGATCAATCCGAAGCGGGATACGCTTTGCCAAGACGAGATCGTCAGCGACAGAAAGCCGAGAGCGAGTGCCCCCGAGGTCGTGATGATCGCCCGCCCGACGCTGCGCGTAGCCTCGCTCAAAGCTTCGTGTCGCGGAAAGCCTCGGTGTTGCAAACGGCGATGTTCGGCCAAAAGGTGAATGGTGTCGTCGACCGCAACGCCCATGACGACCGCGGCGACCATGGCTCCGCCTACATCGAGGCCGATGCCGGCGAATCCCATGACGCCGAGCACCATCAACGCCGGTAGGGTTGTGGGCACCATACCGGCCAGCGCCAGAGTGGGGGAGCCTAGATCGATGAGGAGCAGCCCGAAAATCAGGATGAACGCGAGGCCGAAGCTACGAACCTGCGTGCTGCGTATATCGTCGAGCATGCGACCGACGACGGCCATGGGCCCGGTCATGCTCCAGGACCACCGGCTCGGCAGTTGAGCGAGGACCGACCGGGCCTGGACCAGGATACTTCGTAGAATCCTTTGCGCCGATTTATCGGCGTCGACGGAAATACGTGCGGCGCGACCGTCGTCTCGCACCCAGCGTGCGAAGGAGTGTGGGGCGAGACGACGGTAGTCGGCGATGGTCGAGAAGCTGTGCTCGGGTTTCTCGAGCACGTGGTCGGCGTGCTCGAGAACGACGGCAACCGAACGGGCGTGGCCGAGACCGTCGATCGCCGATAAGCGCTCACCGACCTTCTCGATTTGCAGGAGATTGTCGGTCGACAACACGCTTTCTCCCTCGGGGGCCACCAAGTCCAGCTCGAGGCTGTCAGGACGGCGAAGCTTGCTCGCTACGAAGTCGGCCCACCGGACCACGGCGCTTGTCTCGCCGTATAGTGTCGCGAAGCTGCTGTCGATACGTAGCCGGGTAACGCCGACGCTCGAAGCGGCGGCGACCATGACCGTGACGACTACGATGGCGCCCTTCCTCTTGGCGGTGAAAGCGTCGATGCCGGCAAGTACGCGTTGCCAGCTGCGGTCCGGGTGGCGGCGTTCGGCGGTCGGCAGAGGAAGAACGAGCATGAGCACGGGCAACAGGGTGAAGGTGAGAAGCAAGGCGGCGAGTACGGCGAGCGATCCGATCAGCCCGAAGCGCACGAACGCTTCGAGGTCGCTGCTCAGAAACGAAGCCAAGCCGGCTGCCGTAGTCAGGCTGGTCATCAGGCAAGGCAAAGCGACTTCGTCGAGCGCACTGAGGATCGCCTGTGCCCGCTCGCTGCGATCGACAGGCTTGATTTCGCGGCAGGCGGCGAAGTAGTGCGAGAGGAGGTGAATGACATCGCAAATGCCGACCGCCAGGATCAGCGGAGGGAGGACCTCCGTGACGCTGGTCTGCGGCCAACCGAGCCACCCGAGTAGCCCCATGGGCCAGAGTACAGCCAGGCCGACCGTGGTGAGCGAGGCGACGGTCAATAGCAACGAACGAAACACCAACCACACGCAGCCGCCTATCAATACGATCATCAGGGGGATCAGCCGATGCGAGTCGGCGCGAAGTTGCGTGCCGGCGACGACGAACTCAACGGGGCCGCCGACGAATGCGAAGCGAACACCATGGCTTTCGTAAGGTCGAAGGGCATCACGCAAACGCGAGAACACCCGCAGGCTGGTTGCGCCGTCCGATGACGCGACATCGACGACGATAGCTCCGACCGTACCGTCGCCCGAAATCAGCGTTCCCTTCCAGAGGGGATCGGTCCGTGCCCTGCGACCGAGAGATACATGGTCGGCCGCGACTTCGCCGAACTCGACCAGGTGTCGCAGCTCGGGGCCGAAAACGTCGCCCGTCAGCAAGGGGCTCGTTGCCGGACTCTCGACCGAGCGTACGCCGGCCACGGACACCATCTTGCCGGCAACCGCGTAGGCCATCTCGAGCGCGGCGGGGTCAAACACGCTTTCACACAGTTTGGTTTGCTTGCAGTCCCAGACGGCGGCAAGCGGGAGTCCGCTTCCATAGTCGGCGAGAAAGCGGTCGAAGCGGCGCACACTCGGATGCTTGCTGCCGAGAAAAGAGCGGTAGCCGATTTCGCTTTGTAGTCGGCCGAGGCCGACCAGCGAGACGGCGGTCACCACGGCAACGAGCGCCAGGGTGGCCCCGGGTTGGGCCAGGCACAGCCGTGTATAACGCATGAACGGTTTCGCTTCGTCGGGTCGCCCGGCGCGCCGACCCTTCGCGGGCTAGCGCATCTCCGGGGACGTCTGCTTTTCGACTACGCTTTTGGCCAGGAACAGCGTTACCGTGCTGGGGACCAAGCGAAGAATGGTTGCACGCAGAAAGTTGAACCAACCCGATACGACAGAGGGCTGACGGCCGAGTGCGGCCAGTGTCGTCTCGACGACGTCGGCGGGGGGCTCCCCTCGCTCGCGTTCGAACTCACCGGCGACCTCGTCGAATTCGGTGTCGACCGGGCCGGGCTCGACGGTGACTACGTCGATGCCGTCGTTACGCAACTCGCACCACAAGGCTTCGCCGAAGCGGCTGTCGAAGGATTTGGAGGCGGAGTACACGCTGTGCAGTGGCAGAGGCTGACGGCCGGCGATGGAACTGGTGAGGATGATTGCACCGTGGCCGCGCTCGCGCATGCCTTGAATCAAGAGGCTGGTCAAGACGACGGGTGCTACGCAGTTGACCTGGATCAGTCCCTTGAGCTTCGCCGTGTTCAGTTTGTCGAAGCGGCCGGCGTAGCCCAGCCCGGCGTTGTTGACGAGCACCGAGATTTCGGTGTCTTCGAGAGCGCCTGCAAGCCTTTCGGCCCCCGTAGACTTCGACAGATCGGCTGTAATGACCTTGGTCTGAACGCTGTAGGCTTGCTCGAGTTCTTTGGCGAGTTCCTCGAGGCGTTCTTTGCGTCGCGCCGATAGAACACACGAAAGGCCCTCGCGCGCGAGAGCACGTGCGAACTCGGTGCCGATTCCGGATGACGCTCCCGTGATCAACGCCCATTCACCGTAGATATCGCGCAGCGGTGGTCTGCGTTTGCCGAACTGGTCTTGGGAGTCCCACAGAGCCTTGGCAATCAATACGAAAAAGACCGCGAGGAGAATGCCCATCAGCCAGCCGCTGAAGCCGCCTACGTAGACGACGTAGTAGAGGAACATCGAGAAGGCGACCTGTCCGACGTACAAAGCCGCCCACGGCCACATCCACACTTTCATGCGCCAGAATCCGTACAAGCCGCACGCGTAGACCGCCCAATGCAGTGGTTCGGTAATCTTTGCCCCTACGCCGCGAAACAGAATGCCGAACCACATTTCCTGGTCGTGCAGGGCAGGCTTGAGTAAGAAATCCCAGGGCATGTACAGGAAGGTCATGTAGGCGCAGAACAACATCATCATGTTCATCCACCACGGCCGACGATCGAGGTTGTCTCTCCACCAAGTTTCCATTGTGTACTCCGGTAACGGCGTTTCTACGCGATCTTCCTTACCTTTCTGACAAATCCCGGCGGGTTTCACAATAGACAAGCTCGACTCCGCGGCCCCGCTTGGATAGAGCTATGCGCCCGCGGGCCGAATGCAAGCAGCGTCGAGGCCGGGCGGGCAGGAGGCACGTAGATGGCGGAAATCTCGAAAGCGGTACTGATTACCGGGTGCTCAACGGGCATAGGCCGCGCGACGGCCCTGCAGCTGGCCGGCGCCGGCTGGACGGTCTACGCCACGGCACGAAAGCGCGAGTCGCTCGCGGAGCTTGAATCCGCGGGGTGTAAGACTTTGGTTCTCGACGTTTGCGACGAGTCGTCGATGCAGAAAGCCGTTTCCGATGTCGAGAAGGAGCAAGGAGCCGTGGGCGTGCTCATCAACAATGCCGGTTACGGCCAGGAAGGGACCGTCGAGGAAGTCCCGATGGAGGAGGTTCGCCGCCAGTTCGAGACCAACGTCTTCGGGCTGACGCGTATGACCCAGCTTTGTCTACCGGGGATGCGAGGGCAGGGATGGGGAAAGATTGTCAACATGAGTTCCATGGGCGGTAAAGTCACGTTTCCCGGCGGCGGTTTTTATCATGCCACCAAGTATGCGGTCGAAGCTCTCAGCGACGCGCTGCGCTTCGAGGTCAAGCCGTTCGGGGTGGATGTGATTGTCGTTGAGCCCGGCCCGATCAAAACCGAGTTCGGCACCACGGCGGTGGCGGCGATCGAAAACGTAGGTGGCAGCGAGTCCCCGTACGCGGTCTTCAACAGCAGCGTGGCCAAGAATATCAAGGACGCATACGAAGGACCGATGGCAAGACTTGCCGCCGAGCCGGAGGCCGTGGCGCGGGTGGTCGAGAAGGCCATTTCGGCCGATCGTCCGAAGTCTCGTTATCCGGTCACGGCTGCTGCGTATGGGTTGATGGCGCTCCGCCGTTGGTTGCCCGACGGGATGTTCGACGCTTTTTTGCGCACACAGTTCAAGACGGGCGCAAAACCGGCGTCGGGCAACGGGGACGCCGCCTAGCGTCCCGTTGCCCCGCCGGAGCGTTGCTCAGGCCGCGGTCGCAAACTGGGCGCTTTCTTCGTCGATGAGGCCCTTGATGGACGGACGTTCCATCATATCGGCAAGGTATCCCGCCAGCTTCGGATAACGCTTGGCATCGGGTGCCTCTCCCGCGTGGCGGAAGTTCACGAACGGCGAGACGATGCCGATGTCGGCGACGGAGAACGCTTCGCCGACCAAATAATCGCTTGCGCCGATCTGACTGTCCAACCAAGCGAACATCGGCGGCAGTTGCTCCTCGAGAGCGGTCGTGACGGCTGCCTCGTCGCTCTCTTGACCCATGAAGCGCGGACCGACGATGCGCTGGAAAAACACAGTACCCACAGCATTCATCAGAGCCGAGTCACCGTATTCCTCGAAGAACAGCGCGCGTGCCATCTCTTCGGGGTCGTTGGGGATCAGCGCCGGGCTCGGCTGCGTCCGTTCGAGGTACTGGATGATGACCGATGAATCGGGAATGTTCACGCCCTCGCTGGGTGTGTAACAGGGAATCTTGCCCAGAGGACTGATCTTCTTGTACTCGTCCGAGACGTTCATGGGCATGACGATGTCCATCTCGTAATCGATGCCTTTCTCTTTCAGTGCAATACGAACTTTGCGGACGAAGGGGGATGCGTTGACGCCGTGTAAAATACTCATACAGTTTCTCCTTACCTACTTGCTTGGTG
>CAZKLE010000114.1:0-8379 GCA_964553415.1 uncultured Myxococcales bacterium
TTAGGCCGGGAGAATAGCCCCGCCGCTGTAGCCGAACAGCACCTCGACGCCCTCGTCGGCTAGTACTTGTACGATCCTGTCGGCGCCGCTCATGACCGAGCCGGCCAGGGGATGGACAGCCTCGGCGGTGGCCGAGGCAATACCCAAATGGGGGGCGGGGGCGGATTTCAGGGTCGACATCGGACGGTCTCCTTGCAGATAGCGAAACACGGGACCCTACCATTAGTTAGCCGCAGAAACTATAGGCGTAACTGCGAAACGGGTCGGTGGCGCGGAACGGCGACGATGTTAGGCTTGCTGCGTGTCGCAACAGGAACTCTTCAACCCGCTTCTCCTGGCCGAACGCCTCCGCAGCTTGGGCCTGACCGGGGTGGCGAGTATCGAGGTTCATCGAAACCGTACCGTAATGGTGAGCATGACCAGCCGTGGAGTGCTGCGACTCCATCGCGGATATGCGTACGCCCCCGACGATGTGTTGGCGGCGATCGTGGGTTTCGTCGATCCCGCTGCCCCCCGTCGGGTACAGAAAGAATCCGAGCGGATCTTGTTGGCTTTCCCGGTTGAGGAATTCGTCGCCGTTTCACGCCATGGCCGCAAGTTCAGGCGTCCCCGGCCGAGGCGCGAGGATCTTGCGTTCGTGCGAGAGCTCTCCCGCCGTCACGAGCGTCTGAACCTGGAACACTTCGACGGCGAACTCGGGAAGGTTGCCTTTCGCATCTCGTGGAAGATGCGCACCCGGCTCGGGGAACTCCTACTCGATCAATATAGCGACGCACCTTGCGAGATCTCGATTAGCCGCCGCCATCTTCTTCGCGACGGTTGGGAAGAGGTCCAGCGTACGCTGCTCCATGAGATGGTGCACCAGTGGCAGGCGGAAAAAGGATACCCGGTCGACCACGGCCGCCGCTTTCGTGAGAAGGCATGCGAGGTGGGCGTGTCGCCGCGCGCCGTGCGCAGCGTTACGCCGCTGCGCGCGCGGCGGCCAACTCGACGATCGTCGTAAAGCGGACGCGTTGCGAACACTCGTACCTGCGCGGTTCAGTCGTACTTACGCAGCTCCAGGCGTCCGATCTGGTCGGTGTGGACCTCGTCGGGGCCGTCGGCAAAGCGCAGCGTTCGCAGTCCCGAATAGGCCGCAGCCAGGACGAAATCCTGGCACACGCCGGCCCCGCCGTGCGCCTGCAAGGCCCGATCGACGACTCGCAAGGCCATGTTCGGTGCGATGACTTTGATCTGCGCAATCTCCGAACGTGCGGCTTTGTTGCCCACGGTGTCCATCATGTAGGCGGCCTTCAGGGTGAGGAGACGGGCTTGCTCGATCTCCATACGCGAATGCGCGATGTGGTGCTTGGTCACACCCATTTCCGCCAGCGTCCGGCCGAAAGCGGTACGGCTCTTGGCGCGGCGGCACATGAGTTCGAGGGCGCGCTCGGCGATGCCGATGGTCCGCATGCAGTGATGGATGCGGCCGGGTCCCAAGCGTCCTTGGGCGATCTCGAATCCGCGACCTTCGCCGAGGAGGATATTCGAACGCGGCACACGTACATCCTTGAATTCGACCTCGCCGTGTCCGTGCGGCGCATCATCGTAGCCGAACACGGTAAGCAGGCGTTTGATCGTCACGCCCGGGGTATCCAGCGGCACCAGGACCATCGATTGCTGTAGGTACCTGTGCGCGCTCGGATCCGTCTTGCCCATGAAGATGAGGATCTTACAGCGTGGGTCACCGGCTCCCGAGGTCCACCATTTGGTCCCGTTGATCACATAATCGTCGCCGTCGAGTTCAATCGACGACTCGATATTGGTCGCATCCGAGGATGCGACGGCCGGCTCGGTCATCGCGAACGCCGAGCGAATCTCGCCGTCGAGCAGGGGCTCGAGCCAGCGTTTCTTTTGTTCCTCGCTGCCGTAGCGCACCAGAACTTCCATGTTGCCGGTGTCGGGTGCGGCGCAGTTGAAAGCCTCGGGAGCCCAGCGCGACCGGCCCATGACCTCGCACAGCGGCGCGTACTCCAGATTCGTGAGGCCGGCGCCGTATTCGCTTTCGGGGAGGAACAGATTCCATAGGCCGGCACTTCTGGCCTTTGCCTTGATGTCTTCGAGTAGCGGCAGCACCTTCCAGCGCGTCGGACCCTCGGCAACCTGGTCGTGCAGGGATTGTTCGTTGGGGTAAACGTGCTCGTCCATGAAGCTTTCCACCTGGGCGATCAAGTCTTTGACCTTGGGGGTATATTCGAAATCCACGATTCTGTTCTCCTTGTCCCGTCCGAGCGCTCCCGGCGGCAGCGAGCGGTCCGCGTAGCGTAGGCGGTCCGCGCGGGCGTGACAATCATCGCCGCTGCGTCCAAGATTGTCGTGCCATGGCCGACTCGCCTCGACGCATTCCCTGCTTGGTCGTATCCGGCTTCCTCGGTGCGGGCAAAACGACGCTCGTGCGACATCTTCTCGAGGAGGCGGGCAAGGCCGGCGAACGAGTTGCCGTGGTCTCCAACGAGTTCGGCGAACTCGGCGTCGATGCGCAATTGTTCGCCGCCGGCGGGCAGGCCTATGTGGAACTGGAAGGAGGTTGTGTATGCTGCAAATTGGCCGACGATCTGGTCGACACGTTGCAAATGCTGCACGAGCGGGTCGATCCGGACCGCGTAATCGTCGAAACCTCCGGTGTGGCCTTGCCCTACGACACCTTGATTAACTTTTGGCGCGAGCCGGTTTCGGCTTGGGCCCGAGACGAAATGTCGGTGGTCGTGGTCGATGCCGAACAAGTACGCGACGGACGGTGCCTCGAAGGGACGTTCGCCGAGCAGGTGGGCTCGGCCGACATGCTGGTGTTGAACAAAACCGACCTCGTCGCGGAGAGCGATATGGATGGGGTTTGCGCTCGACTGCGCGAGCTCGAACCCGATGCTCCTGTAGTGCGGGCATCCTTCGGCCGGTTGGACCCTGCGTTGCTGTTTTTACCCGAAGGCGCCGCCGAAAGCGCCCGCCGCCGGATTCAGCCCGTCCACTACGACGACCATCACGAGCGTTTTGTTGCCGAAGAGTTGATCGTCGAGGGAGAGCCCGACTGTGACGATCTTCGTGAGCGGTTGCTGTTGCTCGGGGCCATTCGTGTCAAAGGCTTCGTACGCAGTCAGGGCGGGCTTCACCTGGTGCAGGGAATCGGCCGGCGAGTCGAGATCGCACCGACCGACCTGCGACCCGGCGAGCAGATGATCGGCCGCTTGGTCGTAATCCGTAAAGCTTGAAGGTGGAGTGCTTGAGAATCCGTGGGCCTGAGGCTAGCGTCGGTGCATGTTTGTCGTTACCAATCGCATCCCCGTCGCCGCCGGCCATGAGGCCGACTTTGAAGACCGATTCCGCAAGCGTGTGCATCTGATCGACCGCTCGCCGGGGTTTATCAAGAATCAGATTCTGCGGCCCGTTTCCCGCCGCTTCGATCACAAAACGGGCGCGTGGACCGAGACTACGGAGCAGGGCTACTATCTCGTGCAGACCTATTGGCTCAGTGAACAATCGTTTTGGGACTGGACCAATAGTGAATCCTTTCGCATCGCCCACTCGAACCGTCCGCCGGCCGAGATGTTCGCCGGCCCCAACGTGCTCGAGATTCATGAGGTCGCCATGAGTACCGACCCGGCCGATGAACCCGAGCGGGTATAGACGGACAGAGAGCTTCGCTTACTGGCCGGCGACACCCGCGATGCCCGGTTGAAATCGGAAAATCTGATACGGTGCATGCGCCCGCATGCGCGACTTCGGTACAAACAGCACGTGCTGGAGCGAACTGCAGGTAACGTAGAGCCACCCGCCGGGCGCGAAGCTCAGGCCGTCGGGCCATCGCAGGCGAGGGTCTTTGAGCAATGTCGTGAGCTGCCGATCTTGACCCAACCGCAAGATTGCCGAGTGTTCCATATCGGTTAGGTAGATGTTGCCGTCGACATCGGTGGTGAGACCGTCGGTGAGAGGCTTGCGGGCAAAATCTTCGACGCGAGCCGACAACGTGGCGTCATCGAGCTCTGCGTTGTTCAGGTCGCGGGTTCGAATGCGGTAGAGCCGGTCGCCGCTTACCGGTCCGTAATACAGCCACTCGCCGTTTCGGTCCAAGGCGATGGAATCGACGCCGATACGAAGGTTGTAGATTCCGTACAGGAGCATGTCGCGGCCGGGGGCGTGAATGACGAAGTTGTGGGCTATTACGGAGCGGTCGCGATCGAGCAGGCGGCGGCTCTTGTGCGCTTCGATGTCATAAACGATCAGCGCCGGGTGATGCACCAGCGGACTGGTCTCGGCGATGTAGATATGTTTGCCGTCCGGATCGACTTGAAAATCGTTTACCATCGAACCGAAACCGGCGATCTTGGCCGGGAAGCGGTATTCGTGCACCACGCGGCCGGTGGCGAGATCGAAGGCCAGGAGTCGTGGAATGCCGCGGCCGAAGCGCGCGAAATCGAGGGTCCACAGTCGATTCTGTCGGTCGATGCGCAAGGAAAGAACGGTATCGAAAAACGGTCCTTGTTTTCGCTTATGTTGGAAGGCCATATCGGGGTAAGGGTGGGGCGATCCATCGACGAGTTCGTAGACTTTCTCGGGCGGTTCGCCGTCGGGATGCAGCGTAAAGAAGACTCTCCCGTCCGCGGCGACGGCGACGTTTCCCGGCGGATAATCGAGTGCTACGACCTCTTCGAGCGCCTCGGTCGGCAGCACGGGGTCGGCGGTCAGGTCGGCTGCGGAATCGCCGAAGCCGAACTTCAACCAGATAGCCAGTACGGCGACCAGGAGAGCGAGCAGAACGGCGGCGACGACACGAAAAAGCAACTTCATACCGGCCGCTTGACCAAAATACGGGCCCCATAGCAAACGCCTTCGACTGTGCGCAAGCCGACGACAAAGCTCTGGATCGCAGGATTCGTGCATACTCGCTCGTGCGCGTGGGTATAATTGACGCGATGGCTCAATCTTCGATTCTGGGGCAGCCGCGTTCACAGCCGATTGCCGGTCAAAGCATCTGCGCGGTCGCGCTGTTGGTGATCCTACTTCAGGTCGCGGTTTGGATGATCCGTGGCAAGTGGTACGCGATTACGTTCCTGTACCTGACTACACCGCTTGTGCGCGAGATCGGCTGGGGCGCGTGGCTGATCTTTCCTCAGGAGTCCCGTGGACTGCATCAAATTGTGACGACTGTTCTCGGGCTTCCTGTCGGGCTTACGTTGTTCGCCGTTGGTGCCGGCATGATGCAATTCCGAGGTCGGCGTTAGCGAAGACGGTGGGGACACGCTTGTGCGGAAGGGAAGATTAAAGAAAGTCCTGGTCGGGTTTGTGTCCATGACGCTGGCCGGCGCGGCCACCTTGGCCCTGCTGGCGACCGAACGTACGTGGTCCCAGGCTGCTGCGGCGGGCACACCCAAGCGGCCGCCGCCTGCCAAGGTGTCGGTGGATGCGGGTGAGCTGAGCGAGCTACGCGCGCGTATCGACAAACTCGAGCAGCTCTTGGCCCATGTCTCGGTGCACGGAAAGAATCTGGTGATCTCGGGGATGAACCTCCAGGTCGTCAACGGCCGCGGTGCGACCGACGCAGGCATCAACGGGCTCGGGAATGTCATTGTCGGCTACAACGAGATGGGTGAAAAGAAGCTCGAACGCTCGGGATCCCACAATCTGGTGATCGGACGCGAGCAGGCCTACGCCAGCTACGGAGGTCTGGTCACGGGTGCGAGAAACAAAATTCTTGCTCCGTATGCGACGGTCTGCGGAGGCTCCGATAACGTAGTCAGCGGTGACCTTGCCACGGTCTCGGGCGGCGGGGGCAACATGGCAACGGGCACCCACGCGGCGGTCTCGGGTGGCGGCCGTAACGAGGCGGTAGGCGGCTGGGCGGGCATCGGCGGCGGTTACAACAACCACGCCGAAGGCAAATGGAGTTCCGTAGCCGGTGGTTTCGAAAACCACGCGGGAGGTCGTTTGGCGACGGTAGCCGGAGGCAAAGCCAACTCGGCCGGAGGGGAGTACGCGTCGGTTTGCGGCGGCGAGCTGAACGTCGCCCTAGGCGAAGCCGCCAGCGTTGCCGGTGGCGGCGGTAACCGGGCCGAAGGTACTCACGCCAGCGTTGCCGGTGGTGGCCGCAACCTGGCCACCGGCGGCTGGGCGGTTGTCAGCGGCGGTTTGCAGGTGCAGGCCGAGGATAAATGGGCCGTCGTCAGCGGTCTCAACCAAGCTCAGGCCCAAGCCGAATCCCCGTGACGGCGGCGGCTTGACCGACAGCGCGACGGGCTGCTCGCGCCTCTCTCTGAAGACAACATGACACTTCTGTCGTCGACGGCTCTGTCGATGGCGCGTTAGGGTACGCGAATGATCCACATTTATAGGTTGCGTTGCAGAGCGATTGTCGGAGTCCTTCTTGCTTGGCAGTTACTTTCCTGCCCTCTCTCTCGCGCCACAGGCTGCGGGGACTTGGATTGTAGCGGGACGATCACCGCTACCGATGCGCTGGCGGTCTTGCGTATCGCCGTGGGTGAGAGCCTGGCCTCGCGCTGTTCGGCAAGTTGCCAGGGCGGTCCAGGTACTTCGACGACGACTCTCCCGTTGCCACCGGTGACGTCGGCGTTGATTATCTCCGAGATCATGGCGGATCCCGCGGGTGTCGCTGACTCGGTCGGCGAATGGTTTGAGATTCTCAATACGGGAGCGACCGCGGTGGATCTTCGAGGACTCACCATCGGTGACGATGGCTCCGACTTTCATCGTATCGACGCCCAGGCGCCACTCCTGGTCGCTCCCGGGCAGAGCTTTGTCCTGGCGAGGAACGCTGATGCCGCTGTCAACGGCGGATTGACGCCCGACTACGTCTACGACGGAGTCACTCTGAGCAACGGTGCGGATGAACTCGTCCTCATGAGTGGCGGGGCCCTCGTCGACCGCGTCGCCTACACCAGCGGCTTTGTGGTGCGCGGGCGGGCGGCGAGCCTGGATCCCGGCTCGAGCGACGCCGTATCCAATGATGACCCGTCTGTCTGGTGCGCGGCCGAGTCGGCCTATGGACCCGCCGACGCCGGTACGCCGGGCCGGCCCAATCCGGCCTGTCCCATTTTGTAAGGAACTCGGGCGCGGTCGCCCGGCGTGCGAACTCGGACCGCAAGGTGTCTATTGTGACACTTGAGTAATACCAGCTAAGCTCCGGGAAATATGGTTCTCTTTTTGCCCATGAGCGACCGTAGGGGCTTCCTGGCTGCATGTCCCCGCGGCTATAGTATGGATGGCACGGCGAGCTGCCGGGTGCGTATTGTCAACCCGGTCCTAAGCAGCCATAGTGAACGATTACAGCAGCGAACGAAGTTCACTGCGGGCGATGTATGACAGCAATCCTTGGAATTTCGGCTTACTACCACGACTCGGCGGCGGCGCTCGTCATCGACGGCGAGATTGTTGCCGCGGCGCAAGAAGAGCGCTTCACGCGGAAGAAGCACGACCATGAGTTCCCCCGTCATGCTGTCGACTACTGCCTGGACAAGGCCGGTATTTCGGTGGCCGACCTCGATCATGTCGGCTTCTACGACAAACCTCTTCTGAAGTTCGAACGCATCCTGGAGACCTATCTCGCCTACGCGCCTGTCGGCTTCAAGAGTTTCCTGAAAGCGATGCCGCTGTGGATGAAGCAAAAATTGTATACGCCGCGCGAACTCGATCGCGGCCTCGGCAAGCAGTTCCACAAACGCTACGTGTTTACCGAGCATCACGAATCGCACGCGGCCAGCGCTTTTTTCCCGTCGCCGTTCGAGGAAGCGGCCGTGCTGACGATGGACGGCGTCGGAGAGTGGGCGACGACGAGTTTCGGAGTCGGCCGCGGCAACCACTTGGAGCTCGACCACGAAATCCGTTTTCCGCATTCGCTCGGGCTTTTGTACTCGGCGTTTACTTACTTCACGGGGTTTCGCGTCAATTCGGGTGAGTACAAACTCATGGGATTGGCGCCTTACGGTGAGCCGATCTACGCAGAGCGGATCATGGATCGCTTGTTGGATTTGAAAGAGGACGGTTCCTACCGGATGGACATGTCCTACTTCAATTATTGCCAGGGCCTCACCATGACCTCGAAGAAAATGGACGCTCTGTTCGACGGTCCGCCGCGAAAGGCGGAGACGCCCATCACCAAACGAGAGATGGATATCGCTGCGTCGATCCAAGCGGTAACCGAAGAGGTGGTGCTGCGAGCTGCGCGTTTTGTTCATAAGACTACGGGGCAATCCAACCTCTGCCTGGCGGGTGGTGTAGCGCTCAATTGCGTAGGCAACGGCCGCATTCTCCGCGAAGGCCCATTCGAGAACATTTGGATCCAGCCGGCCGCGGGAGACGCGGGAGGCGCCCTCGGGGTGGCGCTCTTCATTT
>CAZKLE010000115.1:0-8226 GCA_964553415.1 uncultured Myxococcales bacterium
GGACGGGTGCTCTTCCGATTTCTGACGTCCTCGTCCAGATTGACCGCCGGCGCCGTCACGAATGGCAACGCCGCGTAGCGCGTGTTGAGGCTGTTGTAGAGATTGTACAGACCGACGTCGGTCATTTTTTGCGATACGATCGGCCGGAACTTACCCATCAGTGCATCCGAGGTCTTGGCGCGGAAGTAATCGGTCGCTGCGGTGTCGCCGCCCTTTAGGATGCCGGCCGCGTCGGAAATCGTCATTCTCCGGAGCGCGTTGAGGAACACGCCACCGGCCTCGCCCGCGGCTTGTTCGACGGCGCGATTCATCGAGACTTCGAGCTTATCTACCTGCCCGGCAAAGCCGACCGCGCGCAGGGCCGAGCCCATGCGGTCGAGCTGACTGGGCAGGGGAATGCGGATGAGTGGGTTGCCGAGGTAGCCGTCGCTACGCGAGGTCGATGCTACCGTGCGTTCTGTGCCGATGCGCAGGGCTTCTTTCAGGCCGGCGACCATCGTCCGGCTATCCAAGGGTCCGGCGGCGAGAGAAGGACCGGCCACGCCGCTGTTGAGGAGTTGCCCGAGAACGCTGTTTTGCATTTCCGCGCAACCGGCGAAAGTGAGGATCGCGGCCGTGCTTGCGGATGCAAGGACCGCGACCGACCTACGGAATGATGGGTGCATTACGGCCACTGCTACACGGCTTGGCGGTTATACGCAATGACTGCGCCGCCCGCCTGCCGTGTCGCAGCCTATTCAGCGGCTCGTCGTCGGTCGCTCGGCCGTGGTGGTTGATCCGTTGTTGCCGAACACGCGTTGCAGCAGTGCGGTGGTTCGTGCGTCCGGGTCCTGGCGGATGCGGATTTCTTCCTCGGCCAAGACGGCAAACAAGCCGTCGAGCGCGCGTCGGCTCACGTATTCGTCGAGATTGACGGCGTCCCCTAGGTTGAGGCCCTTGGCAAGATCGTAGAGGCCGACATCGGCCATTTGAGCCGATACGATCGGCCGGAACCTTTCCATGAGTGCGTCGGAGGTCTGGGCACGAAAGTAAGCGGTAGCTGTTGCGTTGCATCCCTCTACCATGTTTGCCGCGCCGGGGATCGTGACGCCCTTGAGCGCGTCGAGGAAAAGTCCGCCGGCCTCGCCCGCGGCCCACTCGGCGGCGCGATTCATCGAGATTTCGAATCGACGTACTTGGCAGCCGTCGCAGGCGGAAGCAGGCTCCGAATTCTTGCCGTCGACCTGGTCGGGCAGGGGTATGCGGATCCGTTCGTTTCCTAGGTAACCGTCGGTCTTCGCGGTCGCGTCGATCGTTCGGTGGATTCCCACGCGCAAGGCCTCCTTCAATCCGGCACTCAGGGTCCTATCCTCGAGCGGTCCGGCGGCGGGTGACGCGACGTTGATGCCCGGGTTGAGAAGCTCTCGGACGAAATCGTTTTGCATGTCTGCGCAGCCGGCGAGAGTAACCATCGCCGTGGCACTTGCCAGGACTGCGATTGCGACTGACCTAGGGAGTACGGTGCTCATCGCCGTTACTGGTACACGGCTTGACCGTGATACACAATCACCCTGGTGGGGAAAACGGGTTGGAACACAACGTCGCTGTTGCTATCGCGCTGATCGGACTTCTCGGAATCGCCTCGCAGTGGGCTGCCTGGCGCTTTCGTATTCCCGCCATCGTCGCCCTCACCGCCGCCGGCCTGCTTGCCGGTCCGGTACTGGGCATCCTTCAACCGAGCGCGACTTTCGGAGCGATCGTGCAGCCCTTCGTCGGTGCGGCGGTGGCGGTGATCCTTTTCGAGGGGGGCTTACGCTTGCACCGTCCCGAGGCGGCGGCCGTCCCCGGCATCCGCCGGCTGTGCACCGTGGGGCTTCTGCTCGCCTTCGTATTCGGTACAGGCGCGGGGCTTTGGGTCGGAGGGCTTTCCGTGCCGACGGCGCTGGTGCTGGGGGCGATCCTGGTGGTGACGGGACCGACCGTCATCACGCCGCTGCTGCGCCAGGCGCGCCTGCAAACACGTACGGCCAACTTGTTTCTGTGGGAGGGCATCATCAACGATCCTCTCGGAGCACTGTTGGCGGTAGTCGTCTTCGAGTTCTATATCGGCCTCGGCCACGGCCAAGCTTCGGCGGGAGTTGTGGCCGCGTTGGTGCTCGGCTTGGCCGGCGGCGCCGGTTTGGGCGTGGCGGCGGGATACTTACTGGCGCAGGGCTTTCGTCGAGGCGAGGTACCTGAGTTTCTCAAGGCGCCGATGTTGCTCGCGGCGGTGGTGGCGGTCTATACGGCGGCCAACGCGGTGCACGACGAGGCCGGGCTTCTCGCGGCGACGGTGATGGGTGCCGTGATCGGCAACTCCGATCTTGCCAGCATGTCGGACCTGAGCCGTTTCAAAGAATCGATCACCGTCGCGTTGGTGTCCAGCGTGTTCATCGTACTGGCGGCCGACATGGACGTATCGAGCCTGCTTCGCCTCGATCCTAGATTGATCGGTTTGTTACTCGCGTTTCTGTTCGTCGTTCGCCCGGCGGCGATTTTGCTGTCCACCCTTGGCGCCGGCATGGCCTTGTCCGAACGCTTGTTGCTTGCGTGGATAGCGCCACGCGGCATCGTTGCCGCGGCGGTTGCGGGCGTGTTCGCGCCGCGTTTGGTGGAGGCGGGCTTTGCCGACGGCGACCTGCTGGTCCCGTTCGTATTCACCTTGGTTGTCGTTACCGTCGTCGTGCACGGCTTCAGTCTGGGGTGGATGGCGCGACTGCTGGGCCTGTCGAGTGTCTCGCGCGACGGACTGCTCATCGTCGGCGCCTCACCGTGGACGACGGAGTTCGCTTCTACCTTGCGTCAGCTCGAAGTCCCCGTTGTGCTGTCCGACTCAGCCTGGAGCCACTTGCGCGCGGCGCGTCTGAGCGACGTACCCGTACATTTCGGCGAAGTGCTGTCCGAGGAGGCCGCTTCGGCCTTGCCGTTGCACACGGTTTCGACGGCACTGGCGGCGACCGACAACGATGCCTACAACTCGTTGGTTTGCGTACACTTTGGGCCTCAGTTGGACCGCTCGAAAGTGTTCCAAATCGCCAGCCGTAGTGCCGAAGAAAAAGAAGACCGCAACGTGCCGCGCAGTCTGCGTGGCCGCTTGTTGATGGCGCCCGAGGCCGACTACGCCAAGCTCGATGCGCGCATGCGTGACGGTTGGACCTTCCAGCGTACGAGACTCACGGAACAATTTACCTACGAGGATTGGCGCGACAGCCGCGACGACGATGCCTGGCCCTTGGCAGTGCTGAAGAAGAACGGGGTCTTCACGCTGCATTCTCCCAAGCTGCCGATCAAGCCCGAGGACGGCGACATTTTGATCAGCTTCGGCGCCCCGCAGGCAGTCCAAGCGGCCGAAGAACCCGCTGACGCGAAATCGGCGCTGCCGGTCGCCGCTGGAACCGGCTAGGATCGTCCGGGTTCGCTATGTGGGATGGACCCTTCGTAATTGCGCGCTCGGTGGCGTTGGTTGCTGCCGTTGTCGCTGCGCTAGCCATGCAAAGACTACGGCCCTGGCGCCGTATGCAGGCGTCGACCTCGGTCAACGTCGTGTTTTGGCTGGCCGGTGCGGTGCTCACCGCGTTGGTTTGCGGCGGATGCACGGTGGAAATTTCCCGCTGGTGCGCACGCAGCGGCTTCGGCCTGTTCCATGCGATATCGGTGCCGCTATGGCTGTCGCTGCCGATAACCGTTGCCGGCTTGGACTTCGTTTCCTACGGATGGCATCGCCTCAATCACGCCGTGCCGTTTTTCTGGCGCTTCCATCAAGTGCATCACAGCGACACGGCTTTTACGGTGTCCACCGCCGCACGATTCCATCCCGGCGAATTGTTCCTGTCGTTTCCGCTTCGTATGGCGGGGGTCGCAGTTCTCGGTGCGCCGGCTGTTGCGGTGGCGGTTTTCGAGATGGTGTTCGCGGCGTTCAATTTTATGGAGCACGGAAACATCGATCACTCGCGCGCTCTCGAGCGTCGCTTGGGGACGGTGTTCATCGTGCCCGCCTTGCATCGCCGCCATCATTCGCGCAAGCCCGATGAGTTGAATTCGAACTACGGCACCATCTTCAGTCTGTGGGACCGTAGCTTCGGAACCTTCGGCCGGAGCCCCGCTCGCGAGGGTTTCCGTATCGGATTGGCGGGCACGGACGAGCCTCTGCGGGCCGGTCAAGCCATGCGGCTGCCGTTGCAAAACGTCGCGTGGGGTCCGCACGACCCCGTCTGAACGCGGCGAGGGGAAGCCCGAGGGGCGCTAGTTGTCCGGATCGTCTTCGCCGGGAGCCGGGACGGTTGCAGGCGCGGTGCAATCCGCGCTGCCGGTGCCGTCGGGCTTGATAATCGAATCGAGTAGGGCGGCGATGTGCTTGCGGGTCTGTTCATCGGCGCTCTCGGCCATACGGTAGATGTGTTCGGAGGACGAAAGCGGCGCGGCACGCTCCTCGGTGGATTCGGCGAGCGAGCCCTGCGGACCGCCGCAGGTCCGGTACTTCAACCAACTCTTGTCGATCTGCGGATTCTTGTGAATCTCATCGTAGATGCGCTTGTAGGCATTTTGTCTGTAGTCGTCGCCATTGCGGTCCGCCTCGAGGCTGCTCGCCAGGTCGATGGTAATCCGACCTGTCGCACATAGCTCGGCAAGTTTGTCGAGGACGGCGCGACGTCCCAGCCACGGTACCGTGCAATGGCCGTTGCGAGCGGGTTCCTGCGCGGCTCGAAGCAGGGTGGCGACCGTCTCGGTGGAGCGTGTGAACTCGATCATCCATTCGTCGAAATCTCCGGCTTCCATCAGATTGCGGCGGATGTAACTGTCGACGGTGTCGGCAATGGGGGCGCCATCGCTCCGGTAGTCGGCGACGTGGAAGCTCGAACGCCGGGGATCCTCTTCGTCCCAACGATCGAGCAGGGCGAAGCGGCCGAATCGCTCACGAATCAGGTCGTGCAGGCGCAAGCGGAACTCTTCGTGAAATTGCGCGTACTCGGCATTGGCCTTCTCCCATCTACGAGCCAGAAGCATGCCGCGAACCAGAGGGAGAATCTGCGGGTCGCTGTAGATATTGGGGGCGCCACCGGTCGGTAGAAGAAATCGTACCGTGTTGCGGCGCTCGTGGACGTGCGTCTTCAGCCATAGCCCGAGTTGGGCGTCGATGGCGCTGCAGCTTTCCGGCATCGCCACCATGACGATTCGCCCGTCCCAGTACGCGGGCTTCTGATCCCGTTCGAGATCCGACCACGGATCGTCGCGCCAGTTGCGGCGTAGAACGACGAGACGGTATGCCGAGCCGGCCCGCCGACGGGTACCGAGAACGTATTCGACTTGTCGAGCCAATTCCCCTTGATCGCTGCCGTCTGCGAAGTGTTCCGAATTGCATGCCTCGACCAACAGATGACTGCGCGGGTTGGGTTGTTCGCGGATGCAATAGCGTCCGCCGTCCTGGTGCACGTACAGAGCCACTTCGGCGATGCGGCCGACCTCGGCTTCGAATCGTTCCGGTTCGATGGCTTCGTTGTGGCCGACATCGAGCAAGAGCGTGTCGATGTCGGCGCCGGGGTTGAACTCCGCGTCCTGACACCGAGGAGGAATCGACCGAACCCACAAGGCCGTCATTACGGCGCTTGCGTGCGGGAAGCGCCGGCGAGAGCGCTTCGCCGAGCCCAGGACGCGCGAGAGAGTATCGACGGCTCGCTCTCGTATGACGACGCCACGTTTGTCCATGGCAGCCGACAGCCAGTCGGCGATGCCGCCGTCGTGATCGCTGAGGCCGATGTCGGCGAGCGCAATCAGTATGCTTCGCCGCGATTGTTTTTCGAAAAGATCGACGAGCAGCTTGATGACGATGCGGTTGGCCTGGCCGGTATCATCGACGTCGATGCGGTCTTCGATCAACTGGACCAGGCCGGGTGTGAAGGGCCAGGACTTGAGAACCACGGACCGGGAATCCTCGGGGTCTGCGGAGGATTGTTCAACCAGGCTTGCGTAACGGTCGACGAACGGTTGCAGGCGGCGGTGCAGAGTATCAGCCGGGATGTCCCATCGGTTCTCGAAGAGTCGTTGCACCAGGCGGTACGAACGGTCGCGGCGGTAGCACTCGTGGCCGGACTCGAGCACCAGCGGATCCGTTACAGAGAGGGTGCGGAAGGCTTGACTGGCGGAGTCTTCGACGGAAAAGACCAGGCCGAGCTGATCCGGCCTCTCGGCCGCGATCGAGGCCAGGGTCTGGATCAATTCGACCGCCGCCGTGCGCAAGCGGCGCTCTCCGCACTCCGGCAACGAGTCCAGCCAAGGTTGCAAGCCGTCGAAGATGAACACCGCCGGGCAGGCCTCGAACATCGCGGCGAGAAGCTCCCGGCTGGGATTCTCATATGCCGAACTGCGCGTGTGCTCCCATTTGGCACGCGCCCACTCACCGCGCACGTGCCAACCGAGAATGTAGTCGGCAAGAAACTGGTAGCCCGAGTTGTCGAGCCCCTTACTGAGAACCTGAACGCCGCGGCGCAATGTGTTGGCCGACGGTTCTTGGCGTTCGAGTCTTTGGTCCCAGGTTCGCAGCCAGCGTTCGTAGGCCGTCGGCGATTCGAGGCAATGATGCAGAGCCGCCAGCACGTGCGATTTCCCGGTGCCGGCTACGCCGCACAAAACCAGCGGACGGCCTTTGCCGGCTTCGAGTGCCGAGAGCGCGGCTTCGAGTAATGCGCCGGGATAGGTTTCGCCGAGGAAAAATCCCGCCGGTACTTGGCTGGCGCCGGTGGCCGCTCCGTTGGCCAGTTCCACGGAGGTAGGTCCGAGCGCGCCTCCTTGGAACTCACGGCGGAGTTTGAGGCCGAGGCAGCGCCCGCGGACGGTTGCGCGCAAAGCCCGACGGTAACGGACGCTGGTCGGCATAGCCTCCTATTATAGGAGAACGCCGGGGGCCGGTGCCGAGGTTTGCGCTGCCGTGCAGGACTCGGTGCGGCACATGCTGTGAGGCCGGCCAGGGCCTAGGCCTCAGCGGGCCCCGGTTTCGCCGCTGAGTTCGCGGATGCTGGCTTTTACGGCTTCCATGAACTCGTCGCGTGTCTCGACCGAGTAGTCGGCCGCTTGGATCGGCTCTCCGATGCGCACGGTCACCTGCTCGCCACAGCGTAGCCGGAAAAAATTGTTCGCCGCCAACACCCGTTCGGTTCCGTCGATGCCGAGCGGGATAATTTCGGCGCCGGCCTCCAAGGCGAGCATGAAGCCGCCCTTTTTGAAACGTCCGAGCTTGGCGTCGCGAGACCGCGTGCCTTCGGGGGAGAGCCAAACCACGACGCCGCTTTCCATCTGGGCACGGGCGGTTTCCAGAGCGTCCAAGGCACGTTGATGGTTCGAGCGGTCAACACAAACGAACTCGGCGGCCTTCAGCGCCTGGCCGAAAATGGGAATGCGGAATAGTTCCTTCTTCGTCAGCATGCGCAGGGTACCGCCCACGCTGTGGTAAATGACCGGGATGTCGAAGAGACTGCGGTGGTTGCTCATGACGATGATCGGGCGCTCCGAACGGAAGCTGACGCCGTGCGGGTTGATCACCGTGACCCGGACACGGGGATAGGCGAGGAGACGTTCAACGTACCAATGAATGCGGCGGTCCATGCGGGCGCGGTCGGACTTGCCCGACATCGAGTCCCAGATCGCCGGTACGCAAATGCGCAACGTATCGATCACTACACCAACGAAGACGATGAGCCATCGGCCGGCTCCGACGGCAAAGGCTTCAGGCCGGGCCGGGCTCAGGGAAGGACCCCGCCCAGCCTCGCCTTGTCGGTTTTGTCCAATCCGCTCCATTCCCGTTTGATGCGCCGCCATACCTTTACTTGGAAGGTTTTGGCTACGGAGCGGAAAGGGTAGCCGCAAAGCTCACCTTCGTACAGGGCTTCACTGCGGTCGAAGGCTGCTTCGTTGAACCGTTGCAGTCCCTGTGCGCATAGCCGTTCGTAGGCCGCCTCGTTCTGCTGCATGAGCGGCACGAAAGTCTCGCGTATTTCGTTCAGTAGGTAGCCGAGGCGTCCGCTTATCTCCAGCCCTGTGCCGCCGGCCTCGGCGTGGCGCCCTTTCTCGATGCTGCGCAACCAGGCATTGGTTAGCGGTGCACGCAGTTCCATCAGCTCGCGCGCCGAAGGGTCCTGCAAATACATGAAAAGCTGCCCGTATGCACAGGCATCGGCTAGCGTGAAGCATTCGCAGAGCAGATAGCGCTGGTCCGAC
>CAZKLE010000116.1:0-8201 GCA_964553415.1 uncultured Myxococcales bacterium
CGTCTCGTGCACCTGCGCATCGGTAAAGCGCGACCCTTCGCGTCGGAACAGGCGCAAAGGAGCTCGCGCGCTGCGGCCGAAGTCCAACAGCTTTCCGTACACCACCACGCCCCAAGGCAACTTGTAGCCGACGCACGAAGGGGCGGATCCGAGGGCAAGGTCGATGTCATGGCGCAGCTCCGGCGTGGCTTCCTCGTCGGCGTCGATCGACAGCACCCACGCGCACGTCGCCTTCTCCAAGGCGCGTTGTTTTTGCGGGCCGTATCCGGGCCAATCGGTTACCCAAACCTTGTCGGTATAGCGCCTGGCAATTTCGACCGTAGCATCATCGCTACCACTGTCGAGTACGATAATTTCATCAGCCCAAGCCGCAACCGATCGTAGACAACGCTCGACACGATCGGCCTCATTCTTGGTGATCACGGTCACGCTCAGTCTCTGCTTGCGCTGTACGGGAGAGGCATAGTGCTGCTGTTCGCAACCACGTAAGACCGCATAGAAGAGAACCACGGCCAATAAATACGGCGCAGTCGCCGTGGCATCGCGGGACACCGGGCCGAAAACGACCATCGCCGCGTGGGCACCGACGAGGGCCAAACCGAGCCCGCCTAGAATCGACATCAGCACGACCCCGCGGCGCATCGTACGAGCGAAGTAGACGCCCGGAACAAGCAGCATCACAGCGGTCGCAAGCAAACCCAGCAAACAGGAAGCCCCCGGCGACCGACCGCGGACAACCGCTGCCGTAACCATAATAGACAACACAGCAACGACCGCCGCAACGGCCACCGCCACTCGACCGACCGGAGCTGCCCTTCTCGCCCACAGGTACGCAGGACCGACCAAAACCATGGCCGGCCAGCCGCACATACTACGCCACTCGCTGCCGGATCCCGTCGCACGTAAGGCCGCCCACGTGCCGACCAGAATCACTAGACCGGCGCTTACAAACAGAAGTTTTTCGTCTCGGCTGAGGGGATTCGCAGCGGCGCTACTCGTGGGCTTCACCTCAACAGCGACGTCCATAGTTTCTCGGCTCGCCTCTAGCGTTGCCAGATCAGGTTCGTGTGGCGGTCGGAGCGGCCGAGGGCCGCAAGGTCGGCCGCTACAAGCCCGCCCTCGACAAACTCTCGCGCTCGAAAGCCCGCATCTTGCACCAAGCGGAGCAGATCCTCAGGCTCGATACCGGCGGTTCTCATGTAGGTCGGTGAAAACTCCATCAGCACTGTTTCGCACCGCGATAGGAGTCGGCTCGCACCGCTCAAAGCGGCAAGCTCGAAACCCTCAACGTCGATTTTGAGCAGCCGCACCGGACGTTTCTCCAGACCATGCGCCGCACAGAACTCGTCCAGAGCGATCACGTCTACCTCGACCGTCGGTCCTTCGTGCAAGGGCAGCATGGAATGCCGGCCCAAGTTGCGGTTGGAATACAAATGCAGCGTCAGGGTCCCGCTCTTGTCGGCAACGCCCAGAGGCTGAGGCCGAACCTTTTCGGCGTGGTTGCGGGCAACATTCTCGAGGAGCAGCGAATAGTTGTGCGGATCGGGTTCGAAGGAGAAGACTTCGCAACCGACGGCCATCATCCGATCGAGCAGCAACGAGTACCAGCCGACGTTGGCACCCACGTCGAAGACCACATCGCCGGGACGAAATTCGATCTCCTCGGCGACAAAATCCGTCAGGTCAGGCTCATAGACACCGTGTTTGTAGATTCGCCGCCCTATGACGTCTTCGGTCTTGACCCTGAAGCTAAGGCCATAGTCCGGAGCCGCTGCGTCGAGATACGGCGTGTGCAACACAAAACGATGCACAATGTACTTCAGGTACTGAATGGGTAGGTTCGACATTCCAGGGCCGTTCGCGAGGGCACCCTCAGCAGGCCGGACAGACCAGCGTCACGGATTGGCCGACCGAGGACTGCAGCACGATCAACGCATCACTCGCTTGGATGCTTCCCGAGTTGTTCACGTCGCATACGCACAACTGACAGGTCTCGCTTCCAACAGCCGCTTGTAACGTAAACAACGCATCGGTCGCATTCACCGCCCTCGTTGCTGCACCCACCAGTAGCGCAGTACCGACGGGGTCACCACAGACGCCGCCCGCCACCTGACAGCCGCTCATGCCTGGGGCGATACGCGCGGGGTCGTTCGGACATTCGTCGTCGCAGTCGGGAGTCCCATCGCTATCGGTATCGTCATCGACCACTCCGCAGCCGCAAATCCCCGGCTTGAGCTTCGCGTTGTCTTCGGGGCAATCATCAAACGTAGACGAGGCCGTGCACGTACCCGCCAAACACTGGCTGCCGGAACTGCAACCGTTGGGAATGCCGTCGCCGATCGGGATAGGCGCACCGGCCGAGTCGTTGATATTATAACACCCGCCAGGCGGCACGACCTCTGGGGGAATGTCACAAACGAGCTGACCGCAGCATGCGTCCGACCCGGTGCACATACCCCCGGTCGCCGGCAGGTTCAGGGCGCGGCACTGCTTCTCCACGGACTCGCACCCTCCAGCAACGCACGCCCCGTCGTTGCTCGCAAATCCACTCGAGCATGTCGTACCGGCTACCGAGAACAGATCGGCCGGGCAAGACTCGCGCACTCCGTCGCAGGCCTCGGCGATGTCACAGTCCGACTGTGCAAGCCGGCAGCTCTGGCCCGACGGCGCAATGGTGCCGGAATTGCAACAAGGCGACGAATGCGCGCATGCGCATCCGGCCTGCAGCTGGCAACTCGTGTCGCAACAAGGATCCGCGGAACAGTTGATGCCGCAGTCGCAGGTCTCACCGGTCTCGCGGATTCCGTTACCGCAAAATCCTTTCGGGGTGTCGGAAAGACAGATCGCCGAACCGGCGGCAACATAGGAATTGTACGATGCAAGGCTGCAACTGGAGAACATCGACCCACCGGTGCTGGCGTTGGGCGACATGATAAACCCGGAACTCGAACAAGCACTGCCGGCACCGGGCTGACCATCGTGCTGCATGCTGAGGTTGTGGCCGGTCTCATGCGCCACGGTGCGAACGATCGTATCGAACGCACCGGTGCCCTCGTTGATGCTCGCGGTGGCCGGTGCGCTGCACATAGACCCGACGAATCCCAGGCCGATGGTCGTGCCGTCAAAATTGAGACCGCTGAGCAGGATGACGACATCATGGCTCGTACCCAGATTGGCGGCTCCCCAATCGCGAACGCTGACAAGCAAATCGTCACTGAGCACCTCGGTTGCATCGCCCGGATTCGGCGTCAGCGGCCAAGGATCACCGGTGTCGTTGACGACGGTCTGCACAACGTGGACACCGATGCCGAGCTCGCTCTGATAGATCGCATCGACACCGTCGATCACACTGGCCGCAAACGAGGTACTCGCACCACCCTTGAGCTGAAACAACGCGTTGTCGACGATGACGACAACCTCGATAAATTTTGGGCTGGGGTCTTCGGCCGCCCGCGCTATGCGGACCGAAGCAGCCACAAATACAACTGCGACGACGGCTGCCGCCATCGCCGTGGCTTTTCCCCAACCAACGCCCATCACGCCGTCAGTCCTTACACACGAGGCCGACGGCCACGCCGTCGCGCACACGGTTGTAACAATGGCCGACGGTTTGCGTCCATTCAAAACAACGGCCGGTAACCGCCGCACCCGGCGGCGTGTTGTCGTCGGTTACACATAGCGTCTCACAGTCGCCGTGCCCCTGGCAGGCACGGCCGGCATCCAGCGTCTGGCGCACACAGTGGGCGATCCCCCGCAGACCGGCCCGCGACCAAATGCCGCCCGCCGCGCCGCAGGCCTGCTCACTACGCAGTTCGGGCCGGTGCGCCGGGGTGGGGTCAGCCGGAGCGAGCAAGGGTACCGCGACCGATGCCAGAACGACAAAGACTACGACACCGCCCAGGTATCGCATGGCATGTAAGGTTCGAATTCGCATGATCCATCCCCCAATGACGACGGTGGCGGCAACTCCTGACGCAGGCTGGAAGGACGGCCCACCAAGGCGGCAAGCCACGCATCGGCAAGCTTCAATCCTACACGATCGCAGCCTCTATCCGAAGCCCCACGGTGCACGCCCGGCAATACCAACCTTTGTGGCAGCCACGATAGCTCTGCCTGTAGAGTCTGAGGGGAAAACAAAAGGGCACGGCGCGTAGTACGCCGTGCCCTTGACCTCGCCCGGTCGGTGGACGAGCCCCTAGCCGATAGGAGGAAACCCGCCGGGAGCGCCCGGGCCCCCTCCCGGCACACCGGCAGGAGGATTGCCCGGTGTGATGGGCGGAGTGGGGACGTTCGGCATAGCCGGCGGACCCGTACCCGGATCGTCTCGATCGCCGCCGTCATCAGCACTGTCGACGTCGTCACCATCCGGCACACCATCGTTATCGTCGTCGGTGTCGATCTCGTCGGGGATACCGTCGTTATCCGCGTCCTTACTCACAACTTCATCGGCAAGCAGTTCGCAACCATTAGGGTCGAGCGCAATCTCGACGTATCCACCACCGTTATCCGTCACGCGACGAGCAAACTCTTCACAACTGTCCATGCCTCGAAACCGAGTATCAGCCGTAAGAACTACGTCGAGACACAGAGTTGAAAGAACTCCGTCCGCGTTTTCAGTCGGGCATACGACGGATTCGACCGGTCCGGCCAGCCGAGCGTTCAGTTCACCCGAAGGATCCGGGTCGGTTGCATCCGATTCGCCGTCGTGGTCGCTGTCTTCGTCCAGCGGATCGGTGTGGCGTTCGACTTCGTCTCCGTCCGAGACACCATCGTCGTCGCTGTCTCGATCCAGCGCGTCCGTATGATATTTGCGTTCCTCCCCATCAGAGAGCCCGTCATCGTCCGTGTCGGCGTCGCGGGGGTTGGTATGGAACTCAGACTTCTCGCGACAGTTGCTGATGCCGTCGTGATCTCTATCCCCACGCCCGGTAGCCGCTAAGCGCTGGTCGGCCCGAACGCAGTTGGCAGCAGCGACACCCTCGGCTCCACCCGGCGGTAAAATCACCGCGCACAGGGCAACGATTGCGCCAATCGCTAGAGTATAAGTGTTAAAGTTTGGTCTTTTTGTCATCCGTTTGACTCCTTGTTGGGCTATACGGCTACCGATACCGTGGGCTCCATGGGTTTCCGTACGGGCTACATACCCGCAGTCGTCCGATGACGGGAGGAGAAGCAATCCGCATGCCGGTTTTACGCCCGCCACGATTGGGGGCGGCTTGACAGGGCGCCGCATGGGTTAACAATCGCGCGCATGGAAGCAACGACTACCGGCGGGGACCTCATCGCACGCATGCTTCGTGCCGAAGGGGTGGAGATCGTATTCGGTATCATCGACGGCTCGTATTTCGGCTTGTATGCGAGCCTCGGCAAGCACGGCATCCGTCTGATCAGCCCGCGGCACGAAACGACGGCACTACACATGGCGGGAGCCTACGCACGCATGAGCGGCAAGATCGGCGTGTGCATCGCCAGCAACGGACCCGGCGTGGCCAACTCACTGCCTGGAATCGCCGTCGAGAACGGCGAAGGAAATCGTGTGTTGCTGATTACGAGTTGGCGTCGTAGCGGAATCGTCGGTCCCGACCGAGGCGGTGCCTATCAGTACTTCGACCAAGTCGGTGTGACTCGCCCGATGACCAAATGGTCCGGTGCCGCGACTTCTTTCGAAAGGATACCGCAGGCTCTGCGTCGCGCCTTTCGCATTTCCTTCCGCGGCCGTCCGGGAGTCGTCCACCTCAGCGTACCCGAAGATCTCATCAACGGGGGTTTCGAAAACGCTCCGGCCGTGCTCGAGCCTCGACGATACCGGCTCTGCGAGCCCCTCCCCGCGTCTCCTGCCGCGATACGACGCTCGGCCGATCTGCTCCTCGAGGCCGAGCTCCCTCTCATTCAAGCAGGTAGCGGGGTCGTTCACGCGGGAGCGGCCGATCTCGTGAAACAGCTGGCACAGACCCTCTGCGCCCCGGTGACGACTAGTTGGGGAGGACGCACGGCGCTCGACGACCGCTTCCCCAACGCGGTTCCGCTGCTGCCGCCCTTGGTCAACGAGGTTAGGACTGAAGCCGACGTGGTTCTCGCGCTGGGAACGCGCTTCGGCGAAACCGATTGGTGGGGCAAGCCCCCGTACTGGCGCAAGCCCGAAGAGCAGCACGTGATTCAAGTCGACGTTGACGAAGAGATTTTCGGCGTCAACAAAGAGATTGAACTCGCGGTGCTGGCTGATGCAAAATGCTACCTCGAGGCGTTAGTCGGCGAACTCGCCGGCAGAGCCCCGGCATCCAACCTCGCGCATCGGGAAGTACGTCTCGGCGAGTTCGCCGAGACCAAAGCCGCCCTGCACGGCTTTCTACAAACCATCCCATCGGCCCGCGAGCACGAGCCCATGCACTCGGCCTACGTGCCGATGGTTTGCCGCGAGGTGTTCGATGACGATGCCATCCTCGTGATCGACGGCGGCAACACGGCGGTGTGGAGCAATCTCTTTCACGAAAACAGGGTGCCCGGCTCGACCCTGAGTACCTTCAAGTTCGGCATGCTCGGCGCCGGCTTCGGCCAGGCTCTGGGCGCAAAAGCCGCTCACCCCGATCGTCAGGTTTATTGCATCATCGGCGACGGCGCCATGGGTTTTCACCCCCAGGAAATCGAAACCGCGATGCGCGCTGAACTGCCGGTGATTTTTCTGGTCTTATGCGACCGTCAATGGGGAATGGTCAAGTTCGGACAGAGCATGGCCCTGGATCCACGAACCATGACATCCCAGCGGTCATTGCCGGCCGAGCGAATGATCAATGCCGACTTGGGTGAGATCCGGTTTGATGAACTCGCACGCAGCATGGGCGCCCACGGCGAACGAGTAGCACGTGTCGCCGAACTTGCGCCGGCCATCGAGCGTTGCCTCGAAGCCGGCTGCTGTTCGGTGATTCACGTCGACGTCGATCCCGTTGAGCACATGTGGGCACCGGGACTCGACGTTTTCAAAGCCATGCATATGGAGCCGCAGGAGTAAGTCGCAGGGTGAGTTCTTCGGTTTTACCTCGCGCACGCTCGGTGCTGGTAACCGGTGCCGGCGGCTTGATCGGCACCGGCGTGCTCAAACTCCTCAGCAGCGATCCACGGAGCGTAGAATGCATTGTCGCCGTCGATATACGCAAACCGCCGGAAGCAGGACGCCTGACCTCGGTTGAATACGAAACAGCCGACATCCGCGACGCAAAGATCGAAGAGCTGCTGCGCCGCCACGATGTCGACACCGTCATCCACTTGGCGGCGATCGTCACGCCTGGTAAAGACAGTTCCCGCGAACGCGAATATTCGATCGACGTTCTCGGCACCGAGAACGTTTTTGAATGCGCACTGCGCACAGGCGTTCGGCAGTTTGTCTATACCAGCAGCGGCGCAGCCTACGGGTATTACGCCGACAACCCGGCATTGCTATGCGAAGCCGATGCCTTGCGCGGTAACCGGGAATTCGCGTACTCCGACCACAAGCGCCTGGTCGAGGAGATGCTCGCGCGCTACAGGGACAGCCATCCAGAACTGCTGCAGCTGGTCTTTCGGCCCGGAACTATCCTGGGTCGCCACGTAGCCAATCAGATCACGGCTATGTTCGAACGACCGATCGTGATCGGCGTGCTAGGCAGTGCCGCTCCCTTCGTCTTGATTTGGGACGACGACGTCGCGGCATGTATCGTCCGAGGCGTACTCGAACGCCGCGGCGGCATCTATAACGTGGCGGGAGACGGAACCGTCAGTTTGCGCGAGATCGCACGTGCCCTGGGCAAGCCTTACCTTCCTTTGCCGGTTTCCGTCGTGCAGGCCGCCTTGTTCGCTCTCAAGTCGCTAGGACTGTCCAAAACCGGTCCGGAACAAGTCAACTTCCTACGCTACCGCCCGGTGCTCGACAACGCGCGCCTGAAGTCCGACTTCGGCTTCATTCCCTCCTACACTAGCCGCGAGTGCTTCGAGCACTACCGCGAGCTGCGTTTTCCCGCACGAGGCACGGCGTGAAGGGGAAGACCGTCATCGTAACGGGCGCGGCGGGCGGTATCGGTGCAGCTTTGGCGGGCAGCTTTTCGCGCCGGGGGGCACAGGTAGCGCTGCTCGACCGCGACAGCGAAGGCGCGCGAGCGGCAGCCTCGGCGTTGCGAGACGAGGGGGCGGAGGTGCTCCCGCTAGGCTGCGACGTGACTTCACCCGAGGAG
>CAZKLE010000117.1:0-8162 GCA_964553415.1 uncultured Myxococcales bacterium
GTGTGGTTTATCTGAACCGTCGATTCTACGGTTTCCTGTATCGGGCGCGAGGCGGCCGCTTCGCAGTGGTATCGTTTTTTCTTCACCTCGTATACTTCGTTTGCAGCGGCATCGGCTTGACGTTCGGTTGGGCGGCTCATGTCTCCGACCGTGTGTTCGGGTCCGGGAGCCGCCGCCGGCGACCGGCGCCGGGTTCCTGAACGGGGCTGTGGAATGCCGGCTGCCGTTGCGGCAAAACCGAGAGTTTGCCGAGAGAAAATGATAGATTGGTCGCCGACGTACGCGTCGCAATGAGGGTGGGTGAGTATGGGCAAGGCGAAAGACGAGTCATCGAAAGACGAGGTCTTTGAGAGCGAGGATGCGCGCGCGAGTGATTTCCGCTTCGATGCGGAAGTTGCGGCCGTGTTCGACGACATGCTCGCACGCAGCGTTCCTTTCTACATGGAACAGCAGCGCATGTTGCTCGACATCGCGCGTGAATTTTGGATCCCCGGGACGATTGTCTATGACCTGGGATGTTCGACGGCAACGACCTTGATCGCGCTGGCCAAGAAGCTCGGAGACGGCGCTCGCTTGGTCGGTTACGATAACTCCGAACCGATGCTCGAAAAGGCCCGTGCCAACATCGAGAAGGCCGGGTTCAGCGACCGCATCGAAGTCCGTTACGGTGATCTCAGCGGCGATTTTAGTCGGCTACGATTGGATAACGCGAGTCTGGTCACGATGTGCTGGACCCTCCAGTTCATTCGTCCGCTTTGCCGTCATCACCTGGTCAACGGCGTCTACTGGGGGCTCGTCGATGGCGGCGCCTTCGTGCTGACGGAGAAAATACTGACGAACGATTCGGATATGAACCGCTTCTTCATCGATTTCTACTACGAATTCAAGCGTCGAAACGGGTATTCGGAACGCGAAATCCTGCGCAAACGGGAAGCGCTCGAGAATGTGCTGGTGCCGTACCGCGTGGACGAAAATCTCGAGTTGTTCCGTCACGGTGGCTTCGAGATCGCCGAGACGTTTTTCCAGTGGTACAACTTCGCCGGTTTTCTCTGCGTCAAGAAGGCGGGCTAACCGAAATGACAGCGGCCGTTCGACGACCGGCGCTGACCCTACGCGACCGAGTGATCGCTCTGTCGAAGGTGCTGTTCCCGTCCTCGTTTCGTGACTGGGTCGTTCGCCGGCAGAAACAATTTCGTCTGCAGCGGCCGCGAGTCGGCAACGTCGATTTTGGTAACCTGCGGCGTACAAGCCCGATAAGCCCCGTGTTCGCCTTGGATCGAGGACTCCCGATCGATCGCTACTACATAGAGGCCTTCCTCGCCGGCAATCGTGGAGATATCGCCGGACGTGTCTTGGAAATGGGAGATCCGGCCTACACGACAAAATTCGGCGGCGCCCGTGTTGCCCGCAGCGAGGTTCTGTCGGTCGTCGAGGGTCCGGGGGTTACCATCTGCGCTGATCTTGAACACGGCGATTCGATTGATTCCGACAGTTTTGATTGCATCATTCTAACTCAGACCCTGCAGATGCTCTACGACTTCCGTGCCGCGCTCGGAAATCTTTACCGCATCCTCAAGCCCGGAGGCGTGTTGCTGGTGACCACCCACGGTACCAGCAAGATCGGCCGCCACGAGGGCCGCGATCCGTGGGGAGAATACTGGCACTTTACGGCTCAGGGCACCCGCCGTTTGTTTGCCGAGTTCTTTGAGGCCGACAAAATACAGGTGAGAGGTTACGGCAACGTGTTGAGTGCGTGTGCTTCCCTGCACGGCCTTGCTACCGAGGAACTCAGCAGTGAAGAACTCGACGTCTACGACGCGGACTTCGATGTCATTGTCGGGATCCGTGCGGTGAAGTAGATACCGGAGGGGGCGAGGTTCGACGCCTGCTTCGCGTTGACCCGTAAGTGAGACCGGCGACGAGCGCGACAACGAAATACGAGAAGGTATGCTCGAAAAAGTGTGGGCAGATCAGTAAAATCACGTTCTGCGTCTGGCCCTGGGACGCTGCCGACGTGTCCAGGCCTGCAGCCAGGAGGTAGAGTCCGGTCAACGAACCGGCGACCCCGGCAAGCACCGGCCAAAGAACCGAAACCGTCCCGGTGCCGACGTAATCCCAGTTGTCTCTGGCCAAGACCAAACAGGTCGCCCACGCGATCGGAAGCGTGACGAGCAGATGTGTAAATGTTTCGCGTACCTGGTGGCCGAGGAAAACCGGGTCGAAAAACGGATCCCCGTTCAGCGAAAACACAACCGAGAGTAACGCGAAGAGTCCGAGGGCCGTAGCTACGACCAGCAAGCCGGATTTCTCTCCGGCGCCTCGCTTCCCTTGGACGGTCAGAACGACGAGGCCGGCGAAGCCGAAGGACACCAGCATCAAAGTAAGCCGCGATAGGAGGTGATAGCGCCAGTGGGCTCCCCAGACGAGCTGCGCCCCGGGGCGGGTCTGCAATTGCGCCAGGTTGTCGCGCAGCATGGTTATGCCGCCTGCCCAAAGCGTACCGCCCACAATCGTTCCTAGGATGATCAGCGTTGCTAGACCGAAAGCACCTCGATGGAATCCGCTAGCGGGGATTGCGGACGCCGGTGGGATATCCGAGTTGCGTCGGTTTCCGGACGGAAAGAGGAACAGGACACTGCCGGCCACCGCTACGCCCAAGATGATGTCCAAGGGGAGCTCGCGGGCTGCGTGCTGGTAATAGAAGATCGTCCCGAGCAGTGTCCGATTGCCGGATTCGTGAACCGTCTCGTTCCACGGCCAGGGGTTACGGGTGTAAAAACAGATCGCAGTGTAGGCGGCCGACAAGACGGTGGCGGGTAGTACGCACGCGGCTAGCGTCAAGGAGCGAAAAGTTTTGCTTTTCTGGACTTCCACCGAAATGTCTCTACGAGCCGTACGTTCGCGCGGCCTTCATCCCGCTGTCCGGTTCAGGGGCGGACAGCGATCAACATAAACTTGCCCGCCGGCGACCGTACCCTCGAACGACCCGAGATGCCTGCAGTCGCGTTGAATGAGGTTCCACAGCTCGGGCGTATTCGCCTTGATATACGTAGCCATGGTGTAGACGAGCCACACATCGCGCCCGCGCAGGCGAGTGCTGCGGAGTTCGTCGGACGTATCGGCTCGTAGCCACGGTTCTCCGAAGTAGTCCAGGATGGGGATTGCCGATGTTTTCCCGAAGGTTACGACAAGATCGTCCGCCTCTTTGTTCTTCTCTACGAACTCGATCGCGCCGCGGTAGTCCTGCTTCGGATAACGGTACCCGTAGGGCAAGGAACGGATCGAGGCTCCGATAGCGCCGATGGTCACCAGTACCGCCATGGCTGATCCCAACCACGGAAGCGCGAAACGTGAAGCGATCCGCTCGGCGGTCCAGTCTCCGATCCTGCTCCCGCCTCGCACCGCGATGAGCAGTGCGAATCCAACCAAGAAGAAGATGAAGCGAGGAAAAATAGGCCGGCCCATCGCGATGGCCAGGGTGAGCGTCACGGGTGCGGGCAAAACGAAGAGTAGGGCAATGGCAGCCCTCTGCTTGAGGTAAGACACAAGGCCGACGGCGCCAATGAGGCTTCCGACGGCGATGCCCCAAAGGGTTCCGAACTCCACCCGTAGGCCGCTGATCGCCGCCCATAATGCCCAGACCGGAGTTGCGACCTCTTTGCCGGAAAAACTAGTTGTAAAAAAGTTGTGTACATCCATCAGCACGGGTGCATAGAGGAGGATCGTAAGACTGCCGCCGGTCACGAACGCGAGCGCGGGGTATCTCCAGTCACGATACGCACCTTTGGGTTTGTCTTCGACCAACGCCATGTAGGCACAGGTCATGGCATGAGCGACGACGACGAACACCATGGTCAGGTGGGTGTAAGAACCGAGGGCGGCTACGATGGCGTAGCCTATGAGTGGTGTTTTTTTGTCGTACAAGATCCATTGCAGCAGCAAGAAGGTTGCTAACAGGACCCAGAACAGTAGCGCGCTGTACCCGCGAGCGTTCTGGGAAAACCAGATATGGTGATACGAAACCGTCAAGATGGAAGTGGCGAGTAGCGCTTCGAGGCGGCTCGTGACGGTGATTCCGAGCAGGTAGAGCATCGGGATCGATGCGATCCCGAAGATTACGGAAGGAAGGCGAACGCTCCACGGATACTCACCGAAGATCGTCGTCGAAATATGTGCCAAGACGGAAAAGAAAAGGTGATCGTTGTTGCTGGGAAACCGGGTGACGATGTGAATCAGAGGCGGTCGTATTGAATCGAGGACAGTGGTGATTTCGTCGTACCACAGGCCGCTGTTCAAGTGGTGAAACCTGAGAGTTGCCCCCAACACAGTCAGAAAGACCACGGCGAGCAGGGCGCCTGGGTGGAACCGATTGTCCTCGGCTGTGTTGTTGCTCATTGGAGTCTTTGGCCGCTGCTGCTGTTGATTGCAGTTCCGGCGAACGCAAAACCGCACAGAGAGTTGCCGGTCGCTATGACTCCCGTCGGAGACACAGACTCGCCGAAGCGCCCCCGCGAGTATGACGAAGAAAAGTCTGTCAGCTGTGACTATGCCGGTCAAGAGCGACGGCTGTGGTATTCTGGATGGCGGTGCGGTCTGCGTGATGAGGTTGGGTAGGTGAAAGACATAGAGATTCGCAAAGCGTCGGTTGTGATCCCCGCTTTCAACGAAGAGGCGGCCGTGGGCGAGGAAATCACCAAGGTTGCCGAGGTGCTTTCCGAGGCGGGCATCGAATACGAGATCATCGTGGTCGATGACGGCTCCGAGGACCGTACGGCGGAGCGTGCCGCCGCCGCCGGGGCAACGGTCATTCGCCACCCGGAAAACATCGGCTACGGTGCATCGCTGAAAACCGGAATCCGTCGCGCGCGTTACGACTGGATTGTCATCACCGATGCCGACGGCACCTACCCGGCCTCGGCCATTCCGGAAATGCTCTCACGGGCGGGTAAGTACGACATGGTCGTGGGCGCGCGTATCGGAGATGAGGTGCACGTGCCTACTTTGCGGAAGCCGGCGAAATGGCTTCTGCAGAAGCTTGCGTCGTACCTTGCCGAAAGACAGATACCCGATCTCAACTCGGGCTTACGCGTCATGCGGCGGTCTGTGGTCGAGGTCTACGAACACGTCCTGCCTTCGGGGTTCTCGTTTACGACCACGATCACGCTTTCGATGCTGTGCAACGGCTATCTTGTCGCCTACGTGCCGATCAACTACCACCAGAGAGTGGGGGAATCGAAAATACGTCCTAAGCACGCCTACGACTTTTTTATCCTCATTTTGCGGACGATCGTCTATTTCAATCCTTTGAAGGTGTTTCTGCCGTTGGGCGCCGTGCTCTTCGTCGGGGCGACCGCCAAATTCATCTACGATGTGACCTTGGAAAATCTTTCCGAGTCCGCGGTTCTCGGCTTTCTGGCCGCCATCCTCATCTGGGCCATCGGCTTGCTTTCCGACCAGATCGCTCGCTCAGGGCTCGGGTCGAGGCCGAGGTGAGCGTTTCATTGCCGTCGCCGTCGCGGCGCCGAGGGCCGGGCCTCGCGCTGCGATTGCTGGGCAGTCTGGCCATCCTGGCAGCGCTGATCTTGTGGTTGCCCCTCGATCAGCTGGGCTCGGCGCTGACTTCCGTGCCGCTGTGGTTGTGGCTCGGCTGTTTGCTCGGCTTTGTCGCCGGGCACATGGCGGGAGCTTTCAAATGGCATCTGCTCTTGAATCTCACGGAGGCGGGGCCGTCCTACGCCGAGACGGTACGCTTCTATTTCGCCGGCCTGTTTGCCAATTTGTTTCTGCCCTCCGTAGCCGGCGGCGATGTAGTACGCGCAAGCCTTGCGATGCGTTCTCGGGAGTCCAAAGAAGCAGTCGTGTTTGCTAGCCTCGTGGATCGCTTGATCGACACGGCGACGCTCGTCGTTTTCGTCATCGTCGGCGCGGCGGCCTCGCGTCGCGTGTTGTCGGGGAGCGACGCCGTGATTGTCGGCTTGGTCAGCCTCCTGATGATCGCTGCGGTGGCCGCTGCTGCGGTGGCCACGGTCGTTCCCTTGCCCGCTTGGCTGCCCGAGCGTGCAGGCAAAATCCAAACGGAGATGCGCGCGGCCGCTTCCGCACTCGCCGCAAATCCTGGTCGTGGGCTGATCGCCTGGGCCGTGTCGATGGCTGTGCAGGGTTCGTTCATCTTTTTGACGGCTCTACTGGGAAAAGCCTGCGGTATCGACCTGTCGGCAGGGGCTTGGCTGTTCTCTTGGCCCCTGGCCAAGCTGACCGCGATGATACCGATCAGTCTTGCCGGAATCGGAGTTCGCGAGGCGGCCTTGGCGGGATTTCTCGGTCGTTTCGGCGTGGCCGCCGCCCCGGCGGTAGCCCTCGGCTTGGTATGGGAAACCATTCTCGTAGCCGGCAGCGCCGGCGGTGGAATCTTTTATGCCTTGTCTCGCCGCAGAAGCGGTGATGGGCGGGCCCTGGCTGCCGATGTCTGATCCCACCGTGCCCGAGGCTGCGACGACCAACACCACCGCGCCGATAAGCTCGGGAGCGCCGGCGCGGGGACGCGTAGTGATTCTCGGGGCCGGTCCGGCCGGACTCGGAGCGGCGTATCATCTGGCCCGCAAAGGCGGTGTCGCGGTGACGGTCATCGAGAGGAACTCCGTCGTCGGCGGCAATGCCGGGAGCTTCGAGATTGCAGGCCTCCGCGTCGATTACGGTAGTCATCGCCTGCATCCCGCTTGTGATGCGAAGGTTCTCGAAGATATCCGTAACCTGCTCGGAGAGGATCTGCTCGATCGCCCTCGCCATGGGCGTATTCGTTTGCAGGGTCGTTGGATCCATTTTCCTCTCAAGCCGGTTGACCTTCTTTTGCGCCTGCCGCCGGCGTTCGCCCTGCGCGTAGCTCGCGATATCGCCTTAGGGCCATTGCAGGCAATGGCCGGCCGTATGAATCGGCGAGAGGCGGCCGGTGCATCGTTTTCCTCCATTCTCTCGGGCAGTCTCGGACCCACGATCGCGGGAGATTTCTACATTCCCTACGCACGCAAGATCTGGGGCCTCGACCCCGACGAACTCGACCCCATGCAGGCGCGCCGGCGGGTGTCGGCGAACTCTCCGGCCAAGTTGCTGCGCAAGGTTCTCTCCTCGGTCCCCGGTCTGAAGGCGGCCGGAGCGGGGCGGTTCTTTTATCCGCGCGGCGGCTTTGGGCGCATCAGTGAAAGTTATGCCGAGGCGGCGCTTGCTGCCGGGGCCGACCTCTTCCTCGGTGCCGCGGTCAAGGAAATTCATTGCGAAAACGACGGCAGCTTTACGGTGGTCAGCGATCACGCCGGACGCCTACGGGAGCATCATGCCGAGCAGGTATGGTCGACCATCCCGATCTCGGTTCTCGCCGAGGTGTTTCGGCCGCGACCGCCCGCCGAGGTTCTGGCCGCAGGTGCCGCCATCGAATCGCGCGCCATGTTGCTGGTCTATCTCGTCCTCGACCAAGATCGCTTCAGCGAGTACGATGCTCACTATTTTCCCGAGCCGGATGTGGCCGTAACGCGCATTTCGGAACCCAAAAATTACAGCGATACCGACAAACCGGTTGGACGGACGGTGCTCTGTGCTGAGTTGCCCTGCTCGAAGGAAAGCCCCGAATGGAAGGCTACGGACGAGGACTTGGCCGGCATCGTACGAGGGGCTCTCGAGAGCGCGGGCCTGCCGCTGCGTTCACCCATTCTCGAAGTCGCGGTGCGGCGGCTTCCGCAGGCCTATCCAATTTATCGTCAGGGCTACGAAAAACATTTCGCGCGCCTGGACGGCTGGAGCCGGTCCGTGCACAATCTCGTGAGCTTCGGCAGGCAGGGATTGTTCGCACACGACAACACCCACCATGCCTTGTTTATGGCCTACTGTGCTTGCGAGTGTCTGGGTGCCGACGCGCAGTTCGACGAACAGCGATGGAACGGCTACCGAAAGCTGTTCGAGAGTCATGTTGTCGAGGATTGACGCGTGCGGATGGCGCGGGTTTTTTAGGGACCATGCAAGCTATAAAGCAGTCCGTACATAGGCCGTTGCTAATGGCGATGTTTTCGCGACGATGCCTCGTTATTGCGCGGGTTGGTCGTTGCTGCTCGGCGTGGGCTACGGTTAATGTCCCCTCCGGGGATGGTGGAAATCCCTCGCCTTTAGGCGAAGAG
>CAZKLE010000118.1:0-8150 GCA_964553415.1 uncultured Myxococcales bacterium
AGCGAGGCTGGGAGCGGCTGCGGTCGCGACGGCTGCTTTTCAACCAGGCATTGCGTGAGCTGTCGTTTCTTCGACGCTTCGCAGCCGGTGGCCGCGGCATTGGCTGGCTTTTGGCCCGCGAAAGGATGGGTACCCCAGCCGAGGTTTCCCCCATTTTGTTGCACGTCGGCGGCGGCAAGGTTCTTTTGAAGAGCAACGCTGCGTCGGCGGATGCAAAACAATTGCGGCAACTTACCGAGGCTGCGTTCCACGAAGCGCCGGCCGACGCTCGTACGTGGCAAAAAGCAATCGAGGCTGCGCTCTCGGAGGGAGCTGCGCGCATCGTGCTGGTCGGGTTCGATGCCGAAATCGCAGGCAGCATCCTCGAAGCAGCCGCCGCGTCGGCCGAAAAGACCGGTGCCGAATTGGCATGCATCGCCTACCGAACCGATGAGCAGCCCCGCCCCATCGATTTCCTCTTGCCGGGATCAGGAGTGCCCGAAAGGCTCATGGCCGACGGCGATCGTGCCGCGAACGACTGGCTACGGGACGGCCGGCCGAGCATCTGCGCCGACGGATGGGACGTGAAAAGAGGCCAGTGAGGCATAGATATCGGTGTAGTACGGGGTGGTCTGATAGTCAGCGTCGCGGGTGGCCAGCTTGACCACTACGTACTCGGAGCGATCCGCGGCGAGCAATACGTAGAAAACCTCGATCAAGTCGACCCCTTTCAGCTTGCTCGAGATAGTGTAGCTGTAAAACCCCGAATCTCCGGGCACAGGCGACACGGCACTCTTCGCGACAAGAGAATCGGCTCTCGCCGCGGCCTGTTGCTCCAGACTCGTACGTGCCAAGGCCTCGCCCCCTTCTACGCGCGCACCCTCAGGAACCTTGGACGCTTCGACAACTACGTGCGCACGACTGTTGAGCTTTTTGGCCGACACCATTTCCACGTATACCAATTCGACGGTAGTCGGAGAGGCACTGAGCTCTCTCCAGCCCGCGCCGGTAGGTGCGCCGTACACAAACCCACCGACACGATACGAAGGCGAAGGTGGGCGCAACACCTGTTCGGCGGCTGCAGCCACTGAGCGGGCGGCCGGCCAAGACAGTACGATGACGGCGACCAGTGCGACAAGATGCCTCCTGGCTCGGCTCCTTTCCCTCATGCCCTCGCTGCCTGCGGGCCACGCGTATAGCGGATCAGCGATGTCATCAGCGGAAGCATGTCGCCGCCCTTGACCACATAGTCGTCGGCACGCCATTGCGCCACCAGTTTACGCGTATACTCATCAGGATACCCCGTATAGACGATCACCGGAGTTGCTCGCTTGGAGGCATAGGCCTCTTCGTTACGCAGCACGCGACAAACGTGGCCACCGTCGGCCCCGGGCAGAGCCGCATCCAACACGATAGCGTCGACATCGTGGTAGCGCAGTTTTGCCAGACAATCCTCAGCACTGGCCGCGGTGACAACCTGAAAACCCGTCCGTGACAGATACATCGACAGGATCGTACGCGCGTCCACGCCGCTATCCACGACCATGACCGTAGGATGTTCCTTGGCCGCGTCGACCGGGCCGCTCCGGTCGACCCCCTCAATCCCCTGCTCGCGCACTCTCAGCTCACGGTCGATGATCTTCTCCAAGCCGGCCAGACGATCTGCGGCTCCCGGTCCCACCGTATCCGCCGACGGCGGCGCAGCAAGCTCGAGCGGACCGGCCGGTTCCGCGTCACCGGACAGCTCAGGCCGACACAGCGGGTCGCCCTCCGAGGCTCGAGGCTTTCCGGTGGCTTCGACCATAATTAGAAGGCGTTCCTCGAGTTCCTCTATGCGTTGATCTTTGCTGCCCGAACCATTCTCCGCTGAATCCAAGCGCTCGCTGAGTTCTTCCAAGCGTGCCTGTACACCAGTCGAAAATTGATCAAAACGCCGGTCCAAAGCGGCGAGAACCGACTCGATCGCTGCCAATTGCGCCCCGCATGTGGGCGGCTCAACCAGCGGCCGGGCCGGGCCTGCCTCGCTCTGACCGGCCACCGCCGGTGCATAGGCCGCAACGGCATCCGGCTGTGCCTCGAGCACCGCGGCCAGCTTCTCCTCGAGCCCGTACAAGCGCCGCCGGTAGCGTTGCATCGCAGTTTCACCCTCGTCGGCAGCTTCGCATGTCGGCTCCGCGGACTGCTCGCGCCGGCCAAAACGATTTTCCAGCATTTCGATGCGTTCGGCCTGCGCCTCGAGTAATTCGGTCAGATTGGCCAGCATGGCACTGGCCTGATCAACTTTCTGACCCACATTCTCGATCTCGGCGTTGAGCCCTGATGACCCGGGCCGGGCCGCGGCCGGACCTCCGGGCTGCGCTTCCCGCTCTGCTTCGGCGAGGCGCTCGATGAGATCTTCCATCTCTCGGCGAAGCTGTTCGACAGTTTTACTCACGCCTAAGCGGCCGAGCACCTCGGCTAGTTCGTCGCTCCAGGGCCTCGAGGCTCCGCTATCCATCACTCATACGCTGCGGTTTTCAGCTCTTCGCGCACGGATCGAGCCTAGGTTGGCTGAGGCGCGGCTACAGGCAGTGTTTCAGCATGTGCGCCGATTCGACTCAAGGGCCTTCACGTTTTTGGGTGTAATTTCCTCTCGGTAGGGTCGGCAGGTTCATGATCTCTTTGGGGAAGAAGTGCACGAGATAATTGACGATATCTTTTACCGAAATGATCCCCACCGGCGCATCGGCCCCGTCCACAAGCGGGATGTGTCGATAGTCACCCAGTCCCATTTTGTTCAGAGCATAGGCGATGGAATCGCTCATCCTCAAGCTCTCGGGATCCGCTGTCATCAGTTTGCGCACCGGCGTTTTCGCGGCGTCGATTCCTTTGCCGACTACCTCGATCAGCACATCGCGCTCGGTAAAAATTCCTTTGAGCTTATTGCTGCGCGCCACCAGTACACAACCGATCCGCTCGCTCTGCATGATACCGATGGCTTCGATGACCGGCGTTTGCGGCTCGACCAGAACGGGGCTTCGAGGCTTGAGCACCGAAATGGGCTGCCTAAGCATGTCGGCGTCAAAAACGCGCTCTCCTTCAGCGGCCTCGAGGCCCTGAATGGCTTCCTCTATAAATTCTCCTATCGGTTCTTCTTCGGGCATAACGGTGCCTCCCTGTCTCAGCTTCTTTTCAATCGACGACCCAAGTATCCCCGCTTGCAAACAATGCGTCAAAGTCCGAGCCAGCGCCAGTCGATTGCGCCTTCTTAATCTGCTCGTGCACCTGGCCCTCGTAGGTCGGTCGATCGACCGCACGCAGAACACCCAACGGCAGCGGAAACTGGGGACGTTCCAGGCGGGTCAGGAAGTAGCTCAACGCGTCGTTGGTCTCGTCGTGCACGAGCACATCCTCGGTCGCCACGGTGTCCAGCGATACGACTTCCGGCTCCATGTTCGCGTTCAGGCGAATCCCTTTTTTGCCTTCCTTCCCGAACACCATCGGCTTGCCGTTCTCGAGCAGCAGTTGATGGTCGGCGGCTTCATTACGATCGGTGACATCACCGAAAGCACCATCGTTGAATACGACGCAGTTTTGCAAAATCTCGATAAAGGACGTGCCCTTGTGTTCCACCGCCCTGCGCAACACCGACTGCAAATGCGCCGCCTGCACGTCGACCGTTCGGGCGACGAAGGTCGCTTCCGCGCCGAGCGCGAGCGACGCCGCGTCGAAAGGATTATCAATCACCCCCATCGGCGAGGACTTCGTGATCTGCCCCAGACGCGAGGTCGGAGAGTACTGCCCCTTGGTCAGGCCGTAGATCTGGTTGTTGAACAGGAGAATATTCACGTCCAGATTGCGACGCAGGATGTGGATCAGGTGATTGCCGCCGATGCTCAATCCATCGCCGTCACCGGTCACGATCCAAACCGAAAGTTCGGGGCGCGCGGTTTTCAGACCGGTGGCGAGCGCCGTCGCTCGACCATGGATGCTATGGAAGCCGTAGGTATCCATGTAGTACGGGAAACGACTCGAGCAGCCGATGCCGGAGACCACGACGATATTTTCGCGGGGAATGCCCAGTTCCGGCATGACCTTCTGCACCTGCGCCAGGATCGAATAGTCCCCGCAACCCGGGCACCAACGCACGTCTTGGTCACTGACGAAATCTTTACGGGTGAGTTTTTGCGCCGCTTCCGCACTCATTTGTTTTCCTCCACGATGGCTCGGATGGGCTCGATCAGTTCCCGTATCTTGAAAGGTTGGCCCTGGATCTTGTTCAGGGGAATCGCATCAACGAGGAAACGATCACGCAGTATGCGTACGAGTTGCCCGAGGTTCATCTCGGCCACCACGACGTGCTTGAAACGCTTGAGCACCTTGTCGACATCTCTCGGCAACGGGTTGATCCATCGTAGGTGCAGATGTCCCGCGGAAATCCCTTCTGCATTCAACCTCTCTACGGTTTCGCTGATGGCGCCGTAGGTGGATCCCCAGCCGATGACCAACACCTCACCGAGCTCACTTCCCTCGACCTTAGCCGGTGGAATGTCGTAGGCAATCGCGGCGATCTTGCTCGCGCGCACCCTCGACATACGTTCATGGTTGGCGGGGTCATAGCTGATGTTGCCGCTGTCGTAGTCCTTCTCGAGACCACCCACACGATGTTCCAATCCCGGCGTTCCGGGTATCGCCCAAGGCCGCGACAGCGTGTCTTCGTTACGCAAGTAAGGGTGAAAACCGAGGGCCTGGGTCCAGTACTTGGCCGGAATGTCGTCAAGTTCCGCGAATTTGGGAATGCTCCATGGTTCGGCACCATTGGCCAAGTAGCCATCCGACATGAGGAAGACCGGGGTCATGTGGCGGATCGCGATCGCCACCGCCTCGAAGGCCGCGTTGAAACAATCCGTGGGCGTGCAAGGTGCGAGTACCGCAACCGGAGATTCTCCGTTGCGACCATAGATGGCTTGCATGAGATCGGCCTGTTCGGTTTTGGTCGGCAAGCCCGTGCTGGGGCCCCCTCTTTGCACGTTGACGATCACCAACGGCAGTTCCACCATGACGGCGAGGCCGATGGCTTCCCCCTTCAATGCGATGCCCGGACCGCTCGACGTCGTTACCCCTATCGCACCGCCGAAAGAAGCCCCAATGGCCGAACAGACACCGGCAATCTCATCTTCGGCTTGGAAGGTGATGACACCCAACTCCTTGTGGGCCGCCAACTCGTGCAGAATGTCGGAAGCCGGAGTAATCGGGTAACTGCCTAGAAAGATCTGTCTGCCGGCTTTGGCGGCCGCGGCCATGAGGCCGTACGCCAAGGCCTTGTTGCCGGTAATACTGGTGTAGAGCCCGGCTGCGATCGACGATGCCGGCTTGACCTCATAGCTGACGGTAAACGCGTCGGTCGTCTCGCCGTAGTTCCAGCCCGCTTTGAACACCAGCGTATTGGCTTCGATCAGCTGTGGCGCCTTCTTGAACTTCTTCCCTATCCAAACGAGCGTTTCTTCCGTGGGGCGGTTGTACAACCACGAGCAAAGCCCCAAAGCGAAGAAGTTCCGACAACGCACCATGGCCTTGTTGGGAAGGCCGAGATCAGCGAGCGCGGTGGTGGTCAGTTTGGTCAACGGCACCTTGATGACTTGCAGGCGATCGACCGAGCCATCATCGAGCGGGTTCTCATCGTAACCAGCCTTGCGCAGGTTGCTTTTGGTAAAGGCGTCGGTGTCAACGATGAGCACACTTCCGTCGTCGAGATCTTCAATGTTCACTTTCAAGGCCGCAGGGTTCATGGCGACAAGAACCTGAGGCTGGTCACCGGGGGTGAAAACGCGGTCGCTGGCGAAATGCAGCTGAAAGCCACTTACCCCGGCCAGTGTGCCTGCCGGTGCACGGATTTCGGCGGGATAGTCGGGCAGCGTCGCGATGTCGTTGCCGGCGATGGCCGATTCGTTGGTGAATTGCGTACCCGTGAGCTGCATGCCGTCGCCGGAGTCACCGGCAAAACGTATGACCACGGTGGTCTTCTCTTCGATGGGCTTATTCGAGACCGAAGTGATCGCTTCTGCCATGGGTGAACTCTCCTTTGCGCTCCTACGCACAGCCTCGCGGTCCCTTTCGTCCGAGGCCACGTGCGCTCTGACTCGGATCCCCAAACGTAAGCCTCAAAGATAACAATTTCAAATCTTTTCGTGCCGGTTTTTTCAGTATGGCTAATTTATCACCTAGCGACCACGAGCCATCGGTGCAGCATCTCCGGGCCCATCACGCCGCTGCAACGGGTCGGGAGAGGGACTCGCTGTCACCATTCCCGGCCCCCGCGCCGGGGCAGTCGCTCGGCTGAGTCTTCCAACGCCGATGCACCCAATTCCACTGTTCCGGATAGCGCCTCACCACCGCCTCGATCTCCGTTGTGTAGCATGCCGTCAGCACCCGAACTTTCTCGCTCCGCCCGGCCCGGCCTCCCACCGGAGATTTCGGGCCCTCGGGTTCGATGAGCTCACCGATCAAGGGCAGCGTACGGTCCCCCTTCCAGAGGGCAAATACGGGCAGGACCGCAGCACCCGTCGCCAGCGATAGGCGCGCCAGCACCGTCGAGGTGCAAGCCGGACGCCCAAACATGTCTACAAATATTCCCCGCCCCGGGCGCTGATTCTGATCGAGAAGGACCGCGACCATACCGCCGGCCTTCAGCATACGAAGAGCTTCGCGGACCCCCGTTCCTCGTCCGAGTAAGCCCAGGTTCATCGAGCGCCGGTCCTCTACAAAGAAACGGTCGAAGTAACGATTTCGAAACGGCCGCACGAAGGTCGCCAACGGCACACCGCGGCACGCACACACGCGCCCCAATAACTCAAAATTTCCGAAGTGAGCGGTGAGAATCAGCAGCCCCTTGCCGTGCGAGAGCGCGGCATCGACACGTTCATTCAGGGTCTTGAAGTCGCCGGATTGATCATTCGGCGTCAGCTCGCGCGCGTGAATGATCTCGGCAGCCAGGCGCCCCCAGTACGCGATCGCCTTACGGGCGTACTCATCGACGCGCGAGTTCGGCCAATCGGGAAACGCCATGCGTAAGTTGGCGCGTACCCGCTCGACGTGCCGGAGGTCGAAGCGATAGCCGAGCGAGCTAATTCTTACGAGCCCGGCCCGTAGGGCACGCAAAGGGATGCGCTGCCCGATCCACCACGCACAGCGCACGAAAAGGTAAAATAGGTAATCGCGCAGCGACCTCACGGCCTTGCTCTAACCCCGGCGCGGCCACCCGCCCGCGCCAGCTCGGGCGAGCGTGGTGGAGGTACCCGGGTCGGCCGCCATTGAGGCATCGGGGCCGGCCTGATAGATCTTTGTTCCCGTTATGAAAACCATTTCCCCTTCGCCCCCGGCCAAGCGCACCCGTCCCTGGATTTTCCGCACGTATTCCGGCCACAGTTCCGCGGCGGCATCAAACGCATTGTACCGCTCCAATCTCGCCAAAGGCCAGACGGGTCTTAGTGTCGCTTTCGACCTCCCCACCCAGACCGGCTACGACGCCGATCACCCGTTGGCGAAGGGCGAAGTCGGCAAGGTCGGTGTTCCGGTCGCCGATATCGTCGACATGGAGACACTGTTCCACGATATTCCCCTCGATCGCATGAATACCTCGATGACGATCAATGCCACGGCAGCCTGGTTGCTCGCCCTCTACGTCGCGGTGGCCGAACGGGCCGGGGTCTCGCCCAAGGTTCTGCAGGGCACGATCCAGAACGACATCATCAAAGAATACCTGTCGCGCGGCACCTACATTTTTCCACCCACCCCGTCGCTGCGCCTGACCGGCGACGTGATTTCCTACACCGTCGAGAACATCCCCAAGTGGAACCCGATCAACATCTGCAGCTACCATCTGCAGGAGGCCGGAGCGACGCCCGTGCAGGAAATCGCGTTCGCACTAGCCAACGCCGTGGCCGTGCTCGACGAGGTTCGCAAACGCGGAATCACCGATGCCGCATTTGCGCGTGTGTACGGACGCATCTCCTTTTTCGTGAACGCGGGAATTCGTTTTGTCGAAGAAATGTGCAAACAGCGCGCATTCGTACAGCTGTGGGACGAACTCGGCGAACAGCGCTTCAGCGTCGCCGATGCCAAGATGCGGCGCTTTCGTTACGGCGTTCAGGTCAACTCGCTCGGTCTTACCGAACAGCAGCCCGAGAATAACG
>CAZKLE010000119.1:0-8021 GCA_964553415.1 uncultured Myxococcales bacterium
ACCACCCGCAAGATCATCACTCGCGCCGATGCGGGTGAAAATGCGGTCGCACAAAGGAACCCGCGCCGATGTGGCCGGGACAAAACAGCCGGCGTGGGCGAGCAATACGATCAAGGCTGTTTGCCGCAGATACGTTGATTTACCCGCCATGTTAGGACCGGTGATAACCGCCAGCGTTGCACCCTCGCCGCCAAGTCGACAATCGTTGCCGACAAAAGACCTCCCGAGCACGGACTCCACGACCGGGTGCCGGCCGTCGATGATCTCCAGCGCCCCGCCTTTTGTAAGCTGCGGGCGTAGGTAGGAGCGTTTGTGGGCCGACTCGGCGAGCCCGGCCCACGCATCGATCGCCGCCAGGGCCGATGATGTGCGCGCCAGCCGGCTCTGTTTCTTTCGTACTTCGCGCAGAATCCGCTCGAACAAACGCGATTCGAGCGCAAGCAGCCGCTCCTGGGCACCAAGAACCTCTCCTTCGTGCTGTTTGAGAGCTGGAGTTATGTAGCGCTCGGCGTTGGTCAGAGTTTGTTTGCGTTCGTAGTCTTCGGGAACACGGTGGGCGTGGCTCTTGCTGACCTCGAGAAAATACCCGAAGACCTTGTTGTATCCGACCTTGAGAGTCGCAATCCCCGTGCGTGAGCGTTCTTCGGCCTCCATATCGGCAATCCAGCCGCGGCCTCGACTGGCGATCAAGCGCAGGCGATCGGCCTCGGCATCAAAGCCTTCGCGGATCACACCGCCGTGGCGGGCTACTGCCGGCGATTCTTCGGCAACGGCCGCGCGGATGAACTCCCTGATCTCCGCCAACGAATCGAGATCGCCGACCGTCGAGGCAACGATGTCGGGCAGGGGGTTGGACTCGAGAACCGCCTCGGCTTCGGCGACGAAATCCAGTCTGTCGGCCAAGGCGAGGAGTTCTCGCGGCCCGGCATTACCGGAACCGACACGGCCGCTCAGTCGCTCGATATCGCCAATGTTTTTCAGAATCGAGCGCAACTGAGCGCGTAGATCCACGGATTCGACGAAGAATTCGACAGCGTCCAGGCGCTCGCCGATCGCAGAGGCAACGGCGAGCGGATGCGACAGCCAACGACCGGTCAGCCGCCTGCCCATTGCCGTCACCGACCCATCGACGACCTCGAAGAGAGATCCTTTGCGCACTCCCCTTCGCGTGCGCAGAACTTCCAGATTGTCACGCGTCACGGCATCAAGGCGCAGGAACGCACCGCTATCGTACAAGACCGCATCACGGAGATGCCCTCGGCTGTCGCCCTGAATCGTCGCCAGGTACTCGTTGAGCCCACCCAACGCAGCCGCAGCCGCCGGATGGCCCTTGAGGCTGCGATCTCCGGCCGGTTGACGGAACTCGCGAAGACACAATCGTGAGCGCAGTGTGGCCGGCAAAAACCCCTCAAACGAACGGTACGCACCCGAGGCGATGATGATCTCCCGGGCTTCGAGAATCTGCAGTTCCTCGGCTACGGCGCGAGGATCGGCAAACTCGGCGGCCAAAACCTCCCCCGTCGAAAAGTCGGTCCAGGCCAGGCCCCAGACCCCGTCACGTCGCTCGAGCGCAGCGAGGTAGCGGCTGCTGTCGTCCTCCAGATTTTCTTCGTCCATCGCCGTTCCCGGCGTAACCACCTTCGTGACCCTGCGCGAAGCCAGCTTTGAGTCCGTACCCGGCAGCTCGACTTGTTCACAGATCGCGACCTTGAAACCCGCATCGATCAGCTTGGCAATGTACGGGCGCGCTGAATGATAGGGCACGCCACAAAGAGGAATCGGATTAGGTTCGTTACGGTTGCGCGTCGTTAGGGTGATATCGAGAAGCGCAGATGCACGCTCGGCGTCCTCGAAGAACATCTCGTAAAAATCCCCGAGGCGGAAAAACAAGATCGCATCCTCGTGATCTCTTTTGATCTCGAGGTACTGCTGGATGACCGGCGTAATCTTGAATCCGGGCGGCGCCGACATGTTTCATCCACGATCGGGCTTGGCTTCGTCGTTTCCGCCGTGTCGCAGCTCTTCCCGCAACTTCGCGAAGCGGGCTTCGGTTTGCGTAAGACGTTCGCGCGCCGATCGGGTTTCGGTGCGTGAGACGGCCAACTCCTGCTTCGTATTGGCCAACTCCTGTTTTGCGAGCGCCAACTCGTCACGCAACCCCGCCCATTCTTTCTCCTTCTGTTTGGCGGTTTTCAAGGCGGCTCGTGTGGTCCAGCGCAGCTTGGATTGCTCGAAGAACACCCCGAGCCCGGTCGCCACCACGCCGATGAGAATCGCAGCCAAAACTAGGATAAATACCGGCACCCGCAGCGAACCGACCGCGTCCATCCCGGCAAAGGGCAAAGCCGGGAGGTACACGAGCTCAACCAAGGCGGTGTTGGCGCTGGCTAGGAATACGCCGAGCAGGAAGAGAACGCCGAGAACTATACTTCGAATCAGCTTCATACCACCCTCACCGCTCCCCAGGTCCAAAGTACCCGGCCAAGCGTCCGTAGGCTTCGTCGAGATGCTCGGGCATAACCTTCGTATCGGCCAACACGGGCATGAAGTTGGTGTCGCCTTCCCAACGGGGCACGACATGCCAGTGCAAATGATCGACGAAGCCCGCACCGGCGCAACGGCCCAAATTCATACCGACGTTAAACCCCCGCGGCCGGTACTCAGCCTCGATCGCCCCCATCGACCGCGCAATCAACTCATGCAGCCGCCCAACCAGGCCGGCCGGCAAGGATCGAAAGTCCGCCGTATGGGCACGCGGCGCCACCATCAAATGCGCGCTGGCATACGGGAAGCGATTGAGCATGACCGATGCTAGTTCGTCGGAGTACAAGACGAGCTGCTCACGCCGATCGTCCTCGCTGACCAAGGCCGGCTTTTCACAAAAGATGCAGCCGTCGCATTGGTCGGCTACCGAGACGTAGCGCAAACGCCACGGAGCCCATAGCACTCGCATGTCGCGCTTCAGCTTTGGCCCGGGCTACGAGCAGCCACCGCCCGGACGGCGGGCGGCGGCTGCCGGTACCCGCCCGCAGCGTTGCCGCCCTGTGCGCCGTTCTTAGTATCCACCCGCAAACGCAGTTCCTTACCGACCTTGAAAAAGGGAACCCGCTTGGCGGCAACCGCGACGATTTCACCGGTTTTCGGGTTACGGCCTTCTCTCGAGTTCCTCTGTTTGACTACGAAACTCCCAAACCCGCGAATCTCGATACGATCGCCCGCGCACAGAGCCTTGGTCATACTCTCGAACACGGAGTTCACGACCACTTCGGCATCTCGCCGGGAAAACGTCGGATGCAAGCGGACAATCTCATCGATCAGATCTCTCTTGGTCATGCCGATTGTAGCTCCTTATCCGTCCATCCCGCCGGAGGTCGTTTTAGGCCTGGCCTCCGTTGTCATCGTTCGCTTCCTTCGTGGATCGACCACGGTCGATCTCTTCGTTGATGATATCGCCAAGGGAGAAGCGCGAACTCTCGTCCGGCTTGGCCATATAGCGCTGCATTTCCTCTTTTTCGGCCGAGCTCTCCAACGAGCGCACGCTCAGAGAAATCCGACGTTCACGGCGATCGATCTGTGTAACCTGCGCCTCGATCTCCTGGCCGGTTTGGAATTTATCGCGGGGATCGTCGATACGCTCCTTGGCAAGCTGGGAGACGTGGATCATCCCCTCGACTCCTTCTTCCACTTCGACGAATACGCCGAAGTCGGTGACGTTCGTTATTTTTCCCTTCACCCGCGTACCCAGAGGATAGCGATGATCCATCTCCGACCACGGGTCATCGGAAAGCTGTTTGAGCCCCAACGACAGGCGCTCATGGGCGATGTCGATTGCCAACACCACGCACTCGACCTCGTCGCCTTTGCTGAGGACGTCCGACGGGTGATGAACTTTCTTTGTCCAGTGCATATCCGAGACGTGAATGAGGCCGTCGATCCCCTCGGCCACGCTCACGAAGGCCCCGAAATCGGTCAGACTCGTGACCTTGCCGTTCAAAGACGTACCCACGGGGTGATCGATGGGCAGGCGCTCCCAGGGATTGGGGAGTGCCTGCTTGAGTCCGAGCGAGATACGCCGGTTGGCCGGATCCAGAGCAAGGACCACAACTTCGACATCATCCCCGACGGAGACGATCTTTGAAGGATGCTGGACACGCGAGGTCCACGACATCTCCGAAACGTGCACCAATCCCTCGACCCCGGGCTCGACCTCAACAAAAGCTCCGTAATCGGCAAGACTGACGACTTTTCCCCGCACCCGGCTGCCGGGGAACAATCTCTCGGCGACCGTGAGCCACGGGTCCTCTTGCAGCTGTTTGAGTCCGAGCGAGACCTTGTCGTTCTCGGAATCGAGCTTCAGAACCACGACCTTAACCACATCGCCGGGCTTCACGGCTTCCGAAGGGTGCCCGACCCTGCCCCACGACATGTCGGTTACGTGCAAAAGGCCATCGATACCGCCAAGGTCGACGAAGGCTCCATAGTCGGTAACGTTCTTCACGGTACCTTCGATCACCACACCTTCTTCGAGAACCTGCAGAGTTTCGCTGCGCTGCGCCTCGCGCTCTTTCTCGATCAACGATCGCCTGGAGACGACGACGTTGCCGCGCGAACGGTTGAATTTTAGGACTGAAAACTCGGCTTCTTCACCGATGTACTTGTCCAGCGAACGGCTCGGGCGAACGTCCACATGGGACCCGGGAAGGAAAGCCGAAACTCCGACGTCGACCATCAACCCGCCTTTGACACGCCCCGTCACTTTCCCTTGGATCGTGGTGCCCGCGTTGTACGCATCCTCGATGACCTTCCATACACGCCATTCCTTCGCGCGTGAGTACGAAAGCTTAACCGGGCCCCCGCGTTCCCCGAGTGAGTCGATGTAGACCTCGACCTCATCGCCGGGCTTGATCTCCACTTGCCCCGCCGCGTCGGTGAACTCCGAGAGATGGATCAGACCTTCGGATTTGAATCCGATATCGACCGTTACCATATCGCGGTCGACACTGACCACGTAGCCATTGACGATCTCTCCTACTTGAACCGAAATGACGGATGCTGCGTAGAGGTCGTCAAAACTCTCGATGCTTGCCTCTTCCTGCGATCCCCCGTCCTCGCCTTTGCCTGTTATCAAAAAAAACCTCCGAAGCTGCGCGGCGTCTCCGCGCAGCCCACACGGACATAGCGTCCTTCACTCCCCGTTTCAAGCGGCAAATCCCTTGTTTTTCAAGTTAGTTGCGCGAACGGGCCTTGCGTACGGCGGCAACGATCTCCGCGACCACCTGTTCGGGACCCAGTCGCGTGCTGTCGATGACCAGAGAATCCTCGGCTGCGGTCAGGGGAGCGTGCTCGCGACTACGGTCGCGAAGGTCCCTTTCTCTCATTTCACACAGCACATCTTCGCAGCGGACCGACTCCCCGCGAGCACGCAACTCGGCTGTGCGGCGCTCGGCACGCACGCCGACATCGGCATCCAGGTAGACTTTCACCTGCGCGGACGGGAACACCACGGTCGCCATATCACGCCCTTCGACGACTGCACCGGGGGACACCGCCGCGTCGCGCTGTAATCCGATCAGTGCTTTGCGTACGACCGGCAACGACGAGACTTTCGACGCGGCTTGGGACACCCTGTCGCTTCGCAACCGGGGGGTTACATCGATACCGTCGACGAGAACACGCTTGCCGCCCTCCAAAGCCTCGATGCGGGTCCCCTCCAACAAAGTCCCCACAGCGGCTTCATCATCGAGCGCGGTATCGGCATCCAACGCCGCCACCGCAACCGCACGGTACAGTGCCCCGGAATCGAGATAGTGAAACTTCAAAGCGGCGGCAACCGCTCGAGCGGTGGTGGACTTGCCGGCACCCGAGGGGCCGTCGATGGCTACAACAAACGGTCGGTCAGCCATATCCGCGTCCTGACGAAAAGTGCGTCATCCGCATCGTAGTCGCGCCAGCGTATCGAAAAACTCGGGAAACGAGATGGCAACGACTCCGCCATCCTCGAGGGTTGTTGGGCCGTCGGCGCAGAGCGCCGCGACCGCAGCAGCCATCGCTATCCTATGATCGCCGTTGGCACGCAACCCGGCACCTCCTACCAAGTCGGTCCGGCCGTGGATACAAAAACCGTCATCCAACTCGCCGACCTCGACACCCAATGCCGTGAGCATCTCGGCAATCGCACGGATTCTATCGCTCTCTTTGACGCGTAGTTCGGCTGCACCGCGAACGGTGGTTTTGCCCTCTGCCCGCGCGGCTGCCACCGCCAAAATCGGCAACTCATCGACAGCCGCGGGTACATCCTCTGCAGCGATTTCAACGCCCGAGAGCGGAGCGTAGCGGATAACAAGCTCTCCAACCGGTTCGCCGGCGCTACAATGCGTTTCTCGGATCTCAATGTCGGCCCCCATGCGTTTCAGCAGACGTACAAAGCCCGTGCGTGTCGGGTTGAGACATACCCCCTGAAGGCGCAGTTCAGAATCCGGCACCAGAGTCGCGGCAACGGCGAAGAACGCGGCCGAGGACGGGTCTCCCGGTACCGAGACGTCGCAACACACGGGCACCGAGGCTCCATCCACGCACACCGACTCCCCTTCTCTGTCGATGGGAATGCCCATAGCAGGCAACAAACGTTCCGTATGATCCCGCGAGCGCCCGGGTTCGCGCACGCAGGTGCGGCCGTCGGCCTGCAAGCCCGCCAACAGCAGCGCCGATTTCACTTGCGCGCTGGCGATCGGAAGATCGTGCGCGCAGGCACGAAGTTTTCCCCCGCGAATGCGCAGCGGAGCACAACCGTTCGCAGCCGATTCAATTTTCGCTCCCATCGCCGTCAGCGGAACGGCTACTCGGGCCATCGGCCGCTTTCGCAGCGATGTGTCGCCGTCAAGCACCGAGGCAAAGCTCTGCCCCGCGAGGACACCGGCCAGCAGGCGCATCGTCGTCCCCGAGTTTCCGCAGTCGATGATTCGGTCCGGTGCCTTCAATCGCATGCCGCATCCATGGATTCGACACGACCGCGAGGACAGTGTTTCGATGCTGACGCCGAGCACCCGCAACGCCGCCATCGTCGAGGCCACGTCGAGACCCTCGGGTAAACCAGCAACCACCGCCTCGCCTTCCCCGAGGGCATTGAACAGAAGAGCACGATGCGCGATCGACTTGTCCCCCGGGACTGTGATCTCGCCGCATAACGGTCCTCGGGCCGGCTCGAGGCCTACGATTCCGGGCTTCACCTCCGCGTGGACCCCTTGAAGGCCGCAGCGGATTCCATGATCGACTGGACCGCGTCGAGATCGCCCTTCCCTATGGATTCCCGCAGCCGTTTCCACATCTCTCCGAAGCCGTCCATCGCCGTTGCAATCTCGTCGCGGTTGGCGGCTACGATCGCCCGCCACATCGTCGGATCACTCGCAGCCGTCCGTGTAACCGAAGCCAATCCCCCGGCGGCCAAGCGCGCAAACAACTCGGGCCGGTCGTGCCGCGCACAGGAGGCCGCCAAAGCGATCGAGACCATCTGCGGCAAATGACTCGAGGCTGCAACTACATGATCGTGCTCGGCCGCATCCAACAGAAGGACCTCGCCCCCCACGCTCCGCCACATAGAAGTGACCGTCGCGCGCGCACGTGGGCTGCTCTCTCCGGTCGGGGTCAGAGCGACCACGCGGCCTACGAACAGGTCGGCGCTCGCGTACTCGGCACCACTCGATACACCTCCCGCCATCGGATGTCCGCCGACAAAACGCCGCGCCAAACCCGCCTCGGCGGCGGCTTTGCACACGCAGCGCTTTACGCTGCCGACATCGCTGACGATCGCTTCGCTCGGCGCCGCTTCCGCGATGACAGCCAGCAACGAATCGAACGCATCCACCGGTGTGGCAAGAACCACGAGATCGGCATCCGCGACCATATCGGCCGCGTCGTTTCCGATGCGGTCAACACAACCCTTCTCGAGGGCGATCTCCAGATTTGCGCGGTTCCGGCCCACCCCGCTCACGCGGGACGCAAATCCGGACTTTTTGATCGCCGCT
>CAZKLE010000120.1:0-8000 GCA_964553415.1 uncultured Myxococcales bacterium
GTAGCAGAATACGGCTCGGCAGAGAGCGGATCAACCTTACGATCATCGACCCGGCGGTTACAGGATATGTGCGCGCACGCAGTGCGCGACTGGGAGGATCGAGTCTTCACGAGGTTTTGCGTATCGTCGGCGTCTCCCGCTGACCCCCGACGGGGGCGAAGTCCTCTTACAATCTCGGTCTGTCTTTGCCATAGTGCGGGCGCTTGCGCGTAGCGTTGCATGCACCCGCAGCGGATAGTCCGGAGAACCCGCCTTGAAGATCGGCATTTTTGCTCCCTTGGTCAGCCCCACGGCGACGCCCGAGTTCGTCGCAGCACTCGGTGCGGCTTGCGAACAACGGGGCTTTGCCTCGGTGTGGATGGCGGAACACGCGGTGCTCTTCGACGACTACTCTTCACGGTATCCCTACGCCGAAGACGGTCGGATTCCGGCCGGCGGCAGGACGGGTTTCCTCGAGCCGTTTGCGGCCCTGGCTTTTCTGGCGGCGCACACACGTACGGTTCGCCTGGGTACCGGTGTCTGTCTGGTGCCGCAGCGCAATCCCGTCTACACCGCCAAAGAAGTTGCCACGCTCGACTGGCTATCGGGCGGACGTGTGGATTTCGGCGTCGGTATCGGTTGGTTGGCAGAAGAATTCGCCGCAGTCTCAGTACCGTTCGAGCGGCGCGCGAGACGCTGCAGTGAGTACCTCGAAGTCATGCAACGGCTCTGGTGTGACGAGACGTCTCGGCACGAAGGCGAGTTCTACACTCTTCCCGCCTGCCGGCAGTACCCCAAGCCCGTACAGAAGCCGCATCCTCCCATCCATGTAGGCGGCAACAGCGACGCGGCTCTCCGGCGTGCCGCGCGATACGGCAATGGATGGTACGGCTACGGTATCGATCCGGAGAAGACCGGCGAACGTCTGGCCCGTCTCGGTGCGGAACTCGAGCGTGGCGGACGTACTCTCGAGGATCTCGACGTGAGCATTTGTCCGGACGCGCGCGATGCGCCGAGTCTCGACTTGCTGAAGCGTTATCGAGACGTCGGCGTTGCTCAGGTGATCTTTCTCGTCATGCCGGCCGACGTGGACGAGCTACGGTCGAGTTTGGATCGTCTCGCCGACGAGTTGGTCACGGCAGCGGCGGATCTCTGAGAGCCCCCCGCCGCGTGCCGGCTATTTCTTCGCCGGTTTGATGCCGATGGCCTTGGCCATGACTTCGACCGGCGCCCGTCGCCCCGTGAAGATTTTGAACGAGAGAGCGCCCTGGTGCACGAGCAGGTGACGACCGTCGAGCGTGGGACGTTTCTCGGCAGCGGCGGCCGCTAGGAACGGTGTCGGTCCGTCGGCATAGGCCAGGTCGAAATGGAGGCAATCCGACGCGCTCGAGGCAACGTCGTAGTCGAGGTAGGTCTTTCCTTTCATGCCGACAGGGGTGCAGTTGATGACGAGTTGGCGAGTGTCCAGGAAGTCGGGGTCCTCGAGCGCGTCCAACGGTGCAACCGCAAGTTTGTCCTTGTGGGCCTCGAAAGCGCGTGCGAGCCGCCTGGCTTTTGCCAGCGTACGGTTGGCGATCACGATGTCGGCGGCTCCTGCTTCGGCTAAGGCGTAGACGGCTGCACGTGCCGAGCCGCCGGCGCCGATGATGAGAATGCGTTTGCGGCGCGGGTGAAAACCGTTCGCCGACAGTGCCGCGACGATGCCCGGGGCGTCCGTATTGTCGCCGACGAGGCCCTTGCCATCGCAATACACGGTATTGACGGCGCCGATCGCTGCTGCGGTTTTGGTTACGCGCTGCAGGTAGCGCATGACCCTTCGTTTGAAGGGGATGGTAACGTTGGCGCCGGCGAGATCGAGAACATGAATTGCGCGAACCGCGCGTCGCAAATGGCTTTCGGTCGTGTGCAACGGAACGTAGACATAGTCGAGGCCCAGCTCGGCGTACGCTGCGTTGTGCATACGCGGGGACAGGCTGTGATCGACGGGGTCGCCGAAGATGCCGACGACCCTGGTGGTTCCCTCGACCGCCGCCGCGCGCGCCATTACTTCTTCCTGTCTTCCATCGCCGCGTGGGCGGCCGCGAGGCGCGCAATCGGTATTCTGTACGGAGAACAGGACACGTAATCGAGGCCGATCTTGTGGCAGAAGTCGATCGAGCGCGGGTCCCCGCCGTGTTCTCCGCAAATGCCGAGTTTGAGGCTCTTACGCACCGAGCGCCCTTTTTCGCAGGCGATGGCCATGAGTTGGCCGATCCCCTCCGTGTCCAAGCTGGCGAAGGGATCGTCGGGCAAGACCCCGCGCTCGATGTACTCGGGCAAAAAACGGCCCGAGTCGTCACGGGAAAGGCCGAAACCCATCTGTGTGAGGTCGTTGGTGCCGAAACTGAAGAAGTCGGCGTGTTCGGCAATCCGATCCGCTATCAGCGCGGCCCGCGGTACCTCGATCATCGTGCCGATTGTATAACGGAACCGTGGTTTTTTCTTGCCGATGGACTCGCGAACGGTTTGTTCGACGAGTTCACGCAAGACGGCCAACTCGGCTGCGGTTCCTACCAAGGGAATCATGATCTCCGGTTCGACGCGCACACGTTTGGCGCTCACCGCCAGCGCAGCCTCGATGATTGCCCGCGTCTGCATGACGTAGATTTCCGGATAAGTGATGGCCAGACGGCAACCGCGGTGTCCGAGCATCGGGTTGAACTCGTGCAGGGCGACACCGCTGGCTTTGAGTTCGACGAGATCGAGGCCGGTCTTGTCGGCGAGCTTGGCATACTCAGTATCGCTGTGCGGAAGGAATTCGTGCAGAGGGGGATCGAGCAAGCGGATGGTCACCGGCAAGCCGTTCATGGCCTTGAAGATGCCTTCGAAGTCGCGCCGCTGGTAGGGAAGAAGCTTTTTCAATGCTTTCTCGCGCCCGCGCAGGTCGGTGGCCAGGATCATTTCACGAACCGAATCGATGCGATTGCCCTCGAAGAACATATGCTCGGTGCGGCACAAGCCGATCCCTTCGGCGCCGAAGCCGCGGGCGACTGCCGCATCTTGTGGGGTATCGGCGTTGGTGCGGATACCGAGTCGGCGAATTCGATCGGCCCACGCCATGATCGTATCGAAGTCTCCCGAAAGTTTGGCTGTGACGGTCGGTACCTTGCCGGCAAAAACCTCGCCGGTGGTGCCGTCTATGGTAATCCAATCGCCCCGGTTCACGCGCCGGTTGCCGATGCGCATGTCGTCGCCGGCGTAATCGATGCGCGCCGCTTCACAGCCGACTACGCAACACTTGCCCATGCCTCGGGCCACGACCGCGGCGTGCGAGGTGCGGCCGCCGGTTGCGGTCAAGATGCCTTCGGCTACGGCCATACCGCTGATGTCCTCGGGGGAAGTCGCCACACGTACGAGCACGACTTTCTGGCCCTGCGCGGCGGATTCGACGGCGTCCTGAGCGGAAAAAGCCACCATCCCCGAGGCGGCACCGGGCGAGGCCCCGAGGCCGCGCCCGAGAAGATCCTTCGTCGCGCGCGGGTCGATGGTCGGATGTAGGAGTTGATCGACCTGCTCGGGCTGCACGCGGCTTACCGCCGTGGTGCGGTTGATGAGCCGCTGCTTGGTCATCTCGACGGCGATACGTACGGCCGCGGTCGCCGTGCGCTTACCGGTTCGGGTTTGCAGCATCCACAGCCGATCGCGCTCGATGGTGAATTCCAGATCCTGCATGTCGCGGTAATGCCGTTCGAGTTTGGCAGCGGTGGCTGCGAGCTGTTTGAAACAGCCGGGCATGACCTCCTCGAGTGAGGGATAGCTCTTCGCCCGGTCGGATTCGCGGATGCTGTTTTCCTTGGCCCATTCCCGTGAGGCGGCGATTGTAATCTGCTGCGGTGTACGGATGCCGGCGACGACGTCCTCGCCCTGGGCGTTGACGAGGAACTCTCCGTAGAAGCGCTTCTCGCCCGTGGCCGGGTCGCGAGTAAAAGCCACGCCCGTGGCGCTGGACGAACCCATGTTGCCGAACACCATCGACTGTACGCTGACGGCGGTTCCCCAATGCGCGGGGATGCGGTTGAGTTTCCGGTATACGATCGCGCGCTCGTTGTTCCACGATCGGAACACCGCGCCGATGGCGCCCCAGAGTTGCTTGCGTGGATCCGTGGGGAAGGGCTTCCCGAGCCTCTTGCGAATGAGAGCTTTGAATTCTTTGACCAGCTCTTTGAGGTGTGCGGTCGTCAGATCGGTATCGTTGACGGCCCCCGTCTTTTTCTTTTTCGCTTCGATGAGAGCTTCGAAGGGATCGATGTCCTTGGCCGAGGCGGGCTTTAACTCCATCACCACGTCGCCGTACATCTGGATGAAGCGCCGGTAGCTGTCCCAGGCGAAGCGTGCGTTGCCGCTGGCGATGGCCAGACCTGCCACCGTTTTGTCGTTGAGTCCGAGGTTCAGAACCGTGTCCATCATACCCGGCATCGACACCGGCGCCCCCGACCGCACCGAGACGAGGAGGGGGTCGTCTGCATCGCCCAGGCGTCTGCCGAGCAGTTTTTCGACACGCGCCAGATGTTTCTCGACTTCTTTGTCGAGGCCCTTCGGGTACGTGTTTCGTGAGGCGTCGTACTGGTCGCAGACCGCTGTCGTAATCGTAAACCCGGGTGGAACCGGCAGCCCGAGACCCGCCATTTCGGCCAGACCGGCGCCTTTGCCGCCCAGCAGTTCCTTCATAGCGCCGTTGCCTTCGGCGCTGCCGCCGCCGAAGGCATACACGCGTTTTCCCGCAACTGTCTTGCGTACCGCGGTGTTTTTGCGCGTTGTTTTTTTCTTCGTGGTAGAGGCCATCGATTCTCGTTCCTATGGAGTCAGTTCCGGCGGTAGTGTCGGCGGTGCGACTCGTTGTTTTATCGTGTCGGTTAACTCGGCGATCGCCATCCGCGACTGTTGCATGGAGTCCCGGTCTCTCAGTGTTACCGTGTCATCCTCGAGCGTGTCGTAGTCGACGGTAATGCCGAACGGCGTACCGGCCTCGTCTTGGCGTCGATAGCGACGGCCGATCGAGCCGGCCTGATCGTAGGCTACGGCCACGTGGGGCCGTAGCATTTCGACGATTTCTTGGGCTTTTTCGGGCAGCCCTCCTTTGCGCATCAGCGGCAGGACGGCCACTTTGATAGGCGCCAGAGAAGGGTGGAAGCGCAGCACCACACGGCGGTCATCCTCGGGGCCGTCCTCGTCGTAAGCGTCGACCAAAAAGGCCAGCGTGGAGCGGTCGGCGCCGGCCGAAGGCTCGATCACGTAGGGAACGAAGCGTTGTTTGCTCTCGGCGTCGAAGAAGCTCAGGTCTTTCCCCGACTCCTCGATGTGTGACTTCAGGTCGAAGTCGGTGCGGTTGGCGATCCCTTCGAGTTCTTGCCAACCGATGGGAAAATTGTACTCGACGTCAGCGCATCCCTTGGCGTAGTGGGCCAGCTCATCGGCGGCATGATCGCGCAGTCGCAGACGTTCGGGTTTGATTCCGTAGGCTTTGTACCAAGCCATCCGACGTTTGCGCCAATACCGGTACCAAGCATCGTCGGTTCCGGGTTTGACGAAGAACTCGAGTTCCATCTGTTCGAACTCGCGCGTACGAAACAGGAAGTTACCCGGGGTGATTTCGTTGCGAAAGCTCTTGCCGATCTGGCCGATCCCGAAGGGAGGCTTCGTGCGCGCCGAGTTCACCACGTTGACGAAATTGACGAAGATGCCCTGTGCGGTCTCGGGGCGTAGATAAACGGCGGCGGCGGAATCCTCCACCGGCCCCATGTGGGTCTGGAACATCAGGTTGAACTGGCGCGCTTCGGTGAGTTCGCCGTCGCATTCGCCCGGCCGTTTGCTCGGCTTGTTCGGACACCGTGCGTCTTCCAGTTTGTCGGCACGGAAGCGGCCTTTGCACAGCTTGCAGTCGACCATCGGGTCGGTGAAGTTCGAAACGTGGCCCGAGGCCGTCCACACCCGCGGGTGCATCAGGATGGAGGAGTCGAGGCCGACGACATCGGGCCGAGAGCTTACCGTATCGCGCCACCATGCTTCTTTGACGTTGCGCTTGAGTTCAACGCCGAGTGGGCCGTAGTCCCAGCAACTGCCCAGCCCGCCGTAGATCTCGGAAGACGGGAACACGAAGCCGCGCCTCTTGGAGAGGTTGACGATCTTGTCCATGGTAACCGGTGTTTTCGCAGTTTCCGTCATTGTTGCCAGCTCCCATGCTCCCGTCGTCCGAGTCGGGGAGTAAACACACGAACCTATACAAAGGGTGTCGAGCGCTCAAGCCGACAAGGCCGGTCACAGCGACGGGCGCCAAACTGTTCTCCGCCACGCCATTCGGACTCCGCCGGCGGCACAAGCTCTACCGTCCGACCGGCGGCCGCGTTGACGCGGTTGCAGAGTTGTCGTGGCCGGGTCGTGAATGCCTTTGCGAGATAATTCGATCTACTTATTATAAATAGTAGTTACATAAGTATTTACAGGGCATATTGATTAAGAATGCTGCTCGGTGCACGAGCATCGGGGTATCCAGCGCGAGGGAATCAGAGCCTAATTTCTTACCATAGCCTGATAAATAGGCAGCATTGCGGAGTCCGCGCCGAGGTGTAGGTATGTCGGGGCTCTAATCATTCTAAAATTCAATGTAAAAATAGTTATCAATAAGTAATATAGTTGGTTAATGCAGCATACGGCTGGCACCCGGATTGCAAGTCGATGGGCGTCAGGGCGGGAGGCAAATCAATGTCGAGAGAAAATCAGCGGCCCGCAGTAGTGGTGGTGGGCAACGGAATGGTTGGGTACAAACTGTGCGAGTATCTGGTCGATACTCGCACGCCGGAACAGCCACCCATCGTGTGCTTCGGCGAGGAGCGTCGCCCGGCTTATGACCGCGTACGTCTTACATCCTACTTCTCGGGCACCTCCGCCGAAGACCTCTCGCTGGCGGATGCTGCGTGGTACAGAAAAAACCGTATCAATCTCTACCTTGGTGATCCGGTCGTAAGAATCGACCGGGATTCCCAGGTCGTACACTCGGCCAAAGGACGTTCGGTCCGTTACGAGAGTCTTGTCCTGGCCACGGGGTCCGCACCGTTTGTGCCCCCCGTTTCGGGCACGGATCTAACGGGGGTATTCGTATACCGAACGATTGAGGATCTCGACGCAATCAGGGCTTACGGTGAGGCCGCGCAGAGCGCAGCGGTCGTGGGTGGTGGTCTTTTGGGCCTCGAGGCTGCCAAGGCTCTCTACGATCTCGGCCTGGATACTCACATCGTCGAATTCGCGCCGGGCTTGATGATGCGTCAGCTCGATCCTGCCGGGGCAGGGCTTCTAGCCGCAAAAATCCGTCAGCTCGGTGTCCGCGTTCACTTGGCGAAGAACACCAGACGGATCGTCGCCGAGAAAAACCGGCGTGTGTTCGAGTTTCACGACGGAGAACGGCTGGAGGTCGATATGGTTGTTCTCTCGGCCGGGATCCGACCGCGCGACGAAGCGGCTGCGGCCTGCGGACTCGAGCTGGGCACGCGCGGGGGCGTCGCGGTGGACGACCGCATGTGCAGCTCCGATCCGAATATCTTCGCCGTCGGCGAGTGCGCGAGCCACAACGGCATGGTTTACGGTCTGGTCGCGCCGGGTTATCAGATGGCCGACGTAGCCGCGGCGCAGATTTCAGGGGTTGACAAGCGTTTTTCCGGTGCGGATCTGTCGACGAAACTCAAGCTCATGGGCGTCGATGTCGCGTCGATTGGCGAATCAACGGCGAGTGACGAACAGTCGAGCACCTACATTACGGTGCGCGATGACCTGGAGGGTGTCTATAGGAAACTGATCGTGAACGAGGACACCGGGGCGTTACGGGGCGCCGTACTGGTCGGTGACGTATCGGCTTACGGGAAACTCCTGCAAGTGTTTCGTTCGGGCGAACCCCTCCCTCACCCTCCGATCTCTTTGATTGTACAAGGCGGAGAGGTTGCTTGCTGTCCCGATGTAGGAGGGCTCGATGACAGCGCACTTCTATGTACTTG
>CAZKLE010000121.1:0-7924 GCA_964553415.1 uncultured Myxococcales bacterium
CACGCGGAGGCGACAACGCGCGCACAAACCGAATCTCGATCTGTGCCTGGCATCACCTGCGAGGAATTCACACGGGCATCGTGCGCGCGCATGGGGATGCCGAACACGCCATCCACTGGCGACTGGGGACGCAGTTGCGGCTGCGCGATGATGTCTATGTGAGTGCGTAGAGTTGCGAGTGGCACCACGCCAAGGGCTTCGGTCTCGACACCGTAACCGCTCGGACAACGTATCGGTCTCGGGCGGGGGAGATGGCGGAGGGGGGGAGATTCGAACTCCCGAACGGTCTCCCGTTGCCGGTTTTCAAGACCGGTGCCTTCAGCCGGACTCGGCCACCCCTCCCCTGGGCCCGCGGCTGGCAAGTGCCCGCGGAGCTAGGTAGATTCCCCCACATGAGCCGGAACTACAAACTTTACACCATGTACAACAGCCCCTACTCCGACAAGATTCGCATGCTGATGTACTATAAGAGCATCCCCTTCGATGAGTACATCGAAAACGCAGAGACGCGCTTTTCCGTCCTGCAAGCGCGCACCGGGCGCACGATGGTGCCCGTGTTCATCGCCCCCGACGACACGGCGATGAACGATTCCACACGTATGGCGGCCTACTTCGAGGCCAATTTCCCGACCCCGGCCACGCGCTGGGAAGAGACCGGCATCGATACGCTGGCCATGCTCCTGGAAGACTACGCCGACGAGTGGCTGGTGCGCATCATGCTAGCCTCGCGCTGGTACCACCAAGCCGACGCCGACCAGAACGCGGCTGTCATCGGCTACACGATGACCCACGGCGTGTTCGGCCTCGATCTGCAGCGCGCGGCGCGCGATTTTCCACCCAACATCATCGCCACGGTTCCGAAGATGGGCGCCACACCCGAGAACGCAGAAGCTTGGTACGGTCTATTCCAGCGAAACCTTCTCGCCATGGAACAAGCTCTGGCCCACGATGACTTCCTCAGCGGCTCGGCGCCCCACCTCTGCGACTTTGCGTTTTACGGCATGATCAATCAGATCCGCCGCGATCCGACCGGCTACGAATGGATCAACGAAGGTCCGCAATCGGTACGCGGATGGCTCGAGAGCCTGGAGGCACGCGTCAAAGCAGGCAAGGACGCGACAGCCCGCGACGACGTAGAAAGCGCCGAGCAGGACTACGTCGAACAAGCCGAACACCTTCGCGACGACATGTATCCGGCACGCGAAGACACACCGCCGGGGGAGCCCGCCGACGACCTCGCCCACATGGAAGAGCTTGTCACCGAGGCAGCGCAGACCTATTTCCGTATGTCGGTAGCCAATGCGTTGGCCGTCGAAAGCGGCTCGAAGGATCCCGTGCGCGTGCAATTGCGCGGCGGCTTCGACTTCGAAGCACCACCGGCCGGCTACAACCGCAAGGTGTTGGCCGCGGCTCTCGGCCTTCTCGAAACTCTCTACGCCACCGGGGGCCGCCTGCCGGAACCAGCCGAAGGGCTGATGTTCGAGGAACTGCGCGGGCTCAAGAGCGGCAGCTCACCGCTCATCGAAGAACGGCCCGCACTGACCGCGGCGCTGTAAACGCAACCACAACACCGCAAACAGACGCGATCCTCAGCCGATTTTGCTCTGCCCGCCCATGTAGGGCCGCAGCACCTCAGGGATCTCGACGCTTCCGTCTTCGTGCTGGTAATTCTCGAGGATCGCGATCATCACGCGCGGTAGCGCCAGGCCCGAGCCATTCAAGGTATGGACGAAACGCGGTTTGTCCTTAGCACCTTCACGGAAACGAATCTGCGCACGACGAGCCTGGAAGTCGCGAAAATTTGAGCACGAGCTGACCTCGAGCCATTCCTTGCACCCTACCGCCCACATCTCGACGTCGTATTTCATCGCGGAAACAAAACTGAGATCGCCAGTGCACATCTGCACAACACGATGGGGGATGCCGAGGCGGCGAGATACGTCTTCGGCATCATCGAGCAGGCGCAGAAGTTCGGCATCGGATTCGTCGGGGTGCACAAAACGCACCATCTCGACCTTGTCGAACTGATGCCCGCGCTTGATCCCACGTACATCGCGCCCGGCCGACATTTTCTCCCGGCGAAAACACGGCGTGTAGGCGACATGACGGATGGGAAGTTGCCCGGCGTCGAGTATTTCCTCACGGTACATGTTGGTGACGGGGACTTCGGCTGTGGGGATGAAATAGAAGTCTTCCTCGGCGTCACGGTAAAGATTTTCGCCGAACTTGGGCAAATTCCCGGTGCCGTACAGGCATTCCTCACGTACCATAGCCGGCGGATAAACTTCGCTGTGGCCGTGCTCGCGGGTGTGAAGGTCGAGCATCCATGCGATCAACGCCCTTTGCAGACGCGCGCCGTCGCCTTTCAATAAATAGAAACGCGTGCCCGAAATTTTGACGCCGCGTTCGAAATCGATGATACCGAGTGCCTCGCCGATCTCCCAGTGCGGCTTGGGCTCGAAATCGAAGGCCGGTGGCTCGCCGACGCTGCGCACGACGACGTTGGCGCTGTCGTCGGGTCCTTCGGGAACGTCATCGTGGGGGATGTTCGGCAGCGACAGCATGGCCAGCTGTAGGCGCTCTTCGATGTCTGTGAGTTTCTCGTCGCCGGCGCCTATGCGATCGCCGATCAAACGAACGGAGACTTTGGCCGATTCTTGTTCGGCACCGGGCGCCATGGCGCCGATCTTCTTGGACTCCCGGCGGCGCTCGGCACGCGCGTTTTCGACCTCGGCGAGAATCCCACGACGCTGTTCGTCGAGGTCGAGTACGGCTTGCACATCGCCCGGCGGACAACCGACTAGGGTGAGCTTTTGCTTGACCCAGTCCGGCTTGTCTCGAATCAGTTTTATGTCCAGCACGTAAACCCCTCTCGATGTCGCCAACGACGCCGCTCCCGGCTCAACCGCGGGCTCAACCAACGGCTCAGCCGACCGAGCCGTCAAAGGCCTCACGAACGTGGCTGCAAGCCATCGTCGCCCGATCGACCGCAATCACATCGAAGCGTACCTGCCGCTCGAGCCAACCATGAACGAGCAGATACTCGCCGGCCACCCGCAGCAAGCGTCGTTGCTTGCGCGGATCAACGGCCTCCAAGGCGGCAACCAGCCGACGACGCAACTTCACCTCGACGAAAACGATAGTCTCGCCATCCAGGGCGACAATATCAAGCTCTCCGCAACGGCCACGGAAGTTACGATCGAGCAGCCGGTAGCCTCGACGGCACAGGAAATGGGCGGCCGCCGTCTCGCCGGCTTGTCCCCGTTCGATAGGATTCACGACGCAGCGTCCACGACGAGCAAGGCTCGGCCGCCGGCGCGGCGGCGTCAATGCAACCGAGGGCATAATCGCTCGCGCAGAACGTGTCGCTTCGCACTTCTTTGCGAGCCTGCCGGGTCCGTGTTACTCAAGCGAAGATGAAGCTTTCCGGCGATCAAGTACGCCACGTAGCCACACTGGCCAGGCTCGACTTGAGCCAGACCGAGATCGCAAGCCTCTCGGCCGAGTTGAGCGCGATTCTCGACTACGTCGACAAGCTCGGCGAACTCGACACCGACGGTGTCGAGCCGACGACCTCGGTCGTGGCCATGAAAACCGCCATGCGCGAGGACGTAGTCACCAATCCCTGCGAACCCGAGCGCACCCTAGCCAACGCCCCCGAAAGCCGCAGAGATCACTTCGTCGTGCCTCGCATCATCGAATAGTCCCGGCGAGGAATCTCGTTACATGACCACGCTCAATCGGCTCTCCATCGAAGAAGCCTCGCGCCTGTTGGCGGCGCGCGAGATCAGCTCGGCTGAGTTGACCGAGGCCTGCCTCGGCGAAATCGAGCGAAGCGACAGCAAAGTCGGCAGCTTTCTCGAGCTGACCTCCGAACTGGCCCGCCGGCAGGCCGCGGCCGCCGACGAACGGCTCGCTTCCGGCAGCGACATCGGCCCGCTCACCGGTATCCCCATCGCATTGAAAGACCTGTTCATCACCGAAGGCGTGCGCACCACCTGCGCATCCAAGCTCCTTGCCAACTACGTGCCCGCCTACCAGGGCACTGTCGCCCGCCGCCTCGATGAGGCCGGCACGGTGTTGCTCGGCAAGGCCAACATGGACGAGTTCGCCATGGGATCGTCGACCGAAAACTCCGCGCTCGGCAAGACCGCCAATCCCTGGGATCTGGAGCGCGTGCCGGGGGGATCCTCGGGCGGTTCGGCAACAGCCGTCGCGGCGCGCCAGAGCCTCGGCAGCTACGGCACCGACACCGGCGGATCGATCCGCTTACCGGCTTCCTATTGCGGCGTCGTCGGACTCAAACCAACCTACGGTCGCGTCAGCCGCTTCGGGGTGGTCGCGTTCGCCAGTTCGCTCGATCAAGTCGGGCCCTTTGCGACCACGGTACGGGGAGCAGCCATGCTGCTGGCTGCGGTGGCGGGACACGACCCCATGGACTCGACTTCGATCGATGCACCGGTACCCGATTACGGCGAAGGACTCGGCGAGAGCGTTCGAGGTCTGCGCATCGGTGTGCCCGATGAGTACTTCGCCGAGGGCATCGAGGCCGATGTGGAAGCAAGGGTTCGTGAGGCGCTGGACCAGCTAAAAACCCTGGGCGCCGAAATCGTCCCGGTCCGTCTGCCGCACACCGAGTACGCCGTGCCTACCTATTATATCGTCGCCACCGCCGAGGCCTCATCGAACCTCGGTCGCTACGATGGTGTCCGATACGGAGTACGCAAAGGCGAGGAAGAAGGCCTTCGCGCCATGTACGGACGCAGTCGTGAGGCCGGCTTCGGAGCCGAGGTAAAACGACGCATCATGCTGGGGACCTACGCCCTCTCGGCCGGCTACTACGACGCCTATTACCTGAAAGCCATGAAAGTGCGCACACTCATCCGAGCCGATTTTACCGAGGCGTTCCAGAGCTGCGATGTCATCGCCTCGCCCACAGGCCCGACCACAGCCTTCCGTTTCGGCGAGCGCTCGGGCGATCCTCTGAAGATGTATTTGTCCGACGTACTGACCATCTCGACCAATCTGGCCGGACTTCCCGGTATGTCGGTGCCCTGCGGCTTCGATTCCAAGGGACTGCCCGTCGGCCTGCAACTAATCGGTCGCCCGCTGGATGAGGCGACCTTGCTCAAAGTCGCGGCCGCCTTTGAGGACGCGACCGACCATACAGCACATCTGCCGCCCGTCTGTGAAGCTGAGGAGACGGCCCTATGAGCGCGGCGCCCCAGTGGGTTCTCGACAACTGGGAACCCGTGATCGGCTTGGAGGTACACGCACAGTTGCGAACCGAGTCGAAGCTGTTTTGCGGCTGCTCGGCGCGTTTCGGCGCCGAGCCCAATCGGCACACCTGCCCGGTGTGCACGGGAATGCCGGGCGTGTTGCCCGTGCTCAACCGCCGCGCGGTCGAGTTCGCCATCCGCGCAGCACTAGCCACCGACTGCCGCATTAACCCAGTGAGCCGCTGGGACCGCAAGAACTACTTCTATCCCGACCTGCCCAAGGCCTATCAGATAAGCCAATACGAGCTTCCCTACTGCCAAGGCGGTGAGATCGCCGTCGAGGGCGAGGATGACGGTCTGCGCCACGTACGCCTCACGCGCATCCACATGGAAGAAGACGCCGGCAAGAGCATCCACGAGGACGGCGGCAATCACTCTCTGGTCGATCTGAACCGTTCGAGCGTTCCCCTGCTCGAGATTGTCAGCGAGCCCGACATCCGCAGCGCCGTCGAGGCGGCAGTGTACATGCGCAAACTGAGATCGATCCTGCGCTATATCGAAATCTGCGACGGCAACATGAACGAGGGCAGCATGCGCTGCGACGCCAACGTGTCGTTGCGCCGGCTCGGGAGCAAAGAACTCGGCACCCGCGCCGAGATCAAAAATATGAACAGCTTCCGCGCCGTCGAAAGCGCGATCAACTACGAGATTACGCGACAGGCCGAGCTTCTCGACGAGGGTGGCCGAATCGTGCAGGAAACCCGCCTCTGGGACGCCGATCGGAGCGAGACCCGATCGATGCGCAGCAAGGAAGAGGCCCACGATTACCGGTACTTTCCCGAGCCCGATCTTTTGCCGCTCGAAATCGATTCCGCGTGGATCGAGTCCGTGCGCGAGACCATGCCCGAACTTCCCGATGCTCGTCGCGAGCGCTTTGAAGCCCGATACGAACTCCCCGCCGCCGACGCCGCCGTGCTGACAGCCAGCAAGGAGCTTGCCGACTATTTCGAAGCGGTACTGGCCGAACACGACAACCCCAAGGCCGTGGCCAACTGGGTGATGGGCGACATCATCCGCATCGCCAACAAAGCCGCCGTGGAATCCGAACCCGACTTCTCCGATCTGCCGATCGCACCCGCCAACCTAGGACGCTTGGTCAAATTGATCGACGACGGCACGATCAGCGGCAAGATCGCCAAGAGCGTATTTGCCAAGATGGTCGAAACCGACGGCGACCCCGCCTCCATCGTCGAGCGGGAAGGCCTCGTTCAGGAAAGCGACGAGGGCAAGATCGGAGTGGTGATCGACGGCATCCTCGAACAAAACGCAGGCAAGGTCGCCGAGTACCGCGGCGGCAAAGACAAGCTGCTGGGCTTCTTCGTCGGCCAGGTCATGAAGGCCACCGACGGTAAGGCCAACCCGGCCGTCGTCAACCGGCTGCTCAGGGCCAAACTGCAAGCCTAGCGTCGCCCCTGTGGCTCAGTCGTAGACGTCAGTCGTAGATGACCACCGAACGGATCACGTCGCCTTCGAGCATCGCCGTAAAGGCCTCGTTGATATCGCCGAGACCGATCTTCTGCGAGACCATGCCCTTGAGGTCGAGTTCGCCCTTGCGCGAGTAGTCGATGAACTTGTCGAAATCTTCACGCGGGTTCGCCGATCCGTAAATCGTGCCGATCACACGCTTGTTCTCCAACGTCATCATCGCTGACGGTAGAGACACCTCGTCGATCATGGCGGCAACCCCTACCCATACGACCGTGCCGCCGGGGCGAGTCATGTCGTAGGCCTGACGTTGGAGAGCCGGGATTCCGACCACTTCGAAGGCGTAGTCGGCACCACGCCCGTTGGTCAAGCCCTTGAGGAATTCATCGGAATTGGTCGCGTTGGGATCAATCGCATGGGTGGCGCCGTGTTTCTCCGCAGCCTTGCGTTTGGCCGCATTGAGATCGATGGCAACGATGTTTTCGGCACCGGCAATGCGGCAGCCCTGCACGACCGACTGCCCGACACCCCCGCAGCCGATCACGGCAACGGTCGAGCCCGCTTTGACGTCGGCGGCAAACAGCGCCGAACCGACGCCCGTGGTCACGCCGCAACCGATGAGAGCGGCCTCCTCGAGCGATACGTCGTCGGCGATCTTGACGAGCGCGCCTTCGTGCACGACCGACTCTTCGGCAAAGGTTCCCAGGCCCCCGATCGCCCCCATCAGCTTGGTACCGTCGGCACGCTTCCACGGCATGCGCCCCATGCCGATCATCATCGACTGCTCGCAGATGTAGGACTGCCCGCTCTTACAGTAGTAGCACTGCCCACACATAGGCTTGAAGTTGCCGACTACGTGGTCACCGCTGCGAAATCCAGCGGTGGTCTCACCAGCCGAGACGACTACCCCGGCGCCTTCGTGCCCGAGGATGCTCGGAGGGGGAAGCGGGAGGTTGCCGTTCCAGACGGAGAGGTCCGAGTGGCACACGCCACTGGCGGCCCATTTTACGTGAACCTCGCTGGGGCCGGGTTCATCCAACGTGACGTCCTCCACGATCAGAGGTCCGTTATTCTCTACGAAAAGGGATGCTTCCATACCCGCGGTTGTACCCAAGAGCGCCAGCCATTGGAAGCCCGAGGGGGCCGACGGTGGTGGCCTTGGGTCAACTCGTATAGGCCGAATTGAAGTGGATATAGGCCTCGGTCAGGTCGCTGGTAAT
>CAZKLE010000122.1:0-7812 GCA_964553415.1 uncultured Myxococcales bacterium
GTCGGAATGCCGAATAGGCCGAGCACTGCAACGATGACGAAGGCGAGGATGGCGTAGTAGGCCATCCCGGACAGGAATGGAACGAGGGTATCGTCCACCCTGGAGCGGGCCAGGCCTTTCTGCAGCACGCTGCGCACCCGTCGGGCCGCCCAGCGTCCGAGGATGAGTACGGCAACCGCCCCGAGCACTTGCAATCCCCAAGCGGAGACCAGGCCGATGGCGGGTTCGAGTAGCTTCTGCAAATCCAAATTGGCCAACGAGGTCGTATCCATGATTTCCGCTCCTCCGAGAGTCCGGAGCATATGTGAAAGGATCTTCTCGGCAAACGCACGGCCCCGGCCTTGATTCTTCGTCGCGCATAGTTTGAAGTTTCAGCCATGGATTATCACGAGTTAACGAAACTGACGGTCGGCAAACTGCGCGAGATGGCCGAGGAACACGACGATCTCGAGGGCGTTACCGGCATGGCCAAGGAGCAGCTGATCGCGGAACTCTGCAAGAGGCGCGGCATCGAGATGCCTCACAAGGTGGTTGTGACCGGCGACAAGAGTGCGATCAAGGCGCAGATCAAGGACCTGAAAAAGCTGCGTGATCAAGCACTCGAAGCCCGCGATCGCGGCGCCCAGCACCGCGCCCAGCGCGGCCTTCACAAGCTGCGGCGACGCCTGCGTCGCGCCACGAAAATCAGCGCTGCTTGATGGCTCCGCTGCCGACCTCGCGGCTGCGCCGATCCCTACTGGCTTGGTACGATCGCGAGCGTCGTGACCTGCCTTGGCGCCGCGGCGGCGTCGGTCCTTACGCGATCTGGGTCTCGGAGGTCATGCTGCAGCAGACGCGTGTGGCAACGGCGCTGACTCGTTGGCGGATCTTCCTGGATCGTTTCCCTACAGTGCAACGGCTCGCCGATGCCCACCCGGCCGAGGTGTGTGAGGCCTGGGCCGGCCTCGGCTATTACCGGCGGGCGTTGTCTTTGCACGCAGCGGCCACGCAGGTCTGTCGACTTTACGACGGGCGGCTGCCGAACGATCCGGAACAGCTTCGCGGTCTGCCGGGTATCGGCGAGTATACCGCCGGAGCCGTGGCGTCCATCGCCTACGGTCGCCGCGAGCCGGCCGTCGACGGAAATGTCGCGCGTGTGCTCACTCGTGTACTCGGTCGGACCGCAACCGCGGACTCGCGCGAGAGTGTTTCGTTGCTACGTGGGTACGCGCGTAGGCTCGTGCAATGTCGGCGACCGGGCGACATCAACCAGGCGCTGATGGACCTGGGCTCGCTGCTGTGCACGCCGCGCGCGCCCGAGTGCCGGTGTTGCCCGTGGCGCCGTGTTTGCCGGGCGAGGGCGTGGGGCGATCCCGAGCGCTTTGGGTCTCGGCGTTCGCCGGCCCGTCGACGTCGGGCGTATGTCGCCTATGCGATGGTGAGGCCGCGTAGCGGCGGATTATGGTTGGAACAGCGTCCGCTCGAGGGCCTATGGGCCGGAATGTGGGAACCTCCGAGTAGCCTTTGCGAATTCCGGGTCGACGCCGAGCGGCAACTTGCCGGTCGCCTTCGCTGTAAGCTCGAGGCGAGGGGGGAGCCGATTTCGCATACGCTTAGCCATCTACAGATCGAGGCACGATGGTACCGGCCGATAAGCCCTGTGCGATTGCGGCCTTCGCGAAGGCGACGCGTGTTCGACTCGCCGGCGGATGCAGCGCTGAGTGCCCTCGCGCGAAAAGCGATTGTAGGGGCTCGCCAATCTGGCTAGACTCGTGGCCCCGGTGCAACCTTGTGCCGGGGGCGAGGTATCTAGAATGCGAAAGGCAATGCAAAGCTGGAAGGAAACCCTGGGCGCGCGGATTCCCGAGGGCCTCGGGCAGGAGATCGACATCTTTGAGACCCAACTCGAGCTCAAGCGGCAGAACAAGATGGGCGACAAGATCTTTGCCGAGACCCGTCTGCGGCGAGGCGCCTACGGCCAGCGTTACGACAACGGGCGGCGTCATGACGGCATTTCGACCAAGCCCCTGGAGTTCCCCTCCGGCCCGCTGACCAAGGGACCGGAGACTCTTTGGGACGCCCCCGGCATGATGAGAATCAAGATCCCCTTCGGGGCTATGAGCCCGGAGCAAATGGAGATTCTGGCCGAACTCGCCGAGGAGTACTCCGACGGTATCTGTCACGTGACCACCCGCCAGGACTTTCAGCTCCATTACATCCATCTCGACGACACGCCCGATATCATGCGACGCTTGGCCGCGGTGGGCATTACCACTAGAGAGGCCTGCGGCAACTCCGTTCGCAACCTCACCGCCTGTCCTCTGGCCGGGGTGTGCCGGGATGAATCTTTTGACGTCAGTCCCTACGCGCGGGCGATGATGCGGTTTTTGCTCGGTCATCCCGATGCCCAGGAATTCGGACGCAAGTTCAAGGTGTCGTTTTCCGGCTGCAGCCAGCACGGCTGTGGACTGATTCGCATGCACGACCTCGGTCTGCTTGCCCGTGAGCGCGAACAGGGGGGCGTCAAGGAGCGTGGCTTCGAAGTATGGGTCGGCGGCGGCTTGGGCGCGGTCCCCTATCAGGCGAAGCTTTATGACGAGTTCGTCCCGGAGACCGAGATCCTACCCTTGGCTCAGGCGATCGCCCGCGTATTTGCCCGCCTCGGCGAGAAGAAAAACCGCGCTCGAGCACGCATCAAGTTCTTGATTGCCAAACTGGGGGTCGATGAGTTCAAGCGTCTGGTCGACGAGGAGCGTAAGACGCTTAAATCCGATGAACGCTGGACGTCCTATCTTGACGGGCTCGACGCCGACGTGGAGTCTCCGCTCAAGGCCGGCAAAGCTCTGAACGGCGGCGGTGTTTCCCGAGACTTCGAGCGCTGGCGCGCAACCAACGTCTACCAACAGCGCCAGCAGGGCTATGCCGCGGCAACGGTGACACTGCCGCTCGGCGACCTTACTGCCGATCAAATGCGTCGGCTTGCGCGTGTGGTCCGCGAGTACGCGGGAGACTCGATCCGCACGACGGTCGAGCAGAACCTCTTGCTGCGCTGGGTGAGCGAGGCGGATCTCCCGGCGCTGCACCGCGAACTCTCCTCCATCGGCGTTGGTAGCCCAGGGGCGGAGTCGATCGTCGACGTGACGGCATGCCCCGGTACCGATACCTGTAAGCTCGGCATCGCCTCGTCGCGGGGCTTGGCGGCGGAGTTACGAGAGCGTCTGGCGGCCAAAGCCGACGAACTCGATCAGGCGGTCAAGGATCTGCGCATCAAGGTGAGCGGATGCTTCAATTCCTGCGGTCAACATCATCTTGCCGACATCGGGTTTTACGGAGTCAGCCGTAACGTGGGCGGAACAACGGTGGCGCATTTTCAGGTGGTTCTCGGTGGCAAGTGGGCTGACAATGGCGGTGCCTACGGCCTGGCAATCGGCGCGATTCCCTCCAAGCGTATCCCCGACGTCGTTACACGTATCTGCGATCGCTATCTGCGCGAGCGCGAGGGCGAGGAGAGTTTCCAGGATTACACGGCGCGCATCGGCAAGGCGGCTTTGAAACGGATGTTCGCCGATATGGTCGCGGTACCCTCGATGGAGGACGACCCGTCGTTTTATTCCGACTGGGGTGACCCGAGAATCTTCACCCTCGGCGATATGGGCGTCGGCGAGTGCGCCGGTGAGGTAGTTTCGCTGGTCGATTTCGACATGGCGGCCGCCGAGCGTGAGGCTTTCGAGGCGCAGGTGTTGCTCGAGAATCAAGACTTCGAGAAAGCCGATCAAATGGCCTATCGGGCCATGCTCGAGGCGGCAAAGGCGTTGGTCAAACTACAGAACGCCGACGTCGGCGATGATGCCGCGGAACTCGTCGCCGAGTTTCGCAAACGCTTCTACGATACCGAGCTGTTCTTCGATACCTACGCGGGCGGTAAATTCGCGAACTACTTATTCCAGCGCCACGACGACGTTGGCCGTGTATACAGCGAGGAAGGGGCCCACCACCTGATCGAGGAAGCCAATCTCTTCATCGAGGCCGCCCACGCTTGCCAGGCGCGTCTAGCGCAGACCGCGGAGGGCGCCGGCTCGGGGCCGGCTCCGCAGTCCGTGTAGGGTCATAAGTGCCGGAACAACAAGAACTATATCGCCTAGGCGTAAAGTGTTACTTTAAACGTGCGCCGGGCCTGGACTTGGCTGCCGCCGTGAAGCTGTTCCATGCTTGGATCCAGAACGCTTGCCTGCCGGGTTTGCTGATCGATGTGGCCGATTATCGCCATGTAGAGAGCGGTCCGGGAGTGTTGATCATCGCCTACGAGGGCAACTACGGACTGTCTGTGTCCGGTTCTCGGCCGGTGTTTGAGTACTATCAGAAGAGGCCGGGAGGCCTCAACCTTGAGGCACGTTGGCTGCTTGCATGCCGTAATGCATTGCAAGGTGCACAGCAGCTCTGCGAGGAAACGGGACTCGGTGTAGGCCTCGAACTCGACTCCTCGCGCTTGTGTTTGTTCACCCATGACCGATTGCTTGCTCCCAACTCAAGCGCCACGGCGGAGGCGCTCAAGCCGGTTATAGGGAGCCTCCTCGGCAAACTTTATGCCGGCGCGCCGTATTCCGTCCGCCTCCAGGACGCAGCCTCCGACCCCTTTGCGTTGCATGTCCGTGACGCACCCGTCATGAACGCCGCTGTGTTACTCGCCTCGATCGCCGACTGACGAATCGGGACTTTTCCTTTGCCGAGAGCCGATTGTTGCGCGCCGACGCAAATGGCTCGGCTATAATTCCTATACAGCATTCGTCTTAGCAGTCACCCGTGGCCGACGGGTTGTTTCTAGGCGAGCGCTGGAAAAGCACACGGGCTGCTCGGGTATCTCGTGAAATACAGTGCGGAGATCCGCGGGCGACAGGAGTAATGGAATGATAAATGGGATCGCAATGCGATTGAATCGCAACAAACGGCAGCGGGGATTCACCCTTGTCGAACTGGCCATCGTAATCGTCATCATCGGTGTGTTGGCCTCTTTTGGGGTGCCGAGGTTCCGCAATGCCGTTGAGCGTTCAAAAGCAGGAGAGGCGTTTGCGTATCTTGCCTCGATACGGGCTGCGCAGGAGCGTTACCATGCCAGGACGGGGTCGTATGCAACGTTGGTTGCGGATCTCGACGTGTCGATGGGAACGCCCAAGTACTTCACGATCGCCGAGCCGGCTGCCGGTGCCTGTGCCAACCTAGAGCTATGCTGGCAGATGAGCCTTACGCGTGCGGGCGCATCGGCCGGTTACGGGCCCTACACGGTGACGTGGACGGAGAACGGCTACAGCAACGATCCGCTTCTGAGTACGATTCAGTCAATCTCGGCTATTAACCCGATCAGCTAACCCAACAGGCTCGGCGAGGGTTAACTGCTCTCGCCGGGCTCTCGGGCACGTTGGGTGGCCGCGAAGTCGGTGGTTTTGTGCGGTGAGCGTTGATGCCTTCGCTTCAATATCGGGAACGCAGTCTGCGGCGCTTCGTGAAAGGGGCGGCCGGGTTCACCTTGCTCGAAGTTCAGGTCGCTATGCTGTTGCTTTTGGTGGCTCTGATGGGGATCTCGATCCACGGAGCATTGCAACGCCGCCATCTCGCTTGGATTGAGCAGTACGGGAAGGTTCACGGTCGGGTTGATCTCGGCGCGTCGCGGGCGGTGATGACGTTGACGGAAGCCGATGCCGCCCTCCCAGCGCCGGGCTGTGACGTCTTGCTGACGCAAACAGCGACACTGCCCGGGGGAGGGTCGGCAACGGTTCAGGTGACTAGGAATACCGGCCCATGAGAAGCTCACAATCCGGAATGACGTTGCTCGAAGTGATTTTGACGTCGTCGATCGTTGCGTTGCTTATCACCGTGATTGCCGGCGCTTCGACCGGCTTTGCACGTCAGACGGCCGCGTTTCGAGAACTTACCGACAACTTCACTTCCAGTCATGTTGCGCGGGATCGTCTGATGGCCGATGCGGAGCAGGCGGCCTCGTTTCTATGCAACGGCCCGAGCGTGTTTCGCATTGTCACCGACGGTGTTTCCGGACCGGTAACGACCATCGAGTATCGGTTGACCACCGGGCAGTTGCATCGAGTCCGTTTGGATACCGGCCAGGACATTACCGTCGCACGTCGACTCCTTTCGCTGAGCTGCACGGATGCAGGTGCCGGCGAACTCCATGCTGCGATGGCGTTTGGTACATTGAGCAAAAACACGCGCCTGGTATTTACGGTTACGGGTTGAGAGATGTACAGCGACAATAGCAAACGCCAGAGGCCGTGCGTGCCACAAGAGTTCTCGCGGACGCAGCGAGGGTTCATCATCGTGGCGGTTCAGGTGTTCGTTGTGATTGCCTTCATCGTCCTCGCTCCCAGTTATGAACGCTTGCATGAAGCCCTGCGGGTTGAGTCGGAGGCTTTTGCGTCGGTTAGTGGTGCGGTCACAATTGAGCAGGCGCTCGGTGTCGCGGTAGCCCGGCTGCAGACGGGGCTGCCCTCGGCGGATGATTTTCCGTGTACCCTGGAACTGCGCGACAGGCCGGCGGGGCTCGCGCAGCGCTTTGCGATTCACTATCTGAAAACCGGCCCCGAGACCTGGCAAGTTCAAGCCATGACGACAGCCGGCCAGGATCCGGACTGTCCCAGGGTCTTCCAAACGCAGTGCCTGGTGCCCGTTCCGTGAGACATGGTATGGCCAAGAACCTACTCGAAGCGGGTCTGCGCTCCTCCATCGGGTTCTACGCCGGCGCCGACGGAGTTCGCATCGTAGAGACCACGCGCACGCCGTTCGGACTCGCCGGCATTCGCTCGCGCTGTATCGATGAGGCCTACGGATCGGAAGGACGGAAAGAGGATGTCCGCACACTGCTGCGGGAAGTTCTCGACAGCGAACGCATGAAGACCGTAACCGTCGGCGTTCGACCGAGCGCCGTCGATTTCGTTGCCGATGCGGATCGGCGAGACGAAGGCTGGGACGCTACCGGCGGCGAACCCAATCCGGCGGCAGCAGTGGCGGGGGCCGGAGTCCTGCTCGACAGTATCGCGGTGACCGTGGCGAAGACCAAGTTCATACTGACGGGCCGGGTACGGAACAAGGAAATCGAGCTCGGGCTACCCGACGCCGGCGATGCTGAAGTGCGGCGCCGGCCACGCTTCGAGCCGGGACCATGGGCTGCGTGGCGGGCGTCGCTCCACTTTGCGCCGTTGAAGCGCCGGAGTGGGGTTCATTTACGCTACATCCTCGGCGAACAAGAGGGGCTCGCCATACTTGGTGATCGCAATTGGCCGCTCGCCTGGCAAGTGTTGTCTTGGCGCTCTCAGGACAAAGGTGCTGCTTTCGTGCAGGCGTTTCACATGCTCAATCTCTACGCCCGCCGTCATCTTTCGCTCAGCGAAATCCGCCATCTCTCGGTACAGGGTTGCAGCGATCTCGAGGAAGGCTGGGGATCCATCGAATCGCAGCTAAGCCGCGAGATCGAGACGGTTGCCGGCCCGGTCTACGACGACGAATTCATCGCCTTGGGATTGGCCTTGGGCGGGCTCGAGTCCGACGACCAAACCCTCGATCTCGGACGAAGTTTGCGGCCGCCGAAAACGCTGCTGGCTCTGTTGCCGTGGAAGGAACTCGGGTTTCTGACCACCCTGTTCGTGGGGATGTTTTTGGTGATGTCGACCCACGCGCGCTCGCTACGAAGCCAACTGGACGTTGCCGTCCGTGAAAATGCGTCGGCGTCGTGGGCCAAGGCGATACCGGTCTCCGGGCTGCAGGCCGAGCAGAAACAGCTCGCCAAGGACGTGCTACTGCGCACTCTCGACTGCTGCCGCGGCGCGC
>CAZKLE010000123.1:0-7784 GCA_964553415.1 uncultured Myxococcales bacterium
TACGTGACAAGCAGATCTAGCGACGATGCCTTTCAAATTACACCAGCCGGTGTGATGACGCAGATCATCGATTCTATGGGCGACAACGCGGGTAATGGGCTTGATAGGCCAGCGGGAATTGCCGTAGACGGATCGGGCAACGTGTATGTGACGGGCCTGTTTAGCAACAACGCCTTTCGAATCACACCCACCGGAGAGATCACCAAAATTCTCGACGTCCAGGGAGACAGAGCGGGGTATCTGTTTGACAGTCCCGACGACCTGGCGGTAGACGGCTCGGGGAACGTGTATGTGACCGGCTCTGACAGCGACAACGCCTTTCAGATTACCCCAGGTGGAGTGATAACCGAACTTGTCGATGACAGAGGCGACGGTTTAGGAGATTTGCTGCAACAGCCCGGTGGCGTGGCCGTGGACCAGTCGGGCAACGTGTATGTGGCGGGGGAGGCGACCGACAACGTCTTTGAAATAACGCCCGCCGGCATGACTACGGAGCTTATCGATTTTACGGGCGACGGTGCCGGCAGTGTGCTTGATGGGCCCGTGGGCTTGGCCGTAGACGACTCGGGGAACGTGTATGTGACGGGTTCAGCGAGCGACAACGCATTCAGGATTACCCCTGGCGGAGTGATTACCGAGATCGTGGACTCTGCGGGTGACGGCACGGGGAGCATGCTCGATGCGCCGTCGGGCGTGACGGTAGATGGGGCAGGGAACGTCTATGTGACGGGTTCTGACAGCGACAACGCTTTTCGGATTACCCCAGGCGGAGCGATCACCCAGATCATCGATGCTACAGGTGACGGAGCGGGGAACCTGCTGAGTCAACCCAGCGACATCGCCGTCGATGGATTCGGCAACGCGTATGTGGCCGGTTTCATCAGCAACAACGTCTTCCAGGTGACGCCTGGCGGACTCATCACCGAGATTATTGATGCTACGGGCGACGGCGCAGACAATCGGTTTGATGCTGGTACCGGCCTCTCCCGTCCCAGTAGTGTTGCCGTAGACTCGTCCGGCGACGTGTATGTGGCCGGCAGGTCGAGCAACAATGTCTTTCAAATTACACCTGAGGGTCTTATCACCAAACTCCCGTTCGGGCTTAACAGGCCTACCGGCGTTGCCGTCGACGGATTGGACAACGTATATGCGGTAGCGAAGGCTGGTAATAACGTTTTTCGGATCGTGCTGCCTCTTCCTGTTGCCTGCTCGGCATTGCCCGAGCCTTCGTGTCTCGCGGTTGCGCGGGCGACGCTCGACTACAACGAAAAGATCGCCGGCAAAGAGAAAATGAAAATGCAGTGGAAAAAGGTCTCCAGCGCTATCAACCTGGGTGACTTCGGAGATCCGGTAAAGAGCTTCGCGAGTGTTGCGCTTTGTATCTATGACGACGCGGGCGGTCTCGTGCAGGATTTTGCGGTTGGTCATCAGCTCTGCGCCGGTAAACCTTGCTGGAGGCTAAAGGGCGGCAACGGCAGGGCGACGGGCAGCAGGGGTTACAACTATAGGGACAAGGACAACTCGACGGACGGCTTATCGAAAATACGCTACGTTGTGGGAGATGCGGGCAGGGGTAAGGCCGACGCCAGAGGCAAGAACAACGCTTCGAAGGGCCAGACGTTCCTTCCTATCGGCGTTGCATCGCGATTGTCGGGGAACGTCGCCCCTGAGATTCAAATGATCACCAGCAACGGGCTGTGCATCGGAGCAACGATGAACGAGGTCCAGAGAGACGATGGCCTGCGGTACCAGGCGCGCTTCAGGTAAGGTGCAGTGAGCAGCGAAGCGTTCGGGTGAAGCGGTCCGGTCAATCCCCGAGCTCTCGACGGATCGTGGAAGAGTTGAAAACAGCCCGCAAACAGGAGGCCAGTACGGGACGGGCCTCTCTACGTACACGTCCTTTGGCCGCAATACGATGCGTGCTGGCTGCGGCTGCGGCGGTGCTGATAGCTGGCTGCGGCTCCGGTCCCGATCCCGGAGGAGCCGTCGGATCGGTGCCCGGGGCGACATCGACCTACGATGTGACCTTGTCAGTCATAGATTCGGGGCCGGCTCTCGGGGCTCTCCAGCTGGATGTTGATTTCCTGGGTGCTTCGGGCGCTTTTCTCGGCAGCGGAGCGAGCGTGTCGTGTCAATCGCTGGTTCCCGGAGCCCTGGTCGCGATCAACCGTCGGAGTGCGGGGGTGAGAGCCGGGTTCGTAGACCTACAGGGTATCGTGCGTCCGTCGGCGCTGATGTCGTGTCGCTTCAGCTCGCAGGAGTCGGTCGCTGTGGGGGACTTTGATGTTCGCGTCAGCGATGCCTCCGATACCAGTTCGATTCTACTGAATCCGCTTCCGGATGTCCGCGTTACGGATGTGCGGTTGGCGCAGTAGGGGGGGCTCTATGTTCGGGTTGACTCAAAGGGGGCAACAGGTGTTGAATCGCCGTGTGGCGCTTCGCAAATCAGGCGGAGTGCGCGTGTGCGCCGGCGGTGGGGGCGGCAGCGTCCATAGGAGGTGTGTTCTGTGTCACATTGTACTCTCTTAGCTCGTTCGCCGTCTTGCGCTGCTCGCAACGTAGTCTTTATCCTCTTCGCCGCTGCGCTGTTCGCGTCGACTGCCGCGGCTCAGCCGATTACCGAGATCCTCGATGCCGGCGCCGGCCCGGTGGGCAGCGTGCTCAGCGGGCCCATGGGCATTGCCGTGGACGCGTCGGGCAATGTGTATGCCGCGGGCTTGAATAGTGACAACGTTTTTCAGGTAACGCTGGCGGGCGTGATCACCGAGATTATCGATACTGGGGGCGACGGCGCGGGCAGTCTGCTTGTAGGGTCCGCAGGTGTCGCAGTGGATGCAGCGGAAAATGTGTATGTGGCGGGGGTAACCAGCAACAACGTTTTTCAAATTACGCCGGACGGTCTGATCAGCGAAATCATCAACGCGACCGGCGACGGTGTGGGACATGCGCTCAGTGGACCGCGGGGTGTGGCCGTCGACGGCTCGGGGAACGTATACGTGGCCGGAAGTCTCAGCGACAACGTGTTCCGGATTGCGCCGAGTGGTGCGATCAGCGAAATCATGGATGCGACGGGCGATGGCGCCGGCAACGCGCTGGGGGCCCCGATCGGCGTAGCTGCGGACGCGTCGGGCGACGTCTATGTTGCCGGTAGTAACAGCAATAACGTGTTCCGGATCACGCCGGGTGGTGTGATTACACAAATCATCGACGCCACGGGCGACGGCACGGGCAACGGATTATCGTCGCCGCAAGGCGTTGCCGTCGATGCGTCGGGCGATGTGTATGTGGCGGGCTCGGCTAGCGATAACGTCTTCCGGATCACAGCGGGTGGGGTGGTTACGGAAATCGTCGATTCCAGCGGCGACGGCGCAGGCAAAGGTCTGTCGTCGCCGCAGGGCGTTGCCGTGGATGCGTCGGCCAACGTGTACGTGGCCGGCCTTGATAGTACCAATGTCCTTCAGATCACACCGGCGGGCGTCGTGACGGAGATCATCAACCTCAGTGGCGACGGTGGCGTGAACCTGCTCACGTTTCCGAAAGGAGTTGCCGTGGATGCACCGGGAAACGTGTACGTGGGGGGATTCGGGAGCAACAATGTCTTTGAGATCGGGTTGGGTGTCGTCGAGCCTTGTTCGCCGTCGCCTGAGCCTTCGTGTCTGAAAGCCGGCCGAGCGGTACTCAGGTATGACGAAACCTCCGGCGGAAATGAAAGAATGAAGGTGCGCTGGAAGAAGGTTTCCGTTGCTACCACACAGGCCGATTTCGGCGATCCGGTGAACGGGTCGACCAGCGTTGCGCTCTGTATCTACGACGATGCCGGGGCGCTCTTGCAAACCTTGGTCGTTGACCGTCCGAATCAGATATTTATTGACGAGGCCTGGAAGGCAGTGGCCGGGAGGGGATATAAGTACAAAGACAAGGCTGGTGTGAGCGACGGTGTGTCCTCGATACGCTACATCTCGGGCGTTGCCGGCAGCGGTAAAGCGGCGATCAAAGGAAGGAACAATCGCGCCAAAGGCCGCAACTGGCTTCCAACCGGAGTTGCATTCTTGCTTTCCGGTAACACAGCTCCGACGATCCAGATGGTGACCAGCGATGGTTTGTGCGTTGGCGCAACGATGAACCGCATCAAGACCAACGAGGTTCTGGAGTACGGGGCTGAGTTTCGATAGGGCGGCGCCAATTTGGCTTAAGCCCGGCAGGCTGTTAGCAATGGGTCCAACGAGCGGGTCCCCGGCCGACGAACTGGATCTCCGGCTCCATCCTCAAAGGCCGCCTCCTTCCCTGGAGGCGGCCTCTCAGAACTCCACCTTGGGCACGGCCTTGGCCTCTTCGGGGACATCGAAGTAGGGCTTGGCCTCGAATCCGAACATGTTGGCCATCAGGTTGGTCGGGAAACGCCGGCGTGTGGTGTTATAGTCGCGCACGGCTTCGTTGTAGCGGGTACGGGCCACCGCCAGACGGTTCTCGGTGCCCGCGAGCTCGTCTTGTAGGCGCAGGAAGTTCTGGTTCGATTTGAGCTCGGGATAGCGCTCGACGACCAGCAGTAGGCGCGAGAGAGCGCCGGAGAGCTGATTGGATGCCTTGATGGAATCCGCAGGCGAAGCGGCGCCGGCCACGCGGCTACGGGCCTTGGTGACGGCGGTGAGCACTTCTTTTTCCTGCTTGGCGAAACCCTTGACGGTGGAGACCAGGTTGGGGATCAAGTCGTTGCGGCGCTGTAGTTGATTCTCGACCTCGCCCCAGCCGGCATCCACCGCCTCACTTTGGCTCACCAAGGAGTTGTAGCCGCAGCCGGGCACAGTCGTCAGGATCGCGAGAGTCACCAAAAGAGATAGGTAAGGTCTTAACGATTTCAGCATCTTGTGCTCCTTGATCTCATGGAAATGCTCACCAACTGCCGCCCGCGCCGCCGCCTCCGAAGCCGCCGCCGCCCCCGAAACCTCCCCCGAATCCGCCGCCAAATCCACCCCCGAGCCCGCCGAAACCACCGCCGAAGGGGAGAGCCATGTATCCAAAGCCGCTGCGTCCGAAGCGGCCTCGACGGCGTGAGCCGGCGGCCAAAGCCCCGAACAAAAACAGCAGGGGGAATAGGGCGCCTATGCCGCCGCCACGCCGCCGTCTGCGGCCATAGCTCGCTCCGCTGGGCGTTCCGGTCAACTTCACGCCCGCATCGGCGGCGATCACTTGCGCGACCGCCAGCATGGCATCGTAGGCGCCCGCGCCGAACTGCCCCTGCTGAAAGGCGGGGCGCAGATAGCGGTCGCGGATTCCCCCGAGCTTGCCGTCGGGGAGAATACCCTCCAGACCGTATCCGGTCAGAAACTGAACGTAGTGTTCTTTGACGGCGATTAGGAGCAGGAGCCCGTCGTCTTTTTTGGCGCTGCCCAGCTTCCAGCTTTCGACTACTTTCATGCCGTAGTCGAAGGGCGTCGAGGGCGCGACCGTCGGCATGGTCAGGACCGCGATTTCGGCGCCGGTCTTTTGCTTGAGTTCGTGGGCCAGGGCCTCGATGCGTGCAGTCCAGGGGGCCTGCAAAATGCCGGCGCGGTCGACGACCGGTCCGCTTAGGGCCGGGATGGCGGGGGCTGCCGCGCTCGTCGTCGGCGCCGAGACCGCCGTCAGGATCAGCGCGCCGCAGATGAGCGCCGCGCGAGAAAGGCGACGAGTCATAAGGCGTCCACGAGACGCGCGAGGTTACGAGCCTCGAGGAGATAGGCGTGGAGGAGCCCTTCAGCTTGCGAGCGTTCGAGCTTGGCAGCCCCGTAGCGGGCCTGCACGAGACGCTGCAGGGTGGGTAGCTCGACGGAGTAGACTTGCTCGACCGCGTCGAGCAACGCCGGCGCACTCTCGGGACGCTCGCGGCCGGCCAGATAGAGCATGCCGCGCAGAATGATCTCGAACTCGGCCGGCGTCGTCGTCAGGAGTCTCAGCATGTTGCGCCGTGAAGCCCGTACTTGCAGGTAGGCGGCGCGCAGATGCAGGAGCTTGCCTTTGATCTGTTGCTCGACCTCGCGGCGAAGGTTCGATCGCTCCAGTTCCAGCTGCCCAAACATGCTGTCGTCGCCGAGCAGGGTCCGGTGCCGGTCTATGATCTGAAGAAACTCGAGGGGAAATACGTCGAGCGAACTCTCGATGTACGCAGGATCCATCAGCAGGGGTATGGGAAGCTTGCGCAGTCGCCGCTTCTGCAAAACGTTACGCAGACGGTCCAGACGCTTCGGGAGCATGTCGTCGAGGACCAGAACCGTGGTTAGAGGACTCTTGCCCGCGCGGTAGGCCTGGCTGGCGGCTTCTCCATAGAGAGTCAGGTTGAGGATCGCCTGCGAGAACTCGCTCTGCAGAGCCGAAGCGAAGCGTTCGAGAAGTGGATGGTCTATAGTCACCGGCGGCATCAGCCGAATCTCCCCTCTATGTAGTCGGCGGTCTCTTGCCGGGCCGGCGAGATGAACAGATCTTCGGTACGGTTGTTCTCGACGATCTCTCCGAGAAGCATGAAGGCGCACTCGTCGCTCACTCGTCTGGCCTGCGCCATGTTGTGGGTTACCACGATCATCGTGTAATCACCGCGAAGTCTGCGCATCAGTTCTTCGATTCTGGCCGTGGAGTCCGGATCAAGTGCCGAACAGGGCTCGTCCATCAGAATGATCTCGGGTTTGAGCGGTAGCAAACGGGCGATACACAATCGTTGTTGCTGCTCGAGTTGCAATTCGGTGGCCCGCCGGTCGAGCCGGTCCGAAAGCGTGTCCCATAGGTCCACGGCTCGAAGCGCGCTCTCGAGGGCCTCTTGCTGATGCGCCTTACTGCGATCCTTACGTCCGCTGTGCAGCCTATAGCCGTACAGAACGTTGTCGCGGATCGAAATCGGCAATGGGTTGGGCCGTTGGAAGACCATGCCTACGCTTTTTCGCAACTCGATCAGATCGACACCCGCTTCGTAGATATTCTGCTCGCGAACGAACACCGCCCCTGCTGTGCGTACGTTGTCGTAGCGCTCGTTGATGCGGTTGAAACAGCGCAACAACGTCGTTTTGCCGCATCCCGAGGGGCCGATCAGGCCGGTAATGATGCCGCGGCGAAAGCCGAGTGACAGCCCGTGAAGAACTTCGTGATTGCCGTACGACAGTTTGAGTCCTTCGGTACGGACGGCGAGTTCGGAGGCCGGCGTCATCCAAACAGACCTTGCACGTACTGAAAGGTACGTTGATCGGCGGTCCCACGCGAAAAGATCACCTCGTTCTTGTCGACCTCGATCAAGCGTCCGCCGAGAAACAAAGCGGTGCGGTCGGCCAAGCGCTTAGCCTGCAGCACGAGATTGGTGACCAAGATGATGGTCATGCGTTGGCGCAGATCTTTGAGTACTTCTTCGATCTTCATCGTCGTTACCGGATCGACGGCGATCGAGAATTCGTCGAGACAAAGAATTTCGGGGTCCAGGGAAAGGGCACGGGCAATCGTCAGGCGTTGTTGCTGGCCACCGGACAGACGTGTGCCGAGATCGTCGAGGCGGTCGCGGACCTCTTCGAACAAGGCCGCTTGCGTCAGGCAGCGCTCGACGATGTCGTTCAATTCCGACTTGGCTCGTATGCCCATCATGCGTGGTGCGAAGGCAACGTTGTCGTAGATCGACATCGGCAGCCCGACCGGAAGAGGGAAGACCATGCCGATACGGCGTCGCAACGAGGTCGGATTGCGCATCGTCAGGACTTCGCATCCGTCGATACGAATGGAACCACTCACGCGCGCGCGCGGAATGAAATCGGTCATGCGTGTTATGGCGTTCA
>CAZKLE010000124.1:0-7728 GCA_964553415.1 uncultured Myxococcales bacterium
GAACGTCGGCAGCGGTGTCGGAGTCGGGATACGCTCTCCAATCGGTCATCGAAGTCGACGGTATGGGTTTGTTCGCGGGTGTGAAGGCGACCGGATCCCGATCGATGGCTGCGCGGGTGTGTTTTGTCGCGCCCGAGGGTCGCATGTTTCTCTTTGTCGGCGAGGGCGAGTGGGATGGTCGCGCGGGCTGCTACCAAGATCACGGCTTGTACTGGCACGTTCGTGCCGATCAATCCTGGTCTGTCTCCTATCGCGGCACGATGGTGGCCTATCCCACCCATCGCGCCTACGAAGATCTCGAGATCGGCTTGGCGGGGGCTTCGCTGGTTGAGGCCGAAATGGAACTGGAAGCGAAAATGGTCAAGGGCATGGTCGAACCTTTCCGTGAGTTGCGCTACGGCATCGTCTTGGACGGAGTCGTGTACCGCGGAATCTCGACCGCCGTCTGTGAGCGAGGATCACGCCGGGACGACGTCCGTGTCGCCGAGAGCGCGCGGGTGTGTATGCTTACAGGGGCGGGCGCCCGGGAGCTGACGCGTTCCGTGGTTTTCGACGAAAGCGACGCTGCATCGCTGAGCATCAAGACCAGTGCCGGCGAGCGACGCTACGGTCGGATCAGCGCTCGTGTTCCGGTTTGGCGTGTGCTCGCGGACGGGCGTGTGACGCGTTTTACGTTCGGCATGGTGAGCTTTGCAGGGCAGGCTTCCAGGGCGGCCGCGACAGGCATATACGATCGCCTCGAGATCTTCGCCGACGCTCGCAGCGAAGATCTCGCATAGGGACTGCTGCATAGGCTGACTGCGAGGGTCGCGGTCAATGCCGTTGTGCCCACCCAACTGGGTGGTTCGGCGTGGGGAAGGCCTCTAGGCACGCAACGGTGAGCGGGCTAGCATTCAAGCTCACGGAGGTCCCCATGGTCCGATTCATAACCCAAAAACTTACGAGCACTTGTGCGGCTACGTTGGTTGCGTCCGCACTTGTTTTGACGATGGCGGCGCCCGCCGCTGCCGAATGGCCGGCCGGCTACGTGCCCGGACGTGACGACAACTTCCTGCGCGTGGCCGAGCCGCCTCTGTATCTAGCCGGCCTCGTCCTGGATTGGGTGGTCTATCGTCCCGTGCACGCGATCATGGCGGTTACAAAAGGCGAGACGCATCCCTTCACGGGCTACGCGTCCGGCTCGACCGAGGAAAAGGTCCGCTACGTGCTCGACCACGCAGAGGCCGGTGACTCGGGACCGTTGTTCGCCAGTAGGCGGTAGTTTCCCGCAGGCGGCAGCGCTCAACCTTTGGCGGCCGCCAAAGCTGCGTCGTAGTCGGGCTCCTGGCCGATTTCGGGCACCAGTTCCGAGTAGACGACTTTGCCGACGGCATCGACGACGAATACCGCACGCGCGGTGACTCCTTGCAAAGGGCCGTCGGCGATGGCCACGCCGTAGCGTTGGCCGAAATCGCGGTCGCGCAGGTCCGAGCATGCCGTGACCGACTCGATGCCTTCGGTTTCGCAAAACCGTTTCATGGCAAAGGGGAGGTCGGCGCTGACCACCAAGACTTCGGTATTGGGTAGAGCGGCGGCTTTCTCGTTGAACGTGCGGGTCTCGGTCTGGCACACCGGTGTGTCCAGGCTCGGTACGGTGACGATTACCTTGGTTTTACCGGCCAAGGACCCGAGAGTGACGGGTGAGAGATCCGACTTCGTCAGATTGAACTCCGGCGCCTGATCGCCGACAGCCGGAAGGGTTCCACTCAGGTTACAAGGATTGCCTCGAAGGGTAACACTAGCCATGCGTTTACTTAGACGGGGCGGGGCGGCGTTGCAAAACACGGGGGGCTATGCCCGAGGCCGCTGTTGCACCCGGGCATTCGATAGCGTCTAACGTGATCGGTCATGGGCGGTGATTCGAGTATTCCGGGCGCAGCCAAGCAGTCCCGTCGGTTTCTCGTCGTACGCTTTGGGGCCATCGGGGACTGCCTGCGGACCTTGCCGGCGGTTCGGCGCCTGCGTCGCGATCTGCCCCTGGCCCGTATCGGTTGGTGCGTAGATCGTTCCGTCTTGCCCGTTCTGCAAGGAAATCCCAACGTCAGTACCTTTCACGTCTTTGACCGCAGCGCCGCCCGCAGCGGCTTTGCGGCCGCTTTTGCCGAAATGCGTCGCTTGGTCACAGAGGTTCGCGCGCAGAACTACGAGGTGGTGTTGGACTTTCACGGGCGCGCCAAGAGCGGTCTGATCGGCCGTCTAAGCGGTGCGCCGACTCGCATCGGCTACGCTCGCAAGGACGTAGGTGAGCTCAATTGGTTGTTTAATAATGAGCGTATATCTTTAACTGATACATGGGAAAATCGTGTGCAGCGATTTCTCGACCTTTTGTCGGCGCTCGATCTCGACACGAGCTTTGATCCCGCGGATACGGGGCTCTATGTCGCGCCGGGTATCCGCGATCGCGCGCGCCGCTGGTATGTCGAGGCCGGCGAGCCCCAGCTTGCGGTATACCCGGGCACCAGCAAGGGGCGGCGGCGGGATCGCTGGCCGAGCGAAAAATGGGTGGAGCTGCTCGCCCGGCTCGGCGGGGCCGGGCTACGTTCGACGGTGTTTTGGGGGCCCGACGAGACCGACATCGTTGCCGCCATCGCCGAGCAAAAGCCCGCCGGCGTGGGATTCGCTCCGCCGACGTCGCTGCCGGAGATGATGGCAATGATCTCGCGTTTCCGCTGCTACATCGGTTCGGATACGGCCGCTATGCATATGGCTTGGATGCAGGGCGTGCCGACGGTCAGCTTTGCGAGTCCGAAGCCGGTGCGTACCTTCGCACCCCTAGGCCCGGTTCCCCATCGTGTGCTTCGCGCCGAGCGTTACATCAAGCGCGGGGTGCGCGCGAGCAAACAGCCGCGCGAGGTCGTCTCCGAGGTTACCGTCGCCGAGGCTTTCGATGCCGTACAAACGCTGTTAGGTTCTCCGCGAGATGAGCGGGACGAGCGAGACAGGCTATCCGCCGGCGATCCGGATCGTAGCATTGCATGACGAAGCGCTGGCCGCCTGGTATGCGCACGACGACTCGGCCGCCGATCCGGCCTGCGGATCGGAACTTGAGCAAGGGATTCTCGACCAGCACCGCCGCAACTACCGGCTGTGGAATCTCGAGGACGAGGCGCGCCGTAGGGACGCGACCGATGTCTACATCGCCGAGACCAAACGCGGCATCGACCGTACCAACCAACAACGCAACGATTTGATCGAAAGCATCGACGAGGTGCTTCTGGCCGAGCTGTACGGCGAGCGCCAGGCCACCGGCGAACAAAACGCGGAGACCGCGGGCATGATGATCGATCGGCTATCGATCCTGGCTTTGAAGATTCATCATATGGCTATCAATGCCCAACGCTTCGCTTCGCCTTCCGCAAAGGACTCCGCTGATGCCGAGCTGGCCGACGAATGTGCGGCCAAGCTCGAAGTCCTGCAAGAACAACGCGTCGACTTGGCGGCTTGCTTGGATCGCCTGCTGGCCGACTGCAGGGCCGGCCGCCGATACTTCAAGGTGTATCGGCAATTCAAAGCCTACAACGATCCGAGGCTCAATCCGGCCATGCGCGGCCGTGGAGAAGAAGGATGAAGTCCGAGTCGCTCGAACTCCGAGCCAACGGATTGGTGTTTCCGGCGTCGGCCTACGGTTCGGGGCCGCTCGTGCTTTGCATGCACGGTTTCCCGGACACGCCGCAGTCGTTTCGTCATCAGATCGAACCGTTGGTGGACGCAGGCTATCGGGTGGTGACCCCCTACATGCGAGGATACGCACCTAGCGCGATTCCCGACAACGGAATCTACCAAGGCGCCGCTTTGGGCCAAGACGTGATTGCTCTAATCGATTCTCTCGGCGAAGAGAGGGCGGTGCTCTTCGGTCACGATTGGGGAGCGATGGCGGTGCAGTTCGCGGCCCTGATCGATGCAGGAAGGATCTACAAGATGATCACCGTCGCTTTGCCCTGCAGTCCGTCCATGCCGGCTGCGATCATGTCGAGCTACCGCCAGCAAAAACGTTTCTGGTACCAGTATTTCTTCCAACTTCCGGTTGCGGAAGCGCTCGTGGCCGCCGACGAGTTCCGCTTTATCCGAGAACTGTGGCGCGACTGGTCGCCGAGCTGGCGTTACAGCGAAGACGACATCGCGCCGGTTTTGCGGTGTCTGTCTCAGCCCGGCGTGTTGCACGCAGCCTTGGCGTACTACAAGGCCGTATACGACCCGAGTCTGCATTCGGCCGAGTTGGCGGAGTTGCAGGGCCGTTGGGCCGCCGATGCGATCGTGGTTCCGACCCTTCACATCCACGGTCTCGGCGACGAATGCATCGGCGTCGAGTTGTGCGATGGCATGGAAGTCGCGTACCCGGCGGGATTGCAGAAGGCGCTGATCGAGGGCGCCGGCCATTTCGTGCACCAAGAGCGACCGGCCGAAGTTAACGAGGTAATCCTCGGGTTTCTGGCGGATTGAGGCGGTCTCAGCTCAGTCGCGTCTCGATCGTGTCGAGTTCACGGGAGAGACGGCGAACACGAAGTTGAGCCTCGATACGCTCGACGAGGTCTTGGCGCGTGAACGGCTTGCACATGAACTGGCTGACGCCCAGTTTCATGCCCTCGTGGCGCGTCTTGAAGTCATCCAAGCCGGTCAAGAGGATGATCTGCAGCTCTGTGTATCGGGGTTCCCGGCGCAGCAGCCGGCAGACCTCGAGGCCGTCCATACCCGGCATCATCACGTCGAGTACGACGACGTCGACCTCTTCGCGAGCCAGCACTTCCAGCGCTTCCGGACCGGAGGCGGCTGTGAGCAGGCGGTAGTCCTTTTTGCTGAGAAGTTTGACGATCACGCGCGACGCGTCGGCGTCGTCGTCGGTGATCAATACCGTGGGGCGATGGGCTGTCGTGTTGGTGTTCATGGTGCCGTGTCTCAATAGTTGTAGGCTTGCGGAACGGTGTAGTCGGCACCGCGTTTACGCCGCAGTTTCGCGACGAGGGTCGTGCGTTTGAGGCCGAGAAGCCGCGCCGCCGCTTGCTTGTTGCCTTTGGTGCGACGCAGCGCTTCGTCTATGATCCGGTTCTCGAATTCCTCGACGGCGGTATTCAGGTCCATGCCTTCCTCGCTGAGTTTGGGGCGCGGAATCTTTTTCTCGGAAAGGAAGGAACGGATGTTACTCGGCAGGTGGTCGGGTCGCACGACGGGGGCGTCCGAGAGAACGACGAGGCGTTCGATGGTGTTTTCGAGTTCACGTACGTTCCCCGGCCAGTCGTACTCCCAGAGCAACACCATTGCCTCTTCCGATATCGAAATCGCGTAGGGGCGCTTGTCGTTATGTATACCGAGGAAGTGTTCGATGAGGATCGGAATGTCCGACCGGCGCTCGCGAAGCGAGGGGAGTGCAATCGGAATGACCTGCAGACGGTAAAAGAGGTCTTCGCGGAAGCGTCGTGCTTCCACCTCGGCGGTCAGGTCCTTGTTGGTGGCTGCGATTACGCGAACATCGACCTTGAACGGCATGTCGGCGCCGACCGGCCGAATCTCGCGATCCTGCAGCACGCGCAAGAGCTTGACCTGCATCATCGGGTTCATTTCGCCGATCTCGTCGAGGAACATCGTCCCACCGTGGGCCAGTTGGAACATGCCCGGCCTATGGCCGATCGCTCCGGTGAACGAGCCCTTCTGGTGCCCGAACATTTCCGATTCGAGCAGGTCACCCGGGATCGTGCCGCAATTGACCGCAACGAAGGGTTGATCGGCGCGATTGCTCTGTTCATGGACCTTGCGCGCGACCAGCTCCTTGCCGGTGCCGCTTTCGCCCGTGACGAGAACCGTGGCCTCTGTTTTGGCGACTTTCTGAATCAGGTGGTGAAGTTTTTGGATCAAAGGGTGGGTTCCGATGATCTGGGTGTCTTTCGGTGTCATGAATCCTTCCAGTCGCTGTCTGCCGGTTTATGGGGTGACAAATTGTTACCCGTACGAAAATAACACCCGCGCGCCGCACCGCGCTGAAAAAACCGCCGGTGTCGTGAGTTTTACGACCCGATGTGGGTCTGGCGGGTCGACCGTCGCCGAGTTGCTATGCGCGTGGGCGCAGCAGCAGCCGTGCTGGCTGGCGCAAGAAGCCCGTGCTAGCTGTAGCCTCGTCGGCGCAATGAGCGCCGGGTCTTGCTTTAGGGGTAACACGGCACAGCAGGCCGCAGTTCAAAGAGTAACGGGAAGTCCGATGTCGAACCAAAGAGTTGACGGTCGCGAGAACGACGAAATCCGAAAGGTATCCATTGAGCCGGGCTTTCTCGAGCACGCCGAGGGCTCGGCGCTGATCTCGATGGGGGCGACACGGGTGATCTGTGCTGCTTCGGTTGAGGACGGCGTACCCAAGTTCCTGGCCGGCCGCGGGCGGGGTTGGGTAACGGCCGAGTACGGCATGCTGCCGCGCTCGACCAATACGAGGATGGATCGCGAAGCCGCGCGTGGGCGGGTGAGCGGACGTACCATGGAGATTCAGCGCCTGATCGGCCGTAGTCTGCGCGCCGTCGTTGATATGGATCGGCTCGGTGAGCGTACGGTAAAGATCGACTGCGACGTCATTCAAGCCGACGGGGGTACGCGCACGGCCTCGATTACCGGAGCTTACGTAGCCTTGGCGTTGGCCTGCCGCGGTCTGCTCGAGCGCGGCTCGATAGAGCGCGATCCCTTGCGCCAAGCGGTTGCGGCCGTCAGCGTCGGCGTCGTCGAGGCTACGCCATTGCTCGACCTTTGCTACGCCGAGGACTCGCGTGCCGAAGTCGACATGAACGTCGTCATGACGGCCGAGCAAGAATTTGTCGAGCTGCAGGGAACGGCCGAGGGAGTTACGTTTTCCAAACGCGTGCTCGATGCCATGACGGCCTTGGCCTGGAAAGGTATCGGCGAGTTGTTCGATGCGCAGACGGCTGCCATGACGCTCGTGTCCGGCCCGGTCCGGGGGTGAGCGGCACCCGAACCCTTCGCGTTGTTTTGGCAACGGGAAACCGCGGCAAGCTTGCCGACTTCCGATTCCTTTGTGACGGTAGCGGTCTGGAGCTTTCGCTGCCCGCTGACCACGGTATTGAGCTGGAGGTGGAAGAGACCGGAAGCACTTTCATGGAAAACGCGGTCCTCAAAGCCGAGGCTGCGGTGGAGGCGACGGGCTTGCCCGGTTTGGCCGACGATTCGGGTCTGGCGGTCGATGTGCTGGACGGGGAGCCGGGAGTGTTTTCCGCGCGCTATGCCGGCCCGTCGTGCGATGATCACGCCAACAACCGAAAGGTGATCGAAGATTTGCAGGCCTTGGAATCGCAAAAGGGAGAGCCGATCGACAGGGGCGCGGCGTTCGTGTGCGCGCTGGCTCTGGTATTCCCCGGCGGCGAGCGCTTGGTTGCGCAAGGCAGCTGTAGAGGTTGCATCGTTGATGAAGAGCGCGGCCGCAATGGTTTTGGCTACGATGCCGTCTTTTTCCGGGACGATCTCGGCTGCACCTTCGGTGAGGCGACGACGCGACAGAAAAACGAGCGCAGCCATCGTGCAGCCGCCGTGAGGGCCCTACTCGAGAAACTTCGGCAAGGCGGTCGACTATCGGGTGGTCTTTGTTGAAACTAGCCGAGGCCTACGCGACAATCGGATCTCGACGGGGTGTGGCGCAGCCTGGTAGCGCACCTGCTTTGGGAGCAGGGTGTCGGAGGTTCAAATCCTCTCACCCCGATTTTT
>CAZKLE010000125.1:0-7704 GCA_964553415.1 uncultured Myxococcales bacterium
CGACGGCCTGCGTCTCTGGGCGCCGTTGCTCACGGGGTGGCTGTTGTGGTTAGCCGTTCCCTTGCTGGTGGCGTTGAAACGCGTGGTCCGTCTCGACGTCGTTTAGCGCTCGCTGGGCTATCGGCAGCGCCCTAGAATCGCTTCGATCACGAATAATTTTCAAGATATGGCTTGACCCCGGACCTAGGTCTAGGGTGTAGAGTAGCCAATGAGAGGACGGAGCAAGATGACGGGAATGACCATCGGAGAGGTCGCCAAGCAGGCGGCTGTCTGCATCGATACCCTTCGCTACTACGAAAAGCGTGGGCTCGTGGCAAAGCCGCCGCGTACCGTGTCGGGCTACCGAGCCTACCCGAAAGAGACCGTTCAGGCCGTTCGTTTCGTCAAGCGCGCCCAGGAGTTGGGGTTTTCGCTCCAAGAGATCAAAGAGCTGCTGGCGCTTCGCACGAAGCCCGGCGCCAAGAGCGCCGCCGTACGCGAACGGGCTTCGGCGAAACTGATCGACATAGACGAGAAGATTCGCTCGCTGAGAGCGATGCGAAAGTCGCTGGCGAAGCTCGTCGATAGTTGTTCGGGGTGTGGTCCCGTCGAGAGCTGCTCGATCCTCGAGTCTCTAGACAAGGATGGAGCCCGATGAAAACTATCGGCAAAAGCATCGCGGTGCGCTGGCGAGTATGGGTCGGCGCGGTCCCCGGATTCGGCGCGTTACTACTTCCGCTAGGAGTGTGTCCGGTGTGTTGGCCGGCCTATGCCGGGGTCATAAGCGCGTTGGGACTCGGTTTTCTTCTCGAGAAGACCTACCTGCTCGCCGCTACGGGAACGTTTCTTTTCGTAGCCGTAGCGAGCCTGGCGTATAGGGCGAATTCGAGGCGCGGCTTTGGTCCCTTTTATCTTGGCGTATTCGGTTCGGCTCTGGCCTTGGCCGGAAAATTCACGTTGTCTTTGGACTCGGTCCTTTATTTCGGTCTTGTCTTGTTGGTTACAGCTTCTCTTTGGAATGCATGGCCGAAGCCTTCGGCCCGTTCTTGTGCAGCGTGCGTGGCGCAGGAGTCAAAATAGAAACAGGCGCACTGGATAGGGAGAACTTACTCATGAACACGAAACGGAAAGTAGAAATCTTCAGCGCGGGTTGCTCGGTCTGTGACGAGACCGTCTCTCTGGTCAACAGCATGACCTGCCCGGACTGTGATGTCAGCGTATTGGACATGAAAACTCCGGAAGTGGCTCAGCGCGCGAACACGCTGGGGATTCGAAGCATCCCGGCCGTACTCATCGACGGCAAGCTCGCCGAGTGCTGCTCGGGAAGGGGTGTTGATGCGGATACGCTTCGCAGAGCCGGTCTCGGGCAGAGGATCTCTTGACGTGATGGAGAGACGAACGGCTTTTCTGCTCCTAGCGGTGGTTGCCGCAACGTTGCTCGGCGTGATGCCCGCAACGGCGGAGGTGTCGCAAATGAGCGTGAAGGTCGACGGGCTGGCCTGTCCGTTTTGCGTCTACGGGATCGAGAAGAAACTGCGCAACGTCGATAGTATCCGTGATGTCAACGTCGATCTCGAGACCGGGTTGGCACGCATTACCCTGGTCGAGGGTAAGGTGCCGACGCTGGCGGAGGTCAGAAACGCAGTCAAAAAAGCGGGCTTTACGCCGCGTCAGGTCAGCGCGACCGTGATCGGCACGCCCGTGATCGAGAACGGCTCGGTGATACTGCGCGTGCGCGGTTCCGAGCGGACGTACTTTCTTTCTCGACAAGGAAAGGCTTCGGACCATGGCCCCGCTGAGGCTCTACATGAGCGGCTTCTCGCACAAGCGAACCGCCGCCACGCGCCGATCGTGGTCCGTGGTGTGTTGCGCCAACGCGACGACGGCTCGACGGGTCTGTCGGTGAACGCTGTCGAGAAGCTTGGCGAGGGGGATGCATCCTCGTCGACGCAAGTGCCGGTGGGTGAGTAGATGGCGGTAAACATGCTTCGCGTACTTGGCTACGCCGTGTTTCTCGTCGCGATTGTCTTCGTGCCGGCCGCGTTCGCCGGGCCGATCACGACGAACACGGCGCTTCCCGTCCACGAGGGCGAACTCATCGTGCGCGGGCAGGGGAAGTTTCTTCAGTCCACCGGCGATGGGACGGCGATGAATCGCAATCTCACTGTGTGGGCCGCTCCGACCGTGTTCGTTTATGGAGCCAACGAAAAACTCGCTTTGTTCGGCATCGTCCCTTATCTGGATAAGCGGCTGAGCCTGAATACGACCGGCGGGCGGCGAACCCGGGGCGATGCCGGCCTGGGAGACCTGAGTTTTCTCGCTCGTTACACCGTCGGCCAGTGGGACAGGCCCCAGGAAACGCTTCGCCTGGCGCCTTTCGTCGGCATCGAAGTGCCGAGTGGTAAGGACGACACCAAGGACAGCCTCGGACGTCTGCCTCAGCCTCTTCAACTCGGCTCGGGTTCGTGGGATCCGATCGTCGGTACGATATTTACCTGGCAGAAGCTCGCCTGGGAATTCGACGCTTCGGCTTCCTACAAACGCAACACCGCGGCCAACAACTTCGAGATCGGCGACGTCACGCGGCTCGATTTGTCGTTTCAATATCGGCTTTCCCCGTTTTCGTTGCCCGGCGGCGGGGTGCCGGCGTTTCTTTACGCGGTGCTTGAAAGCAATGTGCTCCAGCAGGCCAAGAACCGCGCCGCCGGTGTCGACGACCCCAACTCGGGCGGAACGAGCTGGTTTCTGGCTCCCGGCCTGCAGTACGTCACCAGACGATGGATCCTGGAGACAGCCGTGCAGCTTCCGGTGGCCCAAGACCTGAACGGCAATGCGCTGGAGAACGATCTGATCGTTACCAGCGGCTTTCGAGTGATCTTCTAATGGCGAAAAGATGGAGGGCTATCCTGACCGCCGTCGTCGTTCTCGCCGTCCTCGGTGTAGTTGCAGCGCTTAGCTGGTTTCCACGACCGCAAGAGCCCGGATACCGTTTTGTCATGGCTTGGGGAACAGCCGGTTCGGATCCCGGGCAGTTCGAACAACCCATCGGCATCGTTGTCGCCGGCAACGAAGTGTTCGTAAGCGACGCCGGCAACAATCGGATTCAGGTGTTTGATCGCGACGGGCGTTTCTTACGACAGTTCGGCGGCAAGGGGGACAAGCCTGGAGAGCTTCTTCGTCCTATGCATCTGGCTCTTCGTGACAAAAGACTCTACGTAGCTGAGTATCTGAGCGACCGCATCCAGGTGTTCTCGCTCGGCGGTAAACCACTCGATGAGTTCGGCGCGAGCGGAACCGCGCCGGGCGAGTTTGATGCACCCGGCGGCGTCGCCGTCGACGGCACCGGTCGTCTATTTGTCGCTGATTTCTACAACCAACGTGTTCAAGCGCTCGATGCGTCCGGCAAAGCCTTGTTTCAGATCGGCGAAACCCACGAGAAAGGTATCGCAGCCGGAAAGTTCAACTACCCGACCGACGTTGCCGTAGGCGGAGATGGAACTCTGTTCGTCGCTGATGCCTATAACGACCGTATCCAGGTTTTTAGCCCCGACGGAAAGTTCCTTCGCAAGTGGGGAGGCCCGTTCGCGACCAACATCTCGGGAAGCGCCAACGGTTGGTTTCGCGTTGCAACGGCTGTCCACGTCTCGTCGGACGGTGCGATCTTTGTCGCCGACTTCCAGAACCATCGCGTACAAAAATTTACACCGACCGGTGAATTCCTCGTCGCTTTCGGAACACACGGCAGCGCGCTCGGCCAATTTGAACGTCCGACCGATGTCGGCACCGACGAAGACGGCAACGTCTACGTAGTCGACTTCGGCAACAATCGTGTCGAGAAATTTGTGCCGTTTACCTGAGGTCAGGGGCGGTGTCGTCGGCTACTTCTTGATGGCGATGAAGCGCCCCTGCGCAAACTTGCCGGCATGAGCCAGCCCCGACAGGAACTCGAATTCGGTTGCCAGTCCCTCGAGTGCGTCCATGTCGAAGTCGATGATGCGTAGTGCATCGTATGTAAGCTGCTTGTCGAGCATTTCGCGATAGAGATCGACATGCGGCGCGAAACGATCGGTGTCGTCGGCCGATACAACTTCGCAGCCGCTATTTTCTAGCAAACTGACGTAACCGCCTATGTCTTGTAGGTTTGGGAAGGTCATAAAGCGCAACACGCGCTCGGCTTCTTCATCGGAGAGCCCCTGCTGGCCCTCGATCCAATCGGTAAATGCAATCGTGCCGCCGGGCTTGGCCAGACGCACAGCTTCGGTGATCAGTTTTTCCTTATCAACGACATAGCACCAAGCGTCTTCGCCCCATACGAAATCCGCTTCCGCGGCGGGCAGCCCGGTGTCGGTTGCGTCTGCGAGCATCAAACGGACGCGATCATCGAGGCCCTCCTCTCCACACCTCTGCTGGCCACGTTCTATAACGGTGCGCGTCGCGTCCACGCCGACCATCGAGGCGACATCGCGGAAGCGAACCAAGAACCGAGCTCCGGCACCGCTGCAGCAACAAAGGTCGATTCCGTGTTGGCCGGCGCCGATCTCGGCCCTTTCGGCAAGATCCATCGAGGACTGCATTCCACCGACGTGGATTTGTTCACCCATGACCAGTTCCCAGAGGTCTCCCTCGGGCCCGTCATAAACTACGTTAACATCTGCCAGGCCTATTCCCGTCGTAGACTTCATGATTTATCGCCCCCCTTGCTGCCAACATGGTCAGTACTAGCAGGTTTGCGTGCGCGCAACTCAGTTCCGATCGTCGTGGCGGCGGTTCTGTAGCTGGTAAACGATACGATCTCGACATTGGTGAAACCGGCCGCCTCGATCATTCGCACGTAGTGTTCAGGTTCAACCGTCCCCAATACACAGTCAGCCCAGGATCCGCTGCACGCTTCATCGGCGGTTTCGGCCGAGAGATCGCGTAGCATGTCCGCGATCTGCAGGCGTCCGCCTGGGCGAAGAACCCGGAACGCTTCCTCAAAGACGCAAAGTTTGTGCGCCGTCAGATTGATCGTACCGTTGGAGATAACAACGTCGCCGCACGCGTCGGGCAGATGCGTGGCGGATATGTCGGCTTCATAAACTTCGATATTGTTCAGGCCGGCAACGCGGGCCATGTCATTGGCCTTGCGCACCATCGCGGGAGTAAGATCTATGCCGATCGCACGTCCCTGAGCGCCGACATGTAACGCCGCGATACATAGGTCAACGCCGGTACCACATCCAAGATCGACGACGATTTCCCCTCGCTTGATCTCACCGAGTTTGAACGGGTTGCCGACAGCGGCCGCGGACTCCCAAATCAGGTCAGGAAGCCGTTCCAGCCACTGGGCGTCGTAGCCCAGCATGCGGGCGTTCTCCTTGCCCTTCGCCCATGGAAAATCTCTGTCGGGATGGAGGGCGAGCTTCGTATACAGACGTCGGACCTCTTCTAAAGGGGCTTCACGAGATGCAGTGCGATTCGGCTCAGTCATCGACCTTACCCTCTGATCCCAGGACAGTCGTGCAAAGGCTTCATCGGTGTTCCCATTCGTTAGCTCGACAGTAGCCGCCGTTTTTCTTCGAACTCTTCCTTTTCGATTTCGCCTTTTGCGAAGCGCTCGGCGAGGATATCCAGCGCATTCTGTTGCGGCGGGTGCAGTGATGTCATCGATCGATTGCTCAACGTCGGGCCGAGGCCCAGCCAGCGTGCGACGTATATTGCGACTACGACGGCGAGGACCATGCAGATGATCATTCCTACCATCATCATGGGGCCGAAAACCATCCCGTACCAAGGCATAGGCCAGTAACGTTCCATTTATTGCTCCTTAGATTGTCTGCTAAAGACCACAGCGTAGTGATAAGGCGGAAGTTCTACGACTCGTTTGAGCGCAAACCCAGCCGGGCCTACTACCGCTTCAACCTGCTCGGGAGACATGCGCAGCTCTGTCTTCGGTCCGCGTGCTTGGCCGAGAACGGTGGTCTTCTCGCGTGGAAGCGGATGCCAGTTGACAATGGCAAAGAGCCCGCTTGCTTTAAGCGTTGCCGCGACGCATCGAGCCAGCTCTGTCTTGTCGGGGACGCCGTGGAAGGTGTTGGCGAGCAGGACGAAATCTACGAACTCCGGGACGAGACTCGGTAAGCGGGTGGCATCGGCACAGATCCATCGGCGCACCGTCGTGCCGAGACGCGCCACCTCGGCCCGTGCCTTTTCGAGCATGTATGCGTCCAGATCGACGGCGTAGACTCGTCCTTTGACTAAAACCGCCAAGGGCGCCGTGAAATATCCATCTCCGCAACACAGATCGACTACAGTCATGCCGGGTTTTACTCCGAGCACGCGGAGAACGTCGTCCGGATGTGGCCACAAGGCCTGCCACCAGCCGGGGTCCGGCATAGCCGTTGCTGGAAACAGAGAACCGGATCGTTCGACGGGCTGATTCATCCGGACTTTTACCTCAGTGGACCTCGACGAGCTCAGCCTTCATAACGGGATCACCTCAGCGAAAGTGTGTGTAGGTTTCCGTAGCTCTTTCAACTCATGCTACAGACTGTCGTTTTTCTCTGCGCCTACCTTCGCGGCGAATGGCCTCCGCGGGGCGGAGAACCACGGGGTACTCTCCGGATAGTAACCGCAGTAACGACGAGACAAGTTTCGGCCGCGTGATGTAATAGCAACGCAGATTGCCGTCTTCGTGAAAGTCTACGATTCGTGCTTGGCGAAGTGCTTGCAGATGTTGCGATGTGTTGGTTTGTGGAACGTCCAAGAGTTGCCGAATGTCGGTGACGCATTTCGCGCCACGGCTCAGCTCTTGGAGAATTGCCAGGCGTGTGGGGTGAGCGAGCACACGGAGCAGCTCGGCCTTCCCTCGCAAATTGAGTTCTTTCACGTCGGTATCTCCAGCATTGATCTCATCGGCACTCTCTAAGTATATGCGAATACCATCATATGCTATATATGGCAAGTGTTCTACGAGGGTGTCCGGGCCGGATCGGCCCGTTCCGCGGTATTCCCCCTCCCTTGCACGGACAGCGGCTCACCCGAACTAGTCCGACGACCACGGTTCATCCACCACCATGCCACGCCGATGAAAAGAGCAGTGAGGACAAAGACGAAGGGTTTCGCGAAAGGAAGGAACCCGGCACCGAAGAGACTCAAGTAGACGGCCAGCATTGGAGAGCCGCAGCAACCCACGAGGTAGCAGCCCGCGGTTGCTACAAAACCCGACAGCGTTATGCCGCCAACGCTGAGTGTAGCGGCACCGCAAGAGCGCTCCTCGCGGTAGCGCCGAAGGGCAAAGGCGGCGAAACCCAGGGAAAGGGCGTAAGAAAAACCTATCGAATAATCCTTCCCTCTCGACGTAAAGCCGAAAGCTCGAAACGTTCTGTCGGTCGAGCGAGGCCCACCCCACCTGCGGACCTAAGAAGGCGAAGCAAAGGTAATGGCCTACAAGAACGACCGAGAATATAGCTGCTTGGTGGTGGGCCGACCCCCTGGCGGCGCTAGCCATGGTGCCTTGGTTGATCAAGGAGGGCGTAGAGGGGCTCGGCGGCGGTGACGACGACTAGCGGCGCGATCAGACCGCCCCAGCGCCGCGCTCACCGGTGCGAATCTTGACGGCCTGCCCGACCTCGACGACGAAGATTTTTCCGTCGCCGACGTTACCCGTGTGCGCCGCGCGCCTGATCGTTTCTACAACCGGCTCAACCAGTTCGTCCGATACCACGAGCTCGATCTTGCGTTTCT